>JBBAVS010000015.1:4170-40062 GCA_040397585.1 Pirellulales bacterium
CACGCATGGCAGCGGCTGTCCGGAGTGGGTGCAGGTTTTCAACCTGCACGGAACGATTGTGGGCGTTGTGTTCCCGCAGGTTAAAAACCTGCGGCCACTTTTGGGGACCTGCGGCCACTTTCGAGAGCGGCGGCCACTTTCGAGAGCGGCGGCCACGCGTGGCGTGGCGGTCAGCGGGCCGGGATCGTGGCGTCGGCTTCGAGCACCGCACCCTCCGGGCCGGTGATCCGCACGTCCACGCGGACGTGGTCGCCGGTGGGCGGACCGCCCGTCCAGCGGAGCGGAAAGTGTATCCCGCGGAGCCGCGTGGTCGGGCGGAAGTGCGTGGCTGCCTGTTCGGTCGGGATCGTCCAGGAGGCGATCGGCGTGGACGGGTTGGTGGCATCGAACACGGTGATCGACACCGCCCCGGGGGCGGGCACGAGCTTCTCCGCGGCGTCGCGCGGCTCGAACGTCACCGCGATGCCGTCGCTCGTGCCGTCGCCGTTGTCGTCGAAGCAGCCGGTGGTGGCGGTGCTCACCTCGAGCCTCACCGGGCGGCCATCGGACTGCGGCTGGTCGTAGGCCACGGGCACGGCCACCGGGGCCGGCTCCTCGGCGGGGCGAGCCGGACTCGGGAGAACCGGGGCCGCCGCGGCTTCAGCCGGCTCCGGCAGGGCCAGCGGCGCTGGCTCCCCCTGCGACGAAGGTTTCACCGGCAGGGGAGGGATGTTGTCGAGCGCTGGAGGCGCCAGGGGCGCCGTGGCCGGCGCGGGAGCCCGGATCGCCTCCGGGATCTGCAGCGCCGGCGGCACCGCGACGGGGGCCGCGGCGGGCCGCGGTGATCCCGCCCGCGAGCGACTCAGCGAGTCGCCCGGTGCCACACCGAGCTGCTTCCGGAGGCTGGCGTTCTCCCCGTTGAGCATGTCGAGCCTGACGCACTTGTCCTGAAGCTCGTCCTGGAGCTGGTAGATCTGGTCCTCCTGGTAGCGGAGCTCCCGCTCGAGGAGCTGCTGGCTGAGGTCGCTCTTGCAGCCGACGGCCACGAGGCACGAGACCGCGGCGATGGCGTGCCACCGGTTCGCGTGCCTCCGGCATCCGTCGTGCGACCACATCGAAGCGTCTCCAAACGGCCGGGGCGGCGGGGCGGCCGCCTGTCCATGGCCTGTCGTCCGCGGGAGGCCCGTTGAGCCGGTTCCCGCGGGGCGGGGGACGCTAGCAAACCCCGCCACGACCCCGCAACCGCAGGATCGCCCGTGAATGCGGGCCGTTTTCCCGCCGGGCCGGCCCCGGCGCAGGCCCGCTCAGTTCGCCTTGGCGGCGGCGGCGGGCATCCGGTCGATCACCTCGTCGATCAGCCGGTAGTCGCGGGCCTCGGCCGCCGACATGAATCGGTCGCGGTCGGTGTCCTGCTCGATCTTCTCCAGCGGGTGGCCGGTGTGCTTGAGCAGGATGCCGTTGAGCTTGTGCTTGATGTTCTTGAACTCCTTGGCGTGGATCATGATCTCCTCCGCCGTGCCCTCCATGCCGGCGAGCGGCTGGTGGATCATGATCCGGGCGTTGGGGAGCGCCCGCCGCTTGCCGGTGGCGCCGGCGGCGAGCAGCACCGCCCCCATCGAGGCCGCCTGGCCGATGCAGTAGGTGGCCACGTCGCAGGTCACGAACTGCATGGTGTCGTAGATGGCCAGCCCTGCCGTGACGCTGCCGCCCGGGGAGTTGATGTAGAGGTGGATGTCGCTCTTCGGGTCGTCCGACTGCAGGAACAGCAGCTGGGCCACGATGGCGTTGGCGACCTCGTCGTTCACCTGCGTGCCCAGGAACACGATGCGGTCCTTGAGCAGGCGGCTGTAGATGTCCATCGCCCGCTCTTCGCGGCCGCTCTTCTCGATGACGTAGGGGATCAGGGGCATGGTGTGGGTTTCTTCGTGGATGGCGGGACGGGCGACGCGTGCTCAGTCCTTGTCCTGGTCTTCCGGTGTGACCGGCGGCTTCGTCAGCACCTCGTCGACGAGGCCGTATTCCTTGGCTTCGCTCGCGGAGAGATAGCGGTCGCGATCGGTGTCCTTGGCGATCCGGTCGATCGGCTGGCCGGTGTGGTGCGCGAGAATCTCGTTGAGCACCGACCGCGTCTTGATGATCTCGTCGGCCTGGATCTCGATGTCGCTCACCTGGCCCCCCACCTGGCCATACGGCTGGTGGATCATCACCTTGGCGTGCGGGAGCACGAACCGCTTGCCCTTGGCACCGCCGGCGAGCAGCACGGCGCCGCCGCTGGCCGCGAGGCCGACGCAGTAGGTCGCCACCGGGCAGGAGAGAATCTGCATGGTGTCGTAGATCGCCATCGTGGCGGTGACGCTGCCGCCGGGCGAGTTGATGTAGAAGTGGATGTCCTTGCGGCGGTTCTCGCTCTGCAGGTAGAGCAGCTTCATCACCAGTTCGTTGGCGTTGCCATCGTAGATCTCGCCCTGCAGGAGGATGATCCGGTTCTCGAGGAGCAGGTCCCCGAGCGTCATCGTCCGCTGCCGCTGGTAGTCGCGGTAGGCGCTCGACGCGGAGGCGGCCATCACGGGTGGAACCGGGGACGACGCGGGGAAATCGTGACGGTGCATGGGGGTGCGCTGGGGGTGACGGATCGGGACGAAGGGTTAGCCGCGCTGGCCGGGCCGCGGGGTGGCCTCGGCCTGGGTGGCGATCGGGATCTCTTCCTCGCCCACCACGACGCCGCAGACGGCGTGGTCGATCGCCTCGGCGTCGGGCCGCGAGAACTCGAACGGCGTGTCCTTGAACGAGGCGTGCGAGGTGATCAGGTCGACCGTCTTCCGCTCGATGATCTGGTTGCGGAGCACGTCCATCAGGCCGCGCCGCTCGAGGCTGGCCCGCACGCGGCGGGGCGACTCGCCCGACTGCGCCGCGACCGCGCGGATCTCCTCATCGTAGTCGGCGGCCGTGTCGGCGATCCCCTCGTCCTCGGCGATCCGCTCGAGGATGAAGTGCTCCTTGAGTGCCCGGGCGGTGCTCGCCATCACGCTCTGCCGGAGCTCGTTGACGTAGCGACGGATCGAGTCGTCATCGAAGCCGCTGCGGCGGAGCTCGAGGATCGCCCGCTCGAGTTCTCGCTGGGCCTGCCGACGCAGCAGGGCCGGAGGGAGATCCCACGAGGCCGATGCCGTCAGGGCGCTGGCCACCTGCTGCCGCACCTGCTTGCGGCGGTGCCATTCGAGCTGGCCTTCGAGCTGCTTGCGGACGGCGGCCTTGAGGTCGTCGGCCGACTCGAAGCCGCCGAGTTCCTCGAGGAGGGTCTGCGTCAGCTCCGGCAGCTCGAGCCGCTTGACGTCGAGGACGGTGAGCTCCATGGTCACGTCCTTGCCGCGGACATCCTCGACGGCGGCCTCGTCGGAGACCTTCAGGGTCGCGGACACGGTCGTGCCGGGCTTGGCCTTGGCCACGAGCTTGGCGAAGCCGGGCAGTTCGGCGTCGGCAAACGAGAGCCGGTCGCGAACGACGATCTCGGCCTCCTCGGCCTCCGACAGCACCCGGTCGCCATCGTTGAACGCCAGCTTGGCGACGATCAGGTCGCCGGACGCCGGCGCGCCGTCGTGGGGCACGAACCGGGCCCGTTCACGCAGGTGGCCGGCGAGCGCCTCGTCGACGTCGGCCGCGGTGATCTCGCGGGCGGGCCGCGAGATCGACAGGCCCTTCCACGCCGGCAATTCGAACTCGGGCCTGACCTCGAGCGAGAACTCGAAGGTCATCGGGCCCTCGTCGGGGAGCAGCACGGCGTTGACGTCGAGTTCGGGCTCGCTGATCGGCGAGAGCTTCTGCTGCTCCGAGACCTGCGTCATGGCGTCGGTGAGGAGTTTGGAGCGGATCTGGTCGGAGAGTTCCGACTTGAAGCGGCTGCTGACGAGCCGGCGCGGGGCCCGGCCCGGCCGGAATCCGGGGAGCAGGGCCGTGGGCACGAGATCGCCGAGCGCCTCGTCGCGGTAGCGGTCGATGTCTTCGCGGGGGATCGTCACCTTCACCCGCCGCTGGCAGGTCGAGACGGTGTCGACGGAGACGTCGATGTTCAGCGGCTTCGGGAGCCCCTCGGACATCTCGGGAGTGGCGACGGCAGACGCATCGGACGCTGGCATGGACGGTTCCGGAACGAGGGTCGTTGACGATGGCATCCCACCCACGGAGACGTCCCGGGGCAGAGCAGCACGAAGGCAGGGCGGGGCATTCCCGGCACCGTCCTGCCGCCGCCAGGGAGACCTGGCCGGCCCGGCCGACACCGAGACACGGGACGAAGCGGGTGATGGGATTCGAACCCACGACAACCACGTTGGCAACGTGGTGCTCTACCAACTGAGCTACACCCGCAGGGAGCCTTCGCAGGGCCGAGCGCCACCGGAACGCCAGCGGAATTTCAGCCTGCAAACGCACCGGGATTATAGGGCGGCACCATGCCGCCGCAAGGTCACCCCCCCGGCCCGGCCGGGATTTCCCGGACACCCTGGCGAGCGCGAGTTGGAGGGCGTTCGGGCCCGTGTACACTCGTCTTCCCGGCGGCGGCTTTCGGCCCCGCGAGCATGCCGCCGCTCTCGGTGGGCCGCGCCGCCGAGTTCTTCGAGAGCCTTTCATGACGCCCCAGCCCAGCACGTCGCGCCGGGTCACCGTGCTCGACCTGGCCGCGGCCCGGCAGCGCGGCCGGCCGCTCTCGATGGTCACCGCCTACGACTGGCCCACCGGCCGGCTCGCCGATGAGGCGGGGGTCGATTGTGTGCTCGTGGGCGACAGTGTGGCGATGGTCGTCGCCGGCCGCTCCTCGACGATCCCGGCCACGCTCGAGCAGATGATCTACCACGGCGAGATCGTCTCCCGGGCCGTCTCGCGGGCCATGGTCGTCGTCGATCTGCCCTTCCCGCTCCAGCACCTCGGCGTGCGGACTGCCGTCGAGGCCTGTGCCCGGATCCTCAAGGAGACCGGCTGTCAGGCGGTGAAGCTCGAAGGGACGGCGGGCCAGGCCGACGTGATCGCGGGGATCGTGGCGGCCGGGATCCCGGTGATGGGCCACGTCGGCCTGCGGCCGCAGGCGGTGCACCAGCTCGGCGGCTACCGGATGCAGCGTGACGAGGACCGCCTCATGCTCGATGCCCGGGCGGCGGCCGACGCCGGCGCCTTCGCCGTCGTGCTCGAATGCATTCCGCGGGGGGTGGCTGCCGCGATCACCCAGGCCCTGCACGTGCCCACGATCGGCATCGGCGCCGGCCCCGACTGCGACGGCCAGGTGCTCGTGATGCACGATCTCGTGGGCCTCTCGACCGACCGCATCCCGAAGTTCGTCCGCGGCTACGCCGACGCGAAGGCGACGATCGCCGACGCCCTGGCCCGGTGGCGGGCCGACGTCGAGCGGCGGGATTTTCCCGGCCCTGGCGAGACCCTGGGCTAGCAGGCCCGCGTCGCGCGGCCGGTCTGTTCGCGGGTCGCCAGGGCACTCTCGGAGACGTTACGCTCTTCCGCTGCTGCAACCAAATCGGTGCCTGCCCCGCCGATTGCCGGCAGTGGCCGCAGGTTTTCAACCTGCGGATTCCCACCTGGTGAGACCCCTTCTGGTGGGACCTCTTCGCGCAGGGCTGTTCATGCCGCTGACGGCCGCCAGGCTGCACCGGCCATGGATGGCGGTGCAGCCGTGTATCCAGCTCGCCCGGATGGCGAGCCTGGCAGGCGCGGCGAACCTTGGCTTCGCCCCGCCTGCCGCCAGGCTGCACCGGCCATGGCTGGCGGTGCAGCCGTGCATCAAGGAATCACGACTTCGTCCGAGATCACGACCGGCTTGCCTGCCGTGACGCCGGCGGGCGTCGGCAGCGAGGCGGCCGGACCCGGTGAGCCGCCCGGCCCGGCGGGCACCGACACGCCGGCAGGCATGCCGCCCGGGATGCCGCCCGGCATGCCCCCTTCGACCACCGTGCCGCCGCCCTCGCAGGAGTTGCAGCCCGTCGAGGCCACGGCCGGGGCCGACTCGCAGCACTGCGACTGCTGCTGGCCGCAGACCCGCGGCGCCGCAGCCGGTGCGGCGATCGCCGCGCCCGGGGGCGTGAAGCCCGGAGGCAGGTGCCCGAAGCACCTTTCGTACTTCCATACCTCCATCGCGATGTACCGCTCGTTGAACGACTTGCAGCCGGTCGCCGACACCACGGCGGTCAAGGCCAGCGACGCCAGCAGTCCACGGGCCCAGTCCTGTGCACGCATCGATCCGTCTCCTCGGGCGGCCGTGGCGCCCGCGGAATGCGGGAGGGGAATGAGTGCCGCATCGCGCGGCCGTCACCATGGCCACGCAACCCTACCCCATGGTGGTCGCGCGGCAACTCGAAAGGCCCGGGCGTCGCTCAGGTGATGCAGGACGGATGGCAGACCCTGCGGGTCGTGTCGGACGGAACGTGTGCCCCATGGCCGGCAGTGCGGGGCCGCGCGACGGATCAGCCCTTACGGTGCCGGATGCGGGCCCGCATCCGCCGCTTCTTCTGGCCGAGTTTCCGCCGACCCTTGCCCGTTTTCTTGACGCCCATGCAATCCTCCACGTGGCCGACGGCGCCCATGCTTCGGCCGTCGTGCTCGCGAAGGTTGTAAGATGGACGTTCCCCCGATGCAAGCATCCCCGGCGGCCATCCCCGGCAATGATCGTGTTCTTTCCCACCTACGCGAGCCGCACGCCGGAGGGGTGGACGGCGCGGCTGGCGGGCATGGTGGCCCGGCCGCTCCCGGAACGGAGCCGGCGGCGGGTGCTGGCGGTCGCCGTGCTGCGGCGGCTGCTCGATCTCGACGAGGCGGAGATGGCCTCCGAGATTTTCCGCCGTCGGGCGGAGATGTTCCTGTTCCGCCGGGTCGCGGGCCATCGCGTCCGGATCACGCTCGGCGATCGAGTCGTCGATGCCGGGTGCACCGACAAGGCCGGGCATTTCGAGACCCGGGTGGCGTTCGACGACGACTTCTCCGCGACCTGGGGGGTGACCGACGGGCCGGTCGGGCGGCGGCTGGAGTATGCGGGCGTGGCCGACCCCGATGGTGACGAGGGAGACGGCGTGCCGACCGGCGCGGGATGCGTGCACCTCGTCGGGCAGACCGGACTGTCGGTGATCTCCGACATCGACGACACGGTGAAGTTCAGCAACGTGGCCGACAAGCGGGAACTCCTCCGCAACACGCTGCTCCGCGAGTTCACGGCGGTGGAGGGCATGCCCGAGGTCTACCGGCGCTGGCGGGAGGCCGGGGCCGAGTTCCACTATGTCTCGAGCAGCCCCTGGCAGCTCTCCGATCCCCTCTGCCGGTTTCTCGGCCAGACGGGCCTGCCGGCGGGCTCGATGCACCTCAAGCTCTTTCGACTCAAGGACTCCACCCCTCTCGGACGGCTGCCGTCACGGAAGCGGGGCAAGCGGCGGACGATCGACCGCATCCTCGACGACTTCCCGAGCCGCCGGTTCGTGCTGGTCGGCGATTCCGGCGAGCGGGATCCGGAAATCTACGCCTCGATCGCCCGGCGGCGGCCCGCGCAGGTGGCCGGCATCCTGATCCGCGAGATTCCCGCCACGTCCGCGCGGAAGAAGGTCCGCGAACGGCTCGCGAAGCTCGCCCGCCGGCTCCCGGCCGAATGCCTGAGGGTGTTTCAATCTCCGGACGAGCTCGCCGACCTGCAGACGGTGCCGTGAGCAGACCGCGCGGGTTCACCCGGGGTCATCGAAGGCGTTTTGATAGTGCTCGACGACCGGCCGGCCGGCGGCATCGAAGGTCACGGCCACCACGTCGATCCGCACACTCTGGTCCTCGAGGCGATGGCGGCGGATGTAGACGTTGACGAGCGTCGCCAGCCGCCGCTGTTTGGCGAACCCGACCGTCTCGGCCGGATGGCCGTGGGCCGTGTCGGACCGCGTGCGGACCTCGACGAACACCACCGTGCGGCCGTCGAGGGCCACGATGTCGATGTCGCCGCGGAGCACCCGCTCGCGGCGGCCGACGATCCGGTAGCCCAGGCCGCGCAGGTACTTCGCCGCCTCGTCCTCGCCGCGGCGACCGAGTTCGTCTCGGGGCGTCGCCACGACGAGGCTCCCGGATCAGGTGCGGGCGACGGCCTTCTTGCCCTTGCCGGCCGCCGACTTCTCGGCGCCCACGTCGTCGCGCTTCTCGCGGAGACGCGTCGACTTGCCCGAGCGGTCGCGGAGGTAATAGAGCTTCGCCCGCTTCGACACGCCCGACCGCTTGACCTCGATCTTGGCGATCTTGGGGGAGTGGATCGGGAACTTCCGCTCCACACCCTCGCCCGCCACGATCCGGCGAACGGTGAACATCTCACGGCTGCCGGCTCCGCTCTTGGCGATCACGACGCCGTTGAACACCTGCACCCGCTCCTTCTCGCCTTCGAGAATCCGGGTGTGGACGTCGACGGTGTCGCCGATCTCGAAGCTGGCGGTCTCGGGCTTGAGGCTCGAGGCCTCGACGGCGGCAAGCAGTTTGCGACTCATGGGGGGCTCCTTCAGGGGTGGCTCGGGGAATGGGCGGGCTGTGACCGGCTGCGGTTCGCGGTGGCCGAGACGGCCTGTTCGTGCCGCCAGGTGGCGATCCGGCCATGGTCGCCCGAGAGCAGGATCTCGGGCACGGCGAGGCCGCGGAACTCCCGCGGCCGGGTGTATTGGGGGCCCTCGACGAGCCGCTCGGCTCCCGAAAACGAATCCTGCCCCGCGCTCTCCTCGTGGCCGAGGACGCCGGGCAGCAGGCGGGCGACGGCGTCCACGACGACCATCGCGGCGACTTCGCCCCCCGACAGCACGTAGTCGCCGATGGAGAGCTCCTCGGCGGCGAGGGACGTGGCGATCCGCGCGTCGAAGCCCTCGTAGCGGCCGCAGACCAGCACGAGGCGGTCGAGCGCGGCCAGTTCTTCGACGACGGCCTGATCGAGCCGCCGGCCTCCGGGCGTGAGCAGGAACGTGCGGCCCGGCGGCGTGGCCTCGGCCCGCACGGCCTCGACGCACGACACCACCGGCCCCGGCATCAAGAGCATGCCCGGACCGCCGCCGAACGGGCGGTCGTCCACCTGCCGGTGCACGCCCTCGGCGAAGTGGCGGATGTTCGTCAGCCGGACGTCGATCAGGCCGGCGCGGCGCGCGGCCCCGAGCAGGCTTCCGTCGAGGAAGCTCGAAAACATCTCGGGGAACAGCGTGACGATGTCGATGCGCATGGCGGCAACGCGTTCGGCGCGGTCGTCCGGCCGCCGGGCTGAGGCGGGTCGGAGCGACGCGGGCTCACTCGGCCTTCGGCTCTTCGGCGGGGGCTTCGGCTGCCGGCTCGGCGACGGCTTCCGCCACCGCTTCGGCCACGGGGGCTTCGGCGGGAGCCGCGGCCGCAGGTTCGGTCTTGGGCGTGGGCACGAAGGCCGGCTCGCCAGGATCGGGGATGATCCGGGCCATCGAGAGCTTCGCGCGGGCCGCCTCCATCTGCTGGAGGTGCGTGCCATTGGTGCCGTACTTCTTGATCAGGACGCGGACGGCGTCGCTCGGCTGCGCGCCGACGGAGACCCAGTAGTCGATCCGCGGGCCGTTGAGCGTGCAGCGGGCATCGGTTTCCGAGACGTGCGGATCGTAGGTGCCGAGCTCCTCGATCACGCGGCCGTCGCGGGGGCTGCGCCGGTCGGTCGCGCAGATCCGGTAATATTCGCGGTTCTTTCGGCCCATCCGCTTCATTCGAATCGCCACAGCCACGGTCGGGAATCTCCAATAAGCCAGGGAATGCTCAGGAATCGTCGAGCCCCTTATGGTATCCGGGCTTCCGCGGAACCCAAGGCCTGCCCCCTGAGACCGTGTTTTCGGCCTCCTCGCGGCGAAATCTCCCGAAAAAAGCCCGGCGGCGACCGGCTCCTCCCGCCGCGGTGTACAACGTCGCCTCGCTTCGTCGCCCCGTCACCGCGGAACCCGCAGGGACATGAACACCGGGCCTCGCTCGACCGTGCCACCGGCCGACGAACTTCGCGGCATGGACGTGGCGGGCTTCCGTGCGGCCATCGACCGGCTCAAGGCCGATACCTATCGGCAGATCGGCCCGGCCGACTTCGCCCACCTGCGGCGGATCGAGCGGGTCGGCCGGCTCGCCACGCTCGGGGGGTATGCCACAGCCTGGATCATCCCCAACCCGGCCACGGCGGTGCTCCTCAGTCTCGGGCAGTTCACCCGCTGGCTGCTCGCCCATCACATCCTCCACCGCGGCTATGACCGCGTGCCGGGGATTCCCGCCCGCTACACCAGCCGTGGGTTCGCCCGCGGCTGGCGGCGGTTCGTGGACTGGTTCGACTGGCTGCTCCCCGACGCCTGGGACCACGAGCACAACGTGTTGCACCACTACCACACCGGCGAGGATGCCGACCCCGACGTGGCCGAGCGGCACCTCGAGTTCCTCCGCCGCCTGCGGGCGCCGCGCTGGCTGAAGGTTGCCGTGATCGCGGTCGTGGCCTGCACCTGGAAGATCATCTACTACGCCCCCAACTCGCTGCGCGTGCTCGATCCCGAGAGCCGCAAGCGGTTGCGGCACGCAGAGATCGTCTCGCTGACGGTCGGGAGCGTGATCGACATCCGCCGCCCCGCGGTGCGGCGGCTCTGGCTGAGCTGCTACCTGCCCTACGCCGCGTGGCACTTCGGCCTCGTGCCGCTGCTCTTCCTCCCGCTGGGCCCCGCCGCCGTGTGGTGCGTGCTCGTCAACAAGCTGCTCGCCGAGGCGCTCACCAACGCCCACGCCTTCCTCGTGATCGCCCCCAACCACACCGCGGACGACCTCTACCGCTTCGCCTTCCATTACGACCGCAAGGAGGAGTTTTACGCGACCCAGGTGCTGGGCTCGGCCAACTACCGCTGCGGCGGCGAGGTCGTGGACTACCTGAGCATCTGGCTCAACTACCAGATCGAGCATCACCTGATCCCCGATCTCCCGATGCGGCAATACACCCGGATCCAGCCGGAGGTGAAGCGGCTCTGCGCGGAGCACGGCATTCCCTACCGGCAGGAAAGCGTGTTTCGGCGGTTCGGCCGGATGCTCGACGTGGCGGTGGGGAAGACGAGCATGCGGGAGCTGCAGGCCTTTCCACGGCCGCGTTCCGGAGCGAGCGGCCCGCCGCGGCCGCGATTGGGCTTCCTGAAGTCGAGCTGAGGAAGCGTCACGCCGTCAGGCGTACGGCAGCGGCCCGCATGGGCCGGTCCCCATCGCTCACGCGATTGGGCTTCCTGAGAACGAGACGCTGCAGGAAGGAATCAGCCGCGGCCGTCGCGCTTCTTGCGGCGGACGTCTTTCTCCCGCTGCTTCTTCAGCTTGCGCCGCTCGTCGGCCGTGAGCCGCCGGCCGGTGTCTCCCTTCGGCTTGCCGAGCCGGGCGCTCGGGTTCGCGAGCTGCGACTGGAGCTGCTGCACCTGCTGCATCCGCTCCCGCATGCCCAGGCCCGCCATGCCCTTCATCATCGCCGCCATGCCGTCGAACTGCTTGACGAGGTCGCTCACCTCCTGGAGCTCGACCCCCGCCCCCTTCGCGATCCGGCGGCGCCGGGCCTGGTCCACGATCCGCGAGGGGTTTCGCCGCTCGTCGGGCGTCATCGAGTCGATGATCCCGAACAAGCGGTTCATGTCCTTCTCGAGGTCGGCCCCGCCGAGCATCTCCTGCATGCCCCCCATGCCAGGAATCATCCCCAGCACCTTCCCGAGCGGCCCGAGCCGGCGCGTCTGGGAGAGCATCTTCTTGAAGTCGTCGAGCGTGAACTCGCCCGCCTTGAGCCGCTCCTCCTGCCGCTTCATCTCCTCCTGGTCGAACTTCCGTTGGGCCTCCTCGACGAGGGAGACCACGTCGCCCATCCCCAGGATTCGGCCGGCCATCCGCTCGGGATGGAAGTCTTCGAGGGCCTCGATCTGCTCGCCGGTGCCGATGAACTTGATCGGCACGCCGGTCACGTTCTTGACCGACAGCGCCGCACCGCCGCGGGCGTCGCCGTCGAGCTTCGTCATGATCACGCCGTCGAGCTCGAGGGCGTCGTTGAAGGCCTTGGCGCTCTTCACGGCGTCCTGGCCGGTCATGGCGTCCACCACGAGATAGACCTGGTCGGGGCCGACCGTGCGGTCGATCTTCGCCAGCTCCTGCATCAGTTCCTCGTCGATCGCCAGCCGCCCGGCGGTGTCGAGGATCACGACGGACACGTTTTCCTTCTTGGCCCGGGCCACGCCGGCGTTGCAGACGGCGACGGGATCGGCACTTCCGCCCGGCATGTCGGCGGGCGTGTGCACCGGGATCCCGAGCTGGCGGCCGAGCACCGCGAGCTGCTCGATGGCGGCCGGCCGCTGGAGGTCGGCGGCGACGAGCATCACCCCCCGGCCCTGCTCCTTGATCTTCCGCGCGAGCTTGGCGCACGACGTCGTCTTGCCGGAGCCCTGCAGGCCGCAGAGCATGAGGATCGTGGTCGTGCCGTTCTGGAGGTGGAGCGAGTGGTCCACCGGGCCCATCAGCTCGACGAGCTCGTGGTGCACGATGCCGACGAGCTGCTGGGCCGGATCGAGCGACTCCAGCACCTTCGCCCCGACCGCGCCGTCGGCGACCCGCGTCAGGAACCCCTCCGCCACGTCGTAGGCGACGTCGGCCTCCAGAAGCGCGGTCTGCACCGCGGCGAGGCCCTCCCGCATGTTGGCCTCGGTGAGCTTGCCGCGGCCGCGGAGGGAGTTGATGGCGGACGAGAGGGAGGCGGTCAGCGACTCGAACATGGCGGCTCCGGAGCGGCGGGGCCGGCGAGTATACCGCCCGGAAAACGCCCTCTCCCCCCGGTGACGGGCCGTTCGAATCGGGAGCGGGCACACAGCGTGCCGCATACCCGACGCGTGGCCGGCGTGAACGGCGCGTCACCGGAGGGAGCAGGGCATCAGCCGCGGCGCGTCCCCTCCGGACCGCCGCGGCAGGATTCGGGCGTCAGCTGAAGGTGCCGGGCTGGCCCATGATCGGAGCGCCGCCGACCGGCGTCTCCATGCCACCCTCGCAGCACGGCGCCGACGACTCGCAGGCCGGCCCGCAGGCGGGCTCACACGCCGGAGCACAGGCCGGGGCGGGGGCGGCACACGGTGCCGCCGCGGGCGACCCGCACGAGCGGAACTCCATGAACGACGGCCGCCGGCAGCTGCTGCTGCCGAAACAACTGCTGCAGCCAGGGGCGGCCGCGAGGCTTGCCACCACGAGCGCCAGGCACATTGCACGAGTCATGACGGGATTCTCCAGCACGAACCGATGGGGCAAGCGGGCTTGGGCCTCACATGCGGCGTCGCTGACGACGCCACTAGAACCGTACCTCATGATTCCGGCGCGGCCTGCCGACGGGCCGCCGTTTTCGCGCGGCCGTGGGGCGGTCGTGCGGGGGCCGACGGTGGTGCCGGTCATAGCGGCGCGCAGCGGGTGTGACGACTGCAAAAGATGACGCTGCAATCGATGCTAGAGTTGCAAAGCCTTGGCCGGCGGCAACACACCTCACACCCCATGCCACGCTCCGCCGCAGACCGCTCTTCCGCCATGACCGCCACGCCGATCCTGATCTGCCTCCGCTCACTTTTGGCCCTGGCCATATGCCTGCTCGGCATGGCTGTTTCAGTGGCCGCGGCCTGCCCCGAGGACGACGTCTGGGTCGTGAGCACGCGGCGGCTGCCCGGTGTGTGCGACCTGCCGAGCCACACCAGCTTCGACGTTGAGCAGCGGATCGCCGGCCGTTGGGAGCGCGGCGATCTCGCCGAGCTGCTCGCCGATCCGACGCGGCCGCTCGTGATCTTCATCCACGGCAACCGTTACGAGCCCCACGATGCCAAGGCCCAGGGCATCACGCTGGCGCGGCGGCTCGCGACCTGCGACTCGTTCGCGGCGGCACCGCGGACCGTGGTCTTCTCCTGGCCGAGCGAGCAGCAGGGTCGGCTGATCGCGTCGAGCCGCAACAACTACCGCCGCTCCTACGCCGACGGCCACTACCTCGCCCGCCTGCTCGCCGACGTGAGCCCGGAACAGCCCGTGGCGATCATCGGCTACAGCTTCGGCGGCACGATCGCCGTCGGGGCGCTCGAAGATCTGGTCGAGGCCCAGGCCGACCCCTCCAAGAGCGTGCCTCCGTGGGCCGGCCGGCCCGGCCGTACGCACCTCGTGCTCGTGGCCCCGGCCTGCCGCCACGACGCGCTGGCGCCCCGCGGGCCGTTCGCGGCGGCCGCCTCCGGCATCGACCGGCTGACGCTCGTGATCAACTCCCGGGACCTGGCCTTGAAGATGTTTCCGCACCTCGACCCGCAGATCGGCACCGACGCGCTCGGCACGGTGGGCATGCCCCGCCGCTGGCTCCCCGGCGGCGTGGAGTTTGCCGCGACCGATGCGGCGGGCATCGTCGGCCGCAGGCACGCGTTTCCGCTGTACCTCGACTCGGGGGCGCTCGCCGGGCGGATCGCGACCGGGGCGCTCGGGGGCCTCGCCGGCGAGTGAACCCTTGTCAGGCGGCCCGCCGGGTGGCAGGCTGCTCCGCGATCCGAGCCTCGACCATCATCCGGACCACGTCGGGCAGCGCGTGGCGGGCGGTCCAGCCGAGCCGCTCGGTGGCGCGACGGGTGTCGGCACGGCCCCACTCGATCTCGGTCGGCCGTACGAGCTTCGGGTCTCGGACCACGTGCCGCCGCCAGTCGAGTCCGACCGCCGCGAACGCGGTCGCCACGAACTCCTCGAGGGAGTGCGTCTGGCCCGTGGCGATCACGAAGTCTTCGAGCGCGTCGAGCTGCAGCATGCGGTGCATCGCCACCACGTACTCGGGAGCCCAGCCCCAGTCGCGGTGGACGGAGAGGTCGCCGAGCGCCAGCGACTGCTGCTCGCCGCGGGCGATCCGGCAGGCGGCCGCCACGATCTTCTGCGTCACGAACCGCTCCGGCCGCAGCGGGCTCTCGTGGTTGAAGAGGATGCCGGTGGCCGCGCGGATGCCGTAGGCCTCCCGGTACTGGGCGATCTGCCAGAACGACGTCGCCTTGGCGATTCCGTAGGGGCTCCGCGGCTTGAGGACGGTGTGCTCGCCGGCCGGCTCGGCGCCGGCGTTGCCGAACATCTCCGAACTGCCCGCGTTGTAGAGCCGGATCGGGGTGCCGAGCAGGCGGATCGCCTCCAGGAGATTGATCGTGCCCACCACGATGCTTTCGAACGTCTCGACCGGCTGATCGAAGGAGAGCCCCACCGACGACTGGCCGGCGAGGTTGTAGATCTCGTCGGGCTGCGACCGCTTGAGCACCTGGAAGGTCGAGCGGAAATCGACGAGCGACATCGACATCAGCGCGACGCGGTCGCGAATGCCCAGCCGCTCGAGGCCGGTGAAGCGTCCCGCCTGGGCATCGCGGCTGGTGCCAACCACGGTGTAGCCGAGGTCGAGCAGGTGCTTGGCGAGGTAGGCGCCGTCCTGGCCGCCGATTCCGCAGATCAGCGCGGTGCGTTCCGGTGACGGCAGGGCCGGGGGCGAGGTCATGCCGCGGACGGTAGCAGCCGCCGCACCCCGACGAAACGCCGGTTTACCGCGGTCGGCGGCGTGGAAAAGGCCACGGAGGGCTCTCTTCCACGGTGGCTCGCAGCCTGAGGAACGACTCCGCCCGAGCAGGATGCGAGGCATGCCGTCCGGGGAAACCCTCGGCGTTTCCACCGGTCGGCCACGTGGACAAAGGCCACGGAGGGCTTTGTCCACGGACAGTTAGCGGTCCGCGAACCAGTCGGCGGTCAGGGCGATGCCCTCGGCGAGCGGCACGGCCGGCTGCCAGCCGAGCACCGACTGCGCGAGCGTGGCATCGACGAGGTTGCTCCGCAGGTCGCCAGGGCGGGCCGGGCCATGGAGCGGCGCGGGCGTGGGCACCTCGCGGCCGCGGGCGGCTGCCGCCACGGCGGGGCGGATCAGGGCCTCGAGTTCGACCACGTCGGTGCCGATGCCGGTGCCGATGTTGAGGCTCGTGAGCGTGCCGGGCTGGCAGCGGTCGGTGGCCGAGAGGGCCAGCACGTTGGCCCGGGCCACGTCGGGGCCGAAGACGTAGTCGCGGACATACCGGCCGTCGCCGTTGATCGTGGCCGGTTCGCCGGCGAGGAGCTTCTTGCAGAAGATCGCCACCACGCCCGCCTCGCCGTGCGGGTTCTGCCGCGGCCCGTAGACGTTCGAATAGCGGAGGGCCACCGCCGTGAGGCCGTGCTCGGCGGCATAGAAGGAGAGGTAGCGCTCGCCGACCCACTTCGTGATCCCGTAGGGGCTCACCGGGTTGGCCGGCGTCGATTCGGGGGCTGGCGTGGTCACGTCGCCGTAGAGCACCCCGCCGCTCGACGCGAACACGACCCGCTTGCAGCCGGTCGCGACGGCGGCATCGAGCACGTTGATCAGCCCGAGGCAGTTGACCTTGGCGTCGAACAGCGGCTCGCGGACCGAGCGGCTCACCGACATCTGGGCCGCCTGGTGGCAGACGGCGTCGGGCCGCTCGGCGGCGAACACCCGGCCCACGGCCTCGGCATCCACGATGTCGGCCACATGCAGCGGCACGCCCGCGGGGAGGTTGTCGCGGGAGCCGCTGGAAAGGTCGTCGAGCACCGCGACGGCATGCCCGTCACGGAGCAGGGCGTCGACGATGTGGCTACCGATGAAGCCGGCGCCGCCGGTGACGAGGATCTTCATGCGCTATGTTGTCTCGTGAAGGGAATGACACGCCGGCGCGGGGCACGCAAGAAGTCGCCGTCGGGGCGAATAGCATACCATCGGGCCGCCATGATCCTGATCCAGCAGTCGTACTCGTCTCCCGACCCGCAGCGCGACGCCGAGCTCTGTTTCGTCCGCGAGGCGAACGCGGCCGCAGGCGTGTTCGACCACGTGGAACTGGTCGAGGCCGCCGGCCGCCGGCTCTCGTTCGCCGACCTCTGCGGCCTGGCGGTCGAGCGGTTCGCCGGCTGCGTCTGCGTGGTCGCCAACAGCGACATCACCTTCGACGCATCGATCCGGCTCGCCGCTCCGCTGCTCGCCGATCCGGCCTGCCCGACGCTCGTGGCGCTGTCGCGGTGGGACGACGACACGGCGCCGTCGATGGAGGGACGGCTCGCTGGAGACGACTGGACCTTCTACTCGCACTCCCAAGACGCCTGGGCATTCGTCGCCGGCGGCCTGCCGGCCTTCGAGGCCGGCTTCCTTCTGGGCCTGCCGGCCTGCGAGAGCCGGCTCGCCTACGAGGCCGCCGCCGCCGGAATCTCCGTCGTCGATCCGGCGCTCTCGATTCGGCTTTGTCACCACCATGCCTCGGCCGTCCGCTCGTGGACGCGCCGCGACGCCTACCGGGGTCCCCTGCTCTTCCCTCGGTTGTGCACCACAGCACTGGGCGACCGCCGGGCGCTCGTGATCGATCGCTCACGCTGGCGGACCCGGAAGCGCGTCGTCAGGCTCGTGGGCGACTTCGCCGCCGCGGTCCGTGGCACCGTTTCTTGAACGTCGTGCCCGAGAGTGGGCCTGGGTTTTCTGAAGTGGCCGCAGGTTTTCTGAAGTGGCCGCAGGTTTTCTGAAGTGGCCGCAGGTTTTCAACCTGCGGGTTCCTGCCCCGTGCGCCGCGCCGCTCGGGGCTGCCCATGCCCGTCGCCGGACGTTCGCCTCGGCCCTCCTGGCCTCGGCTCACTGCATGTCCGCTGCGCTTCGGCATCCTGCCTGCGCTTGCTCCCATAGCCCGGCTCCCGGGCACGGGCAGCCCCGCGCTCCATTCACCCAGTGGGCTCGGTTTTCACGCTGGGTGCCTTGCAGTGGCCGCCGTTTTTCAACCTGCGGAACCCAGCGTCGACTCCCACGTCTTGTGCAGGTTGAAAACCTGCACCCACTTCTTCGCCGAAGCCGGCCGCAGGGTTGCTGAAGTGGCCGCAGGTTTTCAACCTGCGGAGTTTCCGTTGGTGCGCCGCGCCGCTCGGGGCTGCCCATGACCCTGGCTCGCCGTGGGCGGCGGCTGGGGGAGATGGAGCGACTCACGGAGGGCACGTCGGCCTTGCGGTGACGACAGCATGTGTGGGATAGCCCCGTTCCCGATCGAGTGTCCGCCGAGGTCGTTGCCGTGATCAGCATGCCCCGCTTCCTGCGGCCGGCTCGCCGTGGACGCCGTCTGCCCGCCGACTTCGACGCCGCCACCGTCGCCGTCTGCGCCGCCGTGGCGCCGTTCACGATGACCAGCCCGGAACGGATCGCCGCCCTCGTCGAGGCGGTTCGCTACGTCGTGCGACACCGGATCCCGGGCGACATCGTCGAGTGCGGCGTGTGGCGCGGCGGGAGCATGATGGCCGCGGCTCGTACGCTGCTCGACCTCGGCGCCGAGCGGCGGCTGCAGCTCTTCGACACCTTCGACGGCATGTCTCCGCCCACCGCCGTCGATCGCGATCACAGCGGGGCCTCGGCCGCCGCGCTCTTGGCGGCATCGGATCGGGCCACGAGTTCCGTCTGGGCCCGAAGCCCGCTCGACGAGGTCCGCCGCAACCTGCTCGCGACCGGCTATCCCGCGGACCGCGTCCGCTTCGTCGTCGGCCGCGTGGAAGACACGCTGCCGGACCAGGCCCCGGAGTCGATCGCGATCCTCCGTCTCGACACCGACTGGTATGCCTCGACCCGTCACGAACTGGTGCACCTCTTCCCGCGGCTCGCGGTCGGCGGCGTGCTCCTCATCGACGACTACGGCCACTGGCAGGGAGCGCGGCAGGCCGTGGACGAATACCTCGCCGAGACGGGCGCGCGGCTGCTCCTCCAGCGCATCGACGTCACGGGCAGGCTCGCCATCAAGTTCGAGACCTGATCGCCTCCGCTCGGGCGGGGGCGATCACCGCAGGAACCGACATGCTCCGCTTCTCGACGCTCACCGCCCGCCGCACCCACTCCGCAAGCCCGCTGCTCAACCTCGGCTGCGGTCGCCGCCGGCATCCGGCCTGGCGGAACGCCGACCTCGCGCCCGACGGACCCGACGTGCTCGGCATCGACCTGCGGAAGCCACTCCCCTTCCCCGCCGGCACGTTCACGGCCGTGTATGCGGCGCACGTGCTCGAGCACCTCGTGCCGGCGGAAGCCTGGGCGCTCGTCCGCGACATCGGCCGCGTGCTCGCCCCGGGGGGCGTCGTGCGGATCGTGGTGCCTGATCTGGAAGCCGCTGCGCGGGCCTACGTGGCGAGCCTCGACGCGGTCGATGCCGGTGGGGGGGAGCCAGCGCGGTGGCGGCACCGCTGGATGACGGTGGAGCTGCTCGACCAGCTGGTCCGCCGCCGATCCGGCGGTCTGATGCGGCGCTGGTGGTCGTGCGACCCCGTCCCGTGTCGCGACTTCATCGAGGAACGGCTCGGGGCCGAAGCCACCATGGCGCTCGCCGCCGGCGCCGCGGAGCGGGCGGCCCGGGGACGAGCGGCCATCGATCCCGCCGCAATCCTGCTCGACGACCCCGTGAGCGACCGCGCCGCCATGCGGTTCGCGGCCCGCGGTGAGCGGCACCAGTGGATGTACGACCGCGTGTCGCTCGCCGACCTGCTCCACACCGCAGGCTTCGTCGAGCCGCGGAGCGTGGGGCCGGCCGAGTCGGCGATCCCCGGCTTCGCCGGCTACGAGCTCGACGCCGACGCCCGGGGCCGGCCCCACAAGCCCGACAGCCTCTTCATGGAGGCCGTCCGCCCATGATCGTCTCCGCGCTCACCCCGCAGCCTCCGGCCTCCGCCCGCCCGCGGCGCATCGCCTGCCTCGCGACCCACGGCGGCCATGCCGGCGGGGCCGCGATCGCGATGGAGCGGCTCGCGGCCGGCCTGCGGCTCCAAGGCGTGACAGTCGATGTGGTCACCCGCAACGCCGTCGCGCCCGGCCGGCTGCCGGTCGAGCGCCGCCTTCGCCGGTCGATCAAGCGGTCGCGGATCGGCGACGCCACCACCATGTTCACGGCCGATTGGCCCACGTGGGACGTCGCCTCTCATCCAGCCGTCGCGGCTGCCGACGTGGTCAACGTGCACTGGGTCGCGGGCTTCGTCGGCGCGGAGTCGATTCGCCGGCTCGTCGCCGCGGGCAAGCGGGTGATCTGGACGCTCCACGACATGCGGCCCTTCACCGGCGGCTGCCACTATGCGGCGGGCTGCGCCGGCTTCGCCGAGGGCTGTCAGAGGTGCCCGCAGCTCGAGGCCTTGCGGCGCGAGCCGGCCCGCCGGGCGGCGGCGGTGGCCGTCCGCCGGCTCCGGGGTGTGCCGCTCACGTTCGTGGCGCCGAGTCGCTGGCTGGCCGGCACGCTCGTCCGCTCCCGGCTCTACGATCCCGCGGCCCACGCGGTCGAGGTGATCCCCAACGGCCTCGACCTGGCCCGGCACGCGCCCCCCGGCGACCGCCGCGCCCTCCGCCGCCGCCTCGGCCTGCCCGAGGAGGGGTTCGGCATCCTGCTGGGCAGCACGTGCCTCGGCGAGCGGCGCAAGGGCATCCGCGAGGCGGTGGCGGCACTGACGATGCTGCGCACGGCGTGCCGCTCCGCCCCGCCGCCGTTCGTCGTCACCTGCGGCGCCGTTGCCCCGGAGATCGCCGCGCTGCCCGTCCGGCATCTGGGTCCGCAGGGCGAGGCGGGGGTGATCGAGGCGATCCATGCCTGCGACGTCCACCTGACGATGACCCGCGACGACAACCTGCCGAACACCGTCATGGAGTCGATGGCCTGCGGCGTGCCCGTGGTCGCCACGGCCGTCGGCGGGTTGCCGGAGATGGTGACCGACGGCGTTGATGGCTGGCTCGTGCCCCGCGACGACTCCGCCGCGGCCGCGGCAGTGCTCGCGCGGCTCGCCGCCGAACCCGCGACCGTCGCCGCCGCCGCCCGTGCGGCGCGGCAGCGCGCCCTCGCTGCCTGGGATCAACGGCAGGTGGCGGACCGCTATCTCCGTCTCGCCGCGGCGCTGCCGCAGCCCCCCGTGGCGATGGCACCCCCGGCGGTGGCGGTGCTGCCGCCGTCGCCGGCCGCCGCCCGCCTGCTGCGGCCCTCCCGATTTCTCCGCCGTGTCCGGCGGCTGGCCACCCGCGGCCGGTTGCCCGCGATGTCTTCCTCGGAACGCCCCCCATGACCACTGCTCGCCGCCAGCCACCCCTCGTCACCGAGGGGGTCGAGTTCCTCTCGACCGCGTTTCCCGAGCGGGCGTTTCCGCCGGCGCCCGGAACCGGCGAGCGGCTGCTCCGCGACTGCCGCCGCGGCTACGCGGCCATGGCGCGATCGCGCGTCGCGATCACGGGCCTGGCCCGCAACCTCGGCCGCGTCCTCCCGCTGACGATCAGCCGCATCGAGGCGTTGGCCTGCTGCTTCGCCGACTATCGCGTGATCGTGTACGAGAACGACTCCACCGACGACACGCCCGCGGTGCTCAGGCGCTGGGCGGCCGACAATAGCCGCGTGACGGTCACCTGCGCCGACCTCAGCGACCCGGTCAATCCCGGCACCCGCTGCCCGGCCCGCGCCGAGCGGATGGCGGCCTATCGCCGCCGCTGCCAGGAGGGCGTGCTCGCGGCCTGCGCCGGCTTCGACTTCGCCCTGCTCGCGGACCTCGACATCCTCGGCGGCTGGAGCATCGACGGCATCGCCAGCACGTTCGGCCAGGCGGACTGGGACTTCGTCGGATCGAACGGCTTCGTCATCCGGCGCCGGGGGCCGGCCATCAACCACCTCCAGCAGTACGACTCCTGGGCGCTGCGGTTCGACACCGCGCTCACGCCGCTGTCCACGGTGGAGGCCGCGGGGCACATCTACGCGCGGGGCGAGCCGCTGGTTCCGGTGACGTCGTGCTTCGGAGGCCTGGGCATCTACACGATGGATGCCTACGCGGCCGGCCGCTATGCCACCGACGACATCGAGCACGCCACCTTCCACCGCAGCCTGGTGGCCGCCGGCCGCCGGCGGCTGTTCCTCAACCCCAGCCAGATCGTGGTCTATGGCAGGCGCCACCGGTTCGGCGACCGCTGGGTCGCGGCGGCGCTCGGGGGCTGGGCGGTGCTCTCGGGTCGCCGCCGGCCGCCACGAATGCTCTTCACCCGGGCTGACCTCCCCGCCGCCGCCGGGGAATGGCCCGCGCGTCGCGCCGCGGCGTGAGCGAGCGGCGGCCGCGGTTTTGAGACATACTGGCTTCCCGGGTGGTCCGGCCGCATGGGTCGGCCCCGTTCCCTTCCCGGAGGCCTGCATGGCGACCGCGCCCCTCGACCGCTCTCCCGACCTCGGCGCCGACGACGTCGCCGCCCTCGACCGGCTCCGCGGCGTCTACGGACGGCTGCGGCAGGAACTGGCCCGGGTGATCATCGGCCAGGAGGAGACGATCGAGCGGCTCACGATCTGCCTGTTCGCCCGCGGCCACGCGCTCCTGATGGGCGTGCCCGGCCTCGCCAAAACGCTCCTCGTGAGCAAGCTCGCCGAGTGCGTGTCGCTGAAGTTCAGCCGCATCCAGTTCACGCCGGATCTCATGCCGATGGACATCACCGGCACCGACATCCTCCAGGAGACGGCCGACGGCCGCCGCGCGTTTCACTTCGTGCCGGGCCCCGTGTTCGCCAACATCGTGCTCGCCGACGAGATCAACCGCGCCCCGCCCAAGACGCAGGCGGCGATGCTGGAGGCGATGCAGGAGCACAAGGTCACGGTCGTCGGCAAGACGTCGCACCTCGATCCGCCGTTCTTCGTCTTGGCCACGCAGAACCCCGTCGAGCAGGAGGGCACGTATCCCCTGCCCGAGGCGCAGCTCGACCGCTTCATGTTCCTCGTCGAGCTCGACTATCCCAACGAGGAAGAGGAGGTGGCGATCGCCCGGACGACCACGGGCGAGGCCCCGCCCACGCTCGGCGAGGTGATGACGGCCGCCGAGATCATCGACTATCAGCACCTCGTCCGCCGTGTGCCGGTGCCCGATCACATCTATCGCTTCGCCGCCAAGCTCGTCCGCAAGACGCGGCCAAAGGGCGACTCGGCCCCGGCCTGGCTCAGGCCGCTGGTGAGTTGGGGCGCCGGCCCCCGGGCCGTGCAGAACCTCGTGCTCGGCGCCAAGTCGCGGGCCGCGCTCTCGGGCAGCTACATGGTGCGGCTGGAAGACATCGAGGCGGTGGCCGCGCCGGTGCTCACCCATCGGATCATCACCACCTTCGCCGCGCAGGCCGAGGGGATCGACGCCAAGCAGATCGTGGGCCGGCTGGTGAAGGAAACCGTCGCCGAACAGACGACGTAGGCGGACCGCGCCGCGAGGGGGCAGCCGCATGTTCACCGACCGACAGCCACGCTCGTTTCTCGACCCCGCCGTGCTCGCGCGGCTGGCGGCGGTGCCGCTGCTCGCGCGGCGGCCGATGGTGGGCACCGTCTCCGGCCGCCACGCGAGCCCGCATCGCGGCTCGAGCGTGGAGTTCGCCGAATACCGCAAGTACGTCCCCGGCGACGACCTCCGCCGGCTCGACTGGCGGGCCTTCGGCCGCTCCGACCGCCACTACGTGAAGGAATACGAGGCCGACACCAACCTCCGGCTCTGTCTCGTGCTCGACACCTCCGGGTCGATGGAGTTTTCCTCCGGCGGCGTCACCAAGATCGAGTACGCGCGGCGGATCTGTGGCGCGCTCGGCTACCTCGCCAGCCAGCAGGGCGATGCGGTCGGCATCACGTGCGTGGCCGGCGGCATCGTGCGGACGCTGCCGCCGCGGCGGAGCCCGGCGCACCTGAGGCTCGTGTTCGACGTGCTCGAGGAGGCGCAGCCGGCAGGGCCCACGCGGCTGCCCGAGGTGCTCCACGAGATCGCCGAGACCACGCGGCAGCGGGCGGTGGTGGCGATCGTCTCGGATCTGTTCTGCGATCCGGAGACCCTCGCGACGGCGTTCAGCCACCTGCGGTTTCGCCGCCACGACGTCGCCGCCTTCCACCTCCTCGATCCGCAGGAGCTCGCCTTCCAGTTCCAGCGGCCCACGCGGTTCCTCGACATGGAGGGGGGCGGGGCGATCTTCGCCGATCCGGTGGACATCACCGACCGCTACCACAAGGCGCTCGAGGCCTATCTCGCCGACCTCCGTCGCGTGGTGCTCGAGTCGGCCGTCGACTACCACCGCGTGGTCACCGACCAGCCTTATGAGCAGGTGCTCGCGCGGTTCCTCGTGGGCCGGGCGGCGGGGAGGGGCCTGCGATGACGTTCCTTCAGCCGTGGGTGCTCGTGGCGCTGCCGCTGGTGGCGCTGCCGCTGATCATCCACCTCATCAACCAGCGGCGGTTCCAGACGGTCCGCTGGGCGGCGATGCAGTTTCTGCTCGCGGCCAAGGCGCTCTCGCGGGGCTATTCGCGGCTCCGGCACTGGCTGATCATGGCGCTGCGGATGGCGGCGGTGGCGGCGGTGATCCTCGCGGTCGGCCGGCCGCTCTCCCGCGGCTGGCTCGCCCTCGCCGGCGGTGGCCGGCCCGACTCCGCGATCGTGATCCTCGACCGCAGCCCGAGCATGCAGACTGTCGCCGCGGCCGGCGGGGAATCCAAGCTCGACACCGGCCGCCGGCAGTTGGCCGACTCGCTGGCCACGCTCCGCGCCGGGCGGGTGCTCGTGCTCAGCGATCCGGCGAAGGGGCCCGAGGAGGTGTCGAGCCCGGCGGCGCTCGTGGAGCTCGCGAGCGCCGGACCCGTTGCGGCGGCGGCCGACCTGCCGGCCCTGCTCCAGAGCGGCTACGACTTCATCCGCGAGAATGCCGCCGGCACGACCGAGGTCTGGATCTGCTCCGACCAGCGGGCCAACGACTGGAAGCCCGACGACGGCGCCTGGGGCGGCATCCGCGACGCCTTCGCGAAGTTGCCGCAGCAGGTCCGCGTGCAGCTGCTCTCCTACGCCGCCGCGGCGCCGGGCAACCTCGCCGTGCGGGTGCCGAGCGTGCGGCTGGAGACGCTCGGCCGCGACCGCCGGCTCGTGGTCACCGTCGCGGTGTCGCGGCAGGAGGACGGCAGCCGGCTGACGCTGCCGGTGAAGTTCGAGATCGGCGGCATCTCGACCGCCGTGGACGTGGACCTCACCGGCCGCGAGGCGGTGCTCAAGAACCACGTGATCCCGCTCGAGCGGTCGGCGGCGTCGCGGGGCTGGGGCCGCGTCTCGATTCCGGCCGACGCCAATCTGGCCGACAACGAGTTTTTCTTCGCCTACGACGAGCCGCCGCCGCGCCGCTCGCTCGTGGTCGCGGAGGATCCGGCCGCCGGCCGTGTGCTCGAACTCGTGGCCGCGATCGCCCCCGACAAGGCCGCGGCGGCGGTGGATCTCGTGCCCCCCGGCGGGCTCGCCGCAGCGGCCTGGGATGAGGCCGCCGCGCTCTTCTGGCAGGGGCCGCTGCCCGAAGGCCGCGACGCCGAGCTCGTGCAGGCCTTCCTCGACCGCGGTGGGCAGGCGGTGTTCTTCGCGCCCGATCGGCCCACGACGGCGGAGTTCGCGGGGAGCGCCTGGGGCGAGTGGACGACGCCCGCGAAGCCGGCGACGGCAGAGTCGTGGCGGACCGATCAAGACCTGCTCGCCAACACGCTCGCCGGGTCGGCGCTGCCCTTGGGCGACGTCGAGATCCGCCGCTCGTGCGGGCTCTCCGGCGATCTCGTGCCGCTGGCGTCGCTGCCGGGTGGCGCGCCACTCGTGGCGCGATCGAGCCGCGCCGACGGCGTCACCTTCGTGGCCACCACGCCCGCCCCGCGCGACTCCTCGCTCGCCGCCGAAGGGGTCGTGCTCTACGCGCTCGTGCAGCGGGCGATCGACCGCGGGCTCACGGTGCTCGCCCGAGCCCGACAGGCCGACGCCGGCCCGCCCGCCGCCGAGCTCGCCCGGGCCTGCGGCAGCTGGACGCGACAGGGGGGCACGGCGGCGGCGTCGGCCGAGGCCGGGTTTCACGCGGGCGTGTTTGCCTGTGGTGATCGGCTCGTGGCGGTGAATCGGCCGCCGGCCGAAGACGCGGCCCTGGCCGTGGCCGACGAACGCATCGACACCCTGTTTCGCGGCCTTTCGTTTCAGCGGATCACCGGCACCGCCGGCGACACCACGAGCCTCGTGCAGGAGATCTGGCGGGCCTTTCTGATCGCGATGCTCGTGGCGCTCGTGGCCGAGGGGCTGCTCAGCCTGCCGAGGCCTGCGGCGGCCGATCGCGCCGCGAAGGCCCCGCGGCCGCTGGAGGCCGCGGCATGAGCGAGCAGGCGCTGCGGTTCTTCACCACCCCCTGGACGCTCGGCATCTCGCTCGTGCTCGTGCTGGCCGTCATGGTCGTGGCCTTCCTCACCTGGAGGCGGAGCGGATTCGCCGTCGGCACCGGTCTCGTGGAGCTCCTCCGCGTGGCGATCGCGGGGCTCGTGGCGCTGCTCCTCAATCAGCCGGAGTGGGTGGAGGAATATCGCCCCGACGAGAAGCCGACGGTGGTCGTCTTGCACGACGCGTCGCGAAGCATGGACACGAAGGACGTGATCGCCACCGACGCCGGCACCGCCGCCGGGCCGCGGACCCGCCGCGAGGCCGTGGCGCCGCTCGCCGAGAGCAGCTTCTGGAAGGCCCTCGAAGCCCGGTTCAAGGTGGTCGTAGAGCCCGTGGCGCCGGCCCCGCCGGGCACGGCCACCGACCTTTCCGCGCCGCTCGTGCAGGCGGCCGAGCGGTTTGCCGCACTCCGCGCCGTGGTGTTCGCGAGCGACGGCGACTGGAACAAGGGCCGGCCGCCGCTCGATGCGGCGCAGGCGCTGCGGCTCGCGCAGGTGCCGATCTTCGCGGTGCCGGTCGGCAGCCCCACGAAGCTCCCCGACCTCGACCTCGCCAGCCTCGACTGTCCGACGATGGGCGTGGCGGGCAAGCCCGTCCGCGTGCCCTTCACCGTGATCTCGTCGCTGCCGACCGAGCGGGTGGTCGTGGCCACGCTCGCCACGAGCAGCGGTGAGAAGCTCGTGAAGGAGGTCCGCATCCCCCCGATGGCCACCGTCACCGACTGGATCTACTGGACGCCGCCGGCGGTGGACGACTACACGGTCACGCTCACGATCCCGGTGGAGCAGGGGGAGATCCTGCCCGACAACAACGAGCGGACGGCGCCGATCGCGATCCGCCAGGAGAACCTCCGTGTGCTCGTCATCGAGACGGTGCCGCGGTGGGAGTATCGCTATCTCAGAAACGCCCTCTCCCGCGATCCGGGCGTCGAGGTCTCGTGCCTGCTCTTCCAGCCGGGGCTCTCGAAGCGGGGGGGCGGCACCAAGGACTACATCCAGAGGTTTCCCTCGGGTCTCGACGAGCTCTCGAAGTACGACGTGGTGTTTCTCGGCGACGTCGGCGTGGGCGAGGGCCAGCTCACCGACGAGGACTGCCGGCTCTTGAAGGGCCTTGTTGAGTATCAGGCGAGCGGGCTCGTGTTCATGCCCGGCTGGCGGGGCGAGCAGGCGTCGCTCGCGGGCACGGCGCTCGAGGACCTCTGTCCGGTGGTGATCGATCCGGCGCGGCCCGACGGCACCGCGAGCGACGGCCCGCGGCGGCTCGTGCTCACCGAGGCGGGCCGCAAGAGCCTGCTCACGAAGCTCGCCGACGGCGGTGCCGAGAACCTCGCCGTCTGGGAGAGCCTGCCGGGCGGCCAGTGGTATGGCCCCGTGCTCCGCGCGAAGGCGGGCAGCGAGGTGCTGGCGGTCCACGAAGACGCCGCCAACGAGTTCGGCCGGATCCCGCTGCTCGTCACCCGGACCTACGGCGCCGGCAAGGTGCTCTACATGGCCACCGACGGCGCCTGGCGGTGGCGGAAGGGCGTCGAAGACAAATACCACTACCGCTTCTGGGGCCAGGTGGTCCGCTGGATGGCCTACCGTCGCAACATGGCCCGCGGCGAACGCATGAGCCTGTCGTTCGCGCCTGAGCAGCCGCAGCTCGGGCAGACGATCGCGCTCGATGCCCGCGTGGCCGAGCCGAGCGGCGAGCCGCTCTCTCGCGGCGAGGTGACCGCGCGGATCACGGCCCCCTCGGGGGCGGTCGAGACGGTGCGGTTCGCGCCCCCCGGCGGCGACGGCGAGTGGGGCGTGTTCGCCTCCACCTTCACGCCGACGGAGCCGGGCGCGCACGAGCTCGTGCTGGCCTGCAAGGAAACGGGCGACACGCTCGCGGCCTCGATGTTCGTGCAGGGCTCGGCCGAGGAGGGCATCGGCAAGGCGGCCCGGCCGGAGGTGCTCGCCGAGATCGCGCAGGTGACCCGCGGCAAGGTGGTGCGGCCCGACGAGATCGCGGGGCTCGTCGAATCGCTCGCCGCGCTGCCCGATCCGCCGCCTGCGGTGCGGCGGCTGCAGCTCTGGAGTCATCCGCTCGTGGCCATGGGGCTCGTGACGCTCCTCGGCCTCTTCTGGATCGGCCGCAAGCGGCAGGGTCTCGTCTGATCCCCACGCTCTCGTGGCACAGGTCTTCTGAAGTGGCCGCAGGTTTTCAACCTGCGGATCTCGGGCCCGATGCGCCGCCCCGCTCGGGGCTGCCCATGCCCGTCGCCGGACGCTCACTACGGGCATCCTGCCCTTCGCTCGCTCGGTGCTGACTCGCTTCGCCATCCTGGCTGCGCTCGTCAGCAAACGCCGGCTCCCGGGCACGGGTAGCCCCGAGCTCGTCCTGCGTTCAGGAAGCCCAATCGCGTGAGCGATGGGGACCTCGGTTCCGCGCCCCGTGGCTCAGCGTCTGCTGACGGAGCGCTTCCGACGGCAGACGAGGGACGCGATCACGGGGAGGCACAGCCAGCCAGCCACCCGCGGTTCGGGAACCACCTGGAAGCTGAGCTGGTAGGCGGACGCCTGGCCCGGCGTCACCTCCTGAATCACGTAGGTGTAGGTCCCCGGGCCGAGCGGAACGCTGAAGCCCGTGCTGCCGAACAGGCCGCCCGCCAACGCCGGGAGCATGTCCGTCGCCACGGACGAGCCGTCGACGAACTCCAGCCCGAGAAAGTTGCCCGCGGTGTCCACGTCGGGCACGAAACTGGTGCTCCCGGAGTTGATTCCCTGGAAGCCGGCGCCGTCGGCCACCAGTGCGTCGAGCACGAGGCCCGTCAGGAACTGGTCGGGGCCGAGCGTGAAGGTGAGAAAGTCCCGCAGGTCTCCCCCGGGCTGCGACAGCGACCCGCTGACGACGTTCGCCCCGCTGGAGAATCCGACGACCGTGGGCGTGAGGGGGTCCGACGACAGGTCGCCCGCCACCGCCTCGTTCCACACGACGGCGGCGCGAGCGGGGCATGGCGCTCCGATCAGGAGCGCCGTCATGAGAGCCAGGCCGGCTGGCCGCAGTGCACGGTGCATGAGTTGAGACGTGACCTGTGGGGGATTCCGGGGCTGAGTCGCCGCGCCGCTGCGGGCATCACGCCCGGGCTCGATCGACCGCGTTCATTGTGGCCGCCCACCCTGCCCGTGCAAGCCGGCGGTCGCCCCGCATGACGGCCGGGTGGCCCGGGTGGCCGGTCGCTTCCGAGTGCATGTCTTGACGGCCGGCCGATCCATGTGTATTAGTGTAGTAATACACCAGATTTCGGGCCTTCTGGTTTCGTGCCATGCCCCGCTCCGAGCCGCTGTTCGTCGTCCACGCCTCTTCGGGAGTGCCGATCTACCGGCAGCTCGTCGATCAGGTGGAGGCGCTGGTGGCCGGTGGCCGGCTCCGGCCGGGTGACGCAGTGCCGAGCGTGCGGCAGGTGGCCGGGGCGCTCGGCATCAACCCGATGACCGTGTCGAAGGCCTGGGGTCGGCTCGAGGCCGACGGCGTGCTCGTTCGCGATCGCGGCCGCGGCATGGTGGTGGCGGCGCGGCAGGAACCGGCGTCGCTCGCCGACCGCCGCGCCGAGGTGCAGCCGCTCGTCGATCGCGCGGTCACCCACGCCCTCCACCTCGGTCTCACCCCCACGCAACTCATGGCTCTGGTCCGGCAATCCCTCGAGGAGCATCGCTCATGCACGACACGCCCTTCGTGATCGAAACCGCCGCCCTCGTGAAGACGTTTGGCCTCCGCACCGTGCTCGATGGTGTGACGCTGCGGGTGCCGCACGGGCAGGTGATCGGCCTCCTGGGCCTCAACGGCTCCGGGAAGAGCACGCTCATCAAGTGCCTGCTCGGGCTCTTGCGGCCCGACGCCGGCAAGGCTGCCCTCCTCGGCACCGACTCGTGGCACCTGGCCGCGCGGGAAAAGGCCCTGATCGGCTACGTCCCGCAGGAGGCCACGCTCTATCCCTGGCTGACGGTGCGGCAGACGGTGGCCTATGTGTCGAGCTTCTATGCCGGTTGGGATCGGGCCTGGGGCGAGGAGCTCATCCGTCGCTGGGATCTCCCGCCGAGCCACCGCGTCGGCCCGCTCTCGGTGGGGCAGAAGCAGAAACTCGCCCTCGTGCTCGCCCTCGGTCACCGGCCGGAGGTGCTGATCCTCGACGAGCCGGTGGCGAGTCTCGACCCGGTGGCGCGTCGGTGGTTTCTGGAGACGGTGCTCGAGACGGTGGCCGACGGCGTCGGCACCGTGCTCTTCTCGACCCACATCACCTCCGACCTGGAGCGGATCGCCTCCCACGTGGCCCTCCTCCGCGACGGCCGGCTCGAGCTTCACGACGAGATCGACGCCCTCAAGGACCGGGTCAAGCGGCTGCGGATCACCGCCCCGGCCGATCTCCCCCGCAATCTCCGCCTGCCGGGCACGCTCCATGCGGCGGTCAGCGGCAGCCAGGCAATCGTGACGATCGATGGCGTCAACGAGGCGCTCCTCGCCGGCCTCCGCGAGCGGTTCTCGGCCGACGTGACGGTGGACGGCCTGAACCTCGAGGAGATTTTTCTTGAACTCCACGGTGGCACACCCGTGGCTGCGGCGGACGCGAGGTGATCCCCATGCCGTTTCTGCGACAGCTTGGGATGGTGCTCATGGCACTCGTCGCCCAGCGATGGTGGACCGCCTTTCTGGGGTTTCTCCTCCTCATGTCGTGGCTGATGGTGTCGTCGGGCTTCCTCGACAGGCCCGCACGAGTCAGCGCGATATCGATCATTGAGCAGCCGTCCGTGCCGGCATACAGCGCGTCCAACGTCATCCCGCCGGAACGGCTGGCCACAGCGAGAGACTGGTACGCGATCGGGACGCCACAGTACTTGATCGGGTCGCCGGGAGGGGATCGGCACGGCGACTGGGAGATCCTCGATCGTCTTCCTGCCCTCGAGCGGCTGTGGCTCGACGGCCCCCAGGTCACGAAGGAGGGGTGGCGGCGGATCGGCGAGCATTCAGCGCTCGAACTCCTGTCGCTTCGAAACGTCTGGAGTGGCTATTCCCCCGGTGACGGCGACTTTTCTCGCGACTGCCGCGACGCTCTCTCGCGGCTCCCGCGGCTGCGATCCCTCGAGCTGTGTCGCCTCGACTTGGGCTTCAAGGTCCTTGACCGAGACCGAGGTGTTGTGCTGCCGCCGCTGCCCGCCCTGCCGCCGCTGCCTGCCCTGGAGACGTGCAGCATCGGGCCGCCGAATCTCGAGGCTGACCTCCGAACGCTCGCTGACGGCTCCCCTGCCTTGCGGAGGCTCGCGGTCGTCACCGGCCCCGACACCCCGTTCACGCCAGCGATGATCAACGCGGTGCGGAGGATGTCGCATCTTCGCGAACTTTCCGTGGTGGCATCTGACTACGGGTACGGGATCGACGCGGCCACGACTCGGCGGCAGGTTGCCGACTTGGCGGGTGCCCTGCCGGGGGTGCGGGTTCGGCCGGGCATCTATGGACCCAATCTCTGGAACAAGGTTTTTCAGGCTGCATACCTCGGGACTTTTGCCGTGTCGCTCCTCTTCTGGTTTGGGGCGAGCACGCTCCTGGCCACGCCGCTCGGCTGGATGCTCCCGGGTCGGCTCGCGGCCCATCTCTTCTGGCCCCTTGTGGCGTCGATCATGGCGGGCGTGGCGTTCGTCGCGCTCTGCCTCCAGTTGGGCGTGAACTGGCTTCCGGCTGTCGCGATGGCCGCCAGCGCGGTCGCTGTCGCCTCGGTCGTGGTTCGAGATGGATTGCAGTACATAGGCTTTCTCCCGCTCGTGTCGATGGTCAGCGATCTCGTCGTTCCGAAGTCCCGGGTCGAACGCTGGCTGATCGAGGGCGATCCTGTGCTGGCGACCGGCATGCTCATCGTCGCGACAGCGGTGATTGCCATGCATCTCCGCCGGCTTGCTGACAAGCCGCGGATCCTCGCCGAGCAGGGCCGTGAGGTGCCATGGGGCCTCGTTGCCGACGCGAGCCAGCTCCGGCCGCCCGAGCGGCGGCAGCTGGGCGGCATCGGCAGCCTTTTTACCGATGCGCCGATCGACAGGCAGATCGCCAAGCCGCCGCCGGCCGGGATCACGACCGCGGCAGGCTTCGCCTCGATGCTGCTTCGCCCGCAGTCGGGGCTGCCCGTCATGGTCATCGCCGGCTTGGCCGTCGCGGTGCCGCTGATGATCCTCGGCTTCACCATGCCCGATCGCGGGGAGCCTTCGCTGGGAGCCGCGCTGCAGATGCTCGCGATGCTTCCGGCAACGACAGGGGCGCTGACGATCCTCGGCGGGCAGTGGTTTCGGCGGCGGAGCAGCGCGGCGGTCGATTTCCTCCGGCCGGTGTCACGGCCCGCCTACTGGCAGGGTCTTCGCTGGGCGACCGCCCGCGATCTCGTCGTGCCGGCGACGATGGTGGCGTATGGGCTCGGCGTGTTGCTCTGGTGCGAAGTCAGAGGGCAGTGGCTCCCGTGGATTCCGGCCATCCTGGGCTTCATCGGATTCGTTGCCATGGCCCAGGCGATGCTGATCGTCGCCGCAACGAGTCGGAGGGCGGTCACGGTTCTCATCGTCGCCGCCGGCGTCTGCGCCGCGTACTTCACGATGCTCTTCTCCGTCGCCACGGCGATGGACGAGGTTCAGGGAAGGATGGTGGGGCGGCGTCTGGATCCCATCCTGGTCGCGGCGACTGTTCTGGTCGCCGGCCTCGCGATCCGGGCCGCCGTGCTCTTGCGGATCGAGGATCGGGAACTCGGGTGACGGCCGCGGGGGGTGCGGCTGCGGCTTGCCTGCCGCCGTCGTTACAGACTAGACTAAGTTTAGTCCATCAGAAGTCGATTCCCTGATCGCGGCGCAGCGAGGGTTCCCCATGGCAACGGTCATCAACATTCATCAGGCGAAGACCCACCTTTCGAGGATCGTCGACGAAGCGGCGGCCGGGCGGGAAGTGATCATCGCCAAGGCAGGCCGCCAGGTGGCGAGGCTGGTGCCGATCGACTCGAAGCCACGACCCAAGCGGTTTGGCGGGCTCAAGGGGCGGGTCAAGGTGCCGGATGACTTCAACGCGCCTCTCGCCGCCGCCGTGATCGCCACCTTCGAGGGCCGGTCGTGAGCAGGATTCTTCTCGACACGCACCTGCTGCTCTGGGCGGTCGCCGAGCCCAGGAAGCTCCCGCCCGGGGCCCGCAAGCGGATCGAGGAGGCCGACGTTTTCGTCAGCGCGGCTTCCCTCTGGGAGGTCAGCATCAAGGCCGCGTTGGGGAAGCTCGCGGCAGATCCTGCCGCGCTTCTGGCGGAGATCGAGCCTGCGGGATTCACGCTCCTGCCGATCACCGGCGAGCATGCCGCCGCCGTTGCCAGGCTGCCGGCGGTGCATGCCGACCCGTTCGATCGGATGCTCGTGGCCCAGGCGAAGACGGAGCCCCTCCTGCTCCTGACCAACGATTCCGTGCTCGCCGGGTACGGCGACTGCGTGGAACTGGTGGCGGCGAAGCCGCAACGCTGACGCCGAGGCTCACGTCGCTGGGCGGTGGGGCTTGCTGGACTGTGATGCGGAATGCCGATGATCGGGGCCTTCTGATGGACCGTTGCCGGCCGGTCGACCTCCTCTTCGATCCCCAGGAAATCGCCGATGACCCCGACCTCGCCGAAGGGAACCCCGTCTGGGCCATGCCGCGTGGCTGCCGGTGAACCGCCGCGGTACGATAGAGAGTCGGCGGCAGGCTTGCGCCGTCTGGAGTGTTCGGCATGACCCTGCCCCAGCCTACGTCCGCGCCGAGTTCGGCCTCGCCCCGCGACGGCTGGATCACCCTCCCGCCCGACCTCGTCGCGCGGCTGTCCGCGTTTCGGGCTCGCGTTCGCCGGATCAAGTTTCTCGAGGCGGTGTGCCTCGCTGTCTGCGGCGTGGCGCTTGCCTTCCTCGCCGTCTTCCTCTGCGACCGGCTCGGTGAGACGCCCGCGGTGGTGCGGCTGGCCGTGCTCCTGGCCGCCGTTGCCGCCTGCCTCGCGGTGCCGCTGGCGATCCGCCGCTGGGGACTCGGGCTCGCGTCGCTCGAGCAGGTGGCACGGCTGATCGAGCGGCGGTTTCCCACCGTGGGCGACGAGCTCCTCGGCATCATCGACATCGTTCGCACCGGCGCCGCTGGCCAATCGCGGTCGCGGGCCCTGTGCGAGGCTGCCGTGGCGCAGGTGGCCGAGCAGTCGCGGCGGGTGGACTTCGCTGCGGCCACGCCCCCGGCGCGGCTCGGCCGCTGGGCCGTGGCGGCCGGGCTGCCGCTCGCCGCGTGCGCCGCGCTCGCCGCGGTCGCGCCCGCCGCCGCGGCCAATGCCTGGGCCCGGCTCGCCGCCCCCTTCGCCGCGATCGAGCGATTCACCTTCGCCCGCGTCGCGCCGCTGCCGGAGCGGGTGGTGGTGCCGCACGGTGAGTCGGCCGAGATCCGCGTGGCCCTCCGCGACGACACGCAGTGGCGGCCCGACGATGCCACGCTCCGCATCGGGCGGCAGCCGCCCATGGCCGCGCGGCGCGACGGTGACGAGTATGTGTTCACGCTCCCGCCGCAGGTGGCCGATGGGCCGCTCGCGCTCGCGGCCGGCGATGCCCGCCAGCGGGTGCGGCTTGCGGCCGTGCACCGGCCGGAGCTCGCCGGCCTCGAGGCCGAGGTGACGCTGCCCGAGTATCTCCAGCGGCCGGGCAGCCGGCGGCAGGACATCCGCGGCGGCATGATCGCGCCGGTGAAGGGCAGCAGCGTGTCGATCGTGGCCACGGCCACTCGTGACCTCGCGGCGGCGACGGTCGATGGCGCAGCCGTGACGCCTGCCGGCAAGGAGATCCGCACGCCGGTGCGGGTCGTGGACGGCGACGAGAAAGTCTCGCTCTCGTGGCGCGATGCCGACGGCCTCGAGGCGGCCGCGCCGCTCGAGCTCACGATCGCCGCCCGGGCCGACGAGCCGCCGCTCGTGGTGATGCTCGACGTGCCGCAGACGCGGGGCATCCTCCTCGAGACCGACACGCTGAAGTTCAAGGTTGCCGCCCGCGACGACTTCGGCATCCGCCGCGTGGGGCTCGAATGGGAGGGGCTCGCCGACTCGTTCGCGGCGAGCGGCCCGACGGCCGACGCGGCGGCGCTCGAGAAGGGCGAGCGAATCCTGCAGGCGGGCGGCGGCGACGTGGAGTCGCTCGACGCGGCGGCTACGTTCTGCCCCGACGCCCTGGGCATCCGCCCGCAGCCGATCGCCATCCGGGCCTTCGCCGAGGACTACCTGCCGGGCCGCGGCCGCGCGGTGTCGTCGCCCCTGGTGCTCTACGTGGTCGATCGGGCCGAGCACGCGCTGGTGCTCAACACCCGGCTCCAGCAGTTCCGCCAGCAGGCGAGCGAGGTCCGCGATCGCGAGATGGGCCTGCTCGCCACCAACAAGGAGCTGCGGAAGCTGCCCGCCGAGCAGCTGCTCGCGGCCGAGAGCCGGGCGCGGCTCGAGGCCCAGGCCGCGGCCGAGGAGGCCAACGCCCGCCGGCTCGACCGCCTCGTGGACGAAGGGGCCGACCTCGTTCGCGAGGCGCTCAAGAACCCCGAGTTCGAGGCGGCCACGCTCGAGCAACTCGCGGAAGACATCCAGACGCTCGCCGACATCGCCGAGAGCCGGATGCCCGGTGTGGCCGACCTGCTCGCGCAGGCGGCGAGCGCACGGCTGGC
>JBBAVS010000015.1:40162-45934 GCA_040397585.1 Pirellulales bacterium
GCCGACGAGGCGCTCGACGCGGCGATCGCGAAGCAGGAGGAACTGCTCGCCGAGTTTGCGAAGGTGGCCGACGAACTCGCCGCGGTGATGGCCCGGCTCGAGGGGAGCACGTTCGTGAAGCGGCTCAAGCTCGCCTCGCGGGAGCAGGGGGAGATCGGCAGCCGGATCGCGGCGATGGCGGCCGAGGCCTTCGGCAAGGCCGACCGGCAGCCCGAGCCGGTGAAGCGGGCGCTCGGCGACGTCCGCGAGCAGTCGCTCCGCGAGACCGACCGGATGTCGGCGCTGATGGACGACCTCCAGGCCTACTTCGATCGCCGGCAGCTGCCCGCCTTCCACACGGTGCTCGAGGAGATGAAGGATCTCGACACCCTCGGCAGTCTCCGCCAGCTCTCCGACGATGTCCTCAAGGAGGCGGGCATGTCGATCGCCCAGGCCGAGTTCTGGTCGGACACGTTCGATCGACTCGCCGACGACCTCGTGCCCCCGCCGCAGTCTGGCAGCGGCGAGGGAGGCGGGCCCCCGGGGGAGAGCGTGCCGCCGGAGGTGGTCCTCGAGGCGATGAAGATCCTCGAGGAGGAGGTCAACCTCCGCGAGGAGACTCGCGTGGCCCAGCAGGCGAAGGCCGCGGTGGCTCCCGACGAGCATGCGGCTCAGGCCGAGAAGCTCGCCGACCGTCAAGACGCCCTCGCCGACCGGGTCGTCGATCTTGTTGACCGCCTCCTCGAGGAGCCCGATGGCGAGCAGTCGTTCGGCCAGGAGATCCAGCTCTTCGAGAAGGTGGAGGAGGTGATGGCCGAGGCGACCGACCTGCTCGGCACGCCCGACACCGGCCCGAAGGCGATCGGCGCCGAGACGGAGGCGATCGAACTGTTGCTGGCCGCCCAGGCCGCGGCCTCGAACGGCGGCGGGGGTGGCGGAGGCGGAGGTGGCGGCGGCGCGACGCCTGGTGGCGGCGGCACGGGCACGGCCACGAGTGCGGCGCTGGCGCTCGCCGGCCGCGGCAACCGCAGCGGCCGCGGCGAGGGGGGCGAGAAGGATCAGGCCACCGGCACCAGCGGCCGCGTGCTTCCCGAGGAGTTTCGCGCCGGCCTCGACGCCTACTTCAACAAGTTCGAGAAGGAGCGGAGATGACAGTGGCCCGCACGATCCTCGGCATCGCGCTGGTCGCGGCGGCGATGACCGCCCGCGGCCAGGGGCCGGTCGTCCGCTACGGCGACCCGGTGCCCCGTGACGTCCGCGAGATGTATGACGCCGGGCTGCGGTATCTCATCAAGACCCAGGACGACAGCGGCGGCTGGAAGGACGGCCAGGCCGGCCCCGGCGTGACCGGCATGGCGGTGATGGCCCTGCTGGCCTCGGGCGAGGATCCCAACCACGGCCCCTACCGGGTGCCGATCCGCAAGGCGCTGCGGAGCATGATCGTGGCCCAGAACGCGGAGACGGGGTTTCTGGGGTCGGGCCAGGGGCACGACAGCATGTATCAGCACGGCTTCGGGATGCTCGCGCTCTCGGAGGCCTACGGCACCGTGGACGACCGCACGCTCTGGACAGAGGCCACCGCCGGCAACCAGAAGGGCCGGCCGCTCGGGCAGGCGCTCGAGCTCGCGGTGCGGTGCGCGGTGACGAGCGCCGCCAACAACCCAAATGGCGCCTGGCGGTATTCGCCCGACGCCAAGGACGCCGACACCTCGGTGAGCGGTGCCGTGCTGATGGGGCTGCTCGGGGCCCGCAACGCCGGCATCGAGGTGCCCGACGAAACGATCGACAAGGCGATCAAATACTACGCCTCGATGACCGGCCCCAACGGCCAGCTCGGCTACTCGGGCGGCCCGGGCGGCGGCAGCGATGCCGTGACGAGCATCGGTGTGCTCGTGTTCGCGATCGCGCGGCACAAGTCGCTGCCGCAATACGCGAAGGCGGCGAGCTATCTCAAGGGCCGGTCGCTGGGCAACGAGCAGGCGGGCTCGGAGGGCTATCCGACCTACACCCGCTACTACCGCGCCCAGGCCCTGTTCCAGGCCGATGTGACCACGTGGGAGAAGTGGAACGCCGGGCTCGTGAAGGAGATGAAGGCGATGCAGGCGAAGGACGGCAGCTTCTCGGGGTTCTCCGGCCGGGGCGGCGGGTTCGGCGGCACGGTGGACACGTCGCTGGCGCTGTTGTCGCTCGCGGTCAACTACAAGTTCCTCCCGGTGTACGAACGATGAGACGGGCCAGCGCGTGCCAGTGGATCGCGGGATGGACGGCGGTGATCGCCGCCACGACGACGGCGCTCGCCAGGCAGCCGTTCGTGGTCGCGCCGGTGCCGCAGGTGGTTGACGTCGCCGGCGAGGTGGTCGAGGGAGACGAGGTCGAGCTCGAGGTGGAGACCGACCCGCTCGTCGAGGCCGAGAGCCATCCTGCTCCGGCGGGCGTGGCCGGCGGCTTTCTGGGCATGGGGTTGCGGGCGATGTTCAACGCCATCGCTCCCTTCCCGGAGCCGGCGCAGGAGCCGATTCCCGCCGACGAGGCCGCGGATGGCGAGATGCCGAAGGATCCCGCCCAGGCCCAGCGGTGGCAGCAGCGGAAGCAGATCCGTCAGCAGGCCAAGCACCTCGAGCAGCTCTTCCAGCCGGTGCTGCGGACCGAACTGGAGATGGTCCGCCAGTCCTGCCCGAATCTCGCGGCCGAGGCGCGGCGGGAGGTGCTGGCGGCCGGCCGGATGGCGGTGACGAAGACGGCGCTGGAGTTCGCTACCCGGCAGATGCTCGGCGGCCAGCCGCGGCGGGCCTTCGACGCCCGTCGCAGCATCCAGACGCCGATCGCGAAGGCTCTCGAGCCCCACGCCTCGGCCGAGCAGCTCACCGTTTATGCCCGCGAGCAGGCGGCGCGGATGGCCCGCCGCGGCGCGGCCGCCCGGGTGGGGATCGTCGCCAAGCTCGACCGGCAGCTCGACCTCTCGGCCGCACAGCGACAGGCGATCGAGGACGACCTCGAGGCCCGCTGGCAGGATGCCTGGCTGCGGGAGCTCGAGGACACGGGCACGGTGATCAACAACTACCGGCCCGCCCCAGACTACGCCAACGCCTGCATCGAGCCGCACCTCGACGACGCCCAGCGGGACGAGTGGACGCGGTGGCGGAAGGCGGCCGGCACGGCGGTGGTCGGCATGCACGTCGGCTGGAACTTCGACGGCCAGGGACTCCATCAGGAGGACGACTGGTGGACGCAGGGAGCCGCGCCATGAGCCGTTCGCGCTGGATGGGACTCGCCGTGCTCTGCATGCTCGGCCGCGGACCGACATGGGCCGAGGACGATCGCGTGGTCGAGGAGCCCCCTGCGCCGCAGGCCCAGGCCGACCAGCAGCATCTCATCGACCTCGGCGCCAACTTCGACGCGAACCTCTTCGAGCAGGGGGGCAACGGCTGGGTGCTCCGCGGTGGCAACGCGAACGTCGTGGTGGCCCCGCAGGGCCAGCTGATCCTCAACGGCCGCCGCATGGTCTTGCCTGGCGGTCCCGCCGCCGCCGAGGAGCAGCCCCCGGAATCGCCGAGCTTCGCCCGGGCCCGCAGCCTTGGCGAGAAGCGGCTGGAGCGGATCGCCGCATCCTCCGACCTGACCGACGCCCAGCAGCGGAAGCTCCGCCTGGCGATGGAGTCGGACATCCGGCGGTTCGCCGCCACCGTGGACGCCACGCGGGCGCGATATGCGGGCGCTCGGGTCAACCTCAACGACCCGGAGGGCCAGAAGAAGTGGCACCAGTTCCAGCAGGACGTGCAGGAGTGCCGGCAGCTCCTGCGGCGGCTGTTCGACTCGGGATCGCTGTTCGCCGCCGCCCTTCCCTCCACGCTCGATGCCGCACAGGTGGCCCGCATCGACGCTGAGCTCAGGGCCCGGCGGTCGTTCCGCTGGCGGACCATGGTCGTGTCCACGCTCGCCAAGATGGACGACATGCTGGGCCTCTCCCAGTCCCAGCACGACCTCCTCGCCCAGGCGCTCTTGGCGAACGAGCCGCCGCTGCGGATCGATGAACTCTCCCCCGAACAGGAGAATGCCCACTTGCAGCTGAACCTGGTGTACATGGTCCTCTCGGGAGTGGATGCGACACCGCTGCAGAAGGCGACCAGCGAGCGGCAGTGGCGGACGCTCGCCCTGCTCATGAACCAGGGCAAGTCGATGCGGTCATGGATCGATCAGCAGGGGATACTCGAGACCGGCGAGGCCGCCGCGACGCCCGGTGCCTTCAGCGGCCGGAGGCCCGGGCGGCCATGAGCCTCGGCGGACGCCGCGACGCGTGGGCGTGGTGTCTGGCGTTCGTCGTCGGGTTGACCGCCACGGCCGCTGCCGGCGCCACGCCGATCGACCTGCCGCACGGCGGTCGGCTCCCCGGTCGCATCATCGCGTCGGGCGATCCGGCGGTGGTGCGGGTCGCGGCTGATCTGTTCGCCGAACCGCTCGAGTTCGTGGCGGCGGCGGTGGGGCGGCATGACGAGGCCGCCGAGTTCCCGCCGTTCCCCGGACTGTCGGGCCGGGTCGGGCTGCTGACGTCGGGCGAGACGCGGCTGCTCGGCTGCCTGGCGGCCTGCGCGGACGGCAGGATCGGCTGGCAGCCGCTTGGCGGCACGCGGCCGGTGGCGTTCGCCGATCCCGTGCGGCCCGTCCGCATCGACTACCGCGGGCTCGAGATCGTTGGTGGTCCGGGCATCACGCTGGCCCGCGTGGGCCAGTCGGGTGAAAGGAAGGTCGTGGACGTGGTGGCCGACGGGCCCGCCGCCCGCGATGGCCGGCTCCACGTGGACGACATGGTGACGACGATCGCGGAGGGGGTGTTCGGCAAGCCCGTGGATCTCGCCACGGCGCCGGCCGACGCGGTCCGGCTGCTGCTCGTCGGCCCGGTCGGCTCGACGGTGCGGCTGGGCGTGCGGCGGGAGCACGGCATCGAGGGGGTGGCGCTCGTGCGGGAGACCCGGGGTCGCGACGACCTTGCCGGCGCCGCTGCCAAGGACGTGCTCGACCGCGCCGTGGCGGTGCAGCAGTCGCTCGGCGGAATCGCGGACCGCGGCCCGGCGACGGTGCATCTCGTTACCGGCGAGTCGTTCGCCTGCCGCGTGCTCGGTGCGGACGAACGCACCGTCCGGGTCAGGCTCGGCGACCGCGGCGACCTGGCGATCGCCGGGGACCGCATCCGGGCGCTCGAACTCTCGCCGGTGGGCGGGCGGCCGATCCTCAAGCAGAAGCATGACCGGCTGCTGACCGTGCCGCGAACCAAGCAGGCCGCGCCTCCCACGCACGTCGTGCGGATGGCAGGGGGCGATTATCTCCGCGGCCGGCTCGTCGGCATGGATGCCGACGTGGTCCGCTTCGACGTGGGCGGCGAGGTCAAGTCGCTGCCCCGCCGCGAGGTGGCCCGGATCATCCGTCCCGCCGATCCCGACGAGGCCGCGCCCCGCCTCCGCACGCTGTTGGCCGATCGCGGTGGGCTGCCGGTGGTGGTCGTGGGGAGCGACGGCCGGATGCAGGCGGTCGCGGCCACGGGACTCGAGGCCGACACCCTGGTCGGCGACAGCCCGGCCTGTGGGCCGCTGGCGGTGTCGCTCGGCGGCGCGGCGCGGGTGCTGTTCGGGGCCGCGATCGACGAGGTGTTGGCGGCGGAACAGCCCTACGCCGACTGGGTGCTGCGTCCGGCGGCCGCGGCCAAGCCCGCCGCCGCGTCCCCCTGACGGTCTCCGTCGGCCGGCGTGGGTGCAGGTTTTCAACCTGCACGAAGAGCACGACGGGGTGGGAACCGCAGGT
>JBBAVS010000016.1:0-5510 GCA_040397585.1 Pirellulales bacterium
ACTCGACCCGTGGGACACGGGCATGGACCAGCGTGTGGAACTGGCAGGTGTTGAGGTGCCGCCACTGTTGCTCTGGGGCATGGTCGTAGCAGGCTAGCTCACGGCTACACTGCGGGCAGCTCCATCGACAGCCTTCTGGATGCTCGACATGGACGTGGATCTCGGTCGACTCGACGTCGAGCCTCGCATCCGTGACCTTCCAAGGAGCGGTCAAGCCGAGAACCTGCTGGTAGGGCTCTGTGTCGAACAGGCGCTTTGCCTCCGGAGGAAGGCCGCATTCTCCCCTACGGAGCTACCCACAAAAATTCCTGATGAACCATCAACAGAAGCGGGATTGTGTGATCCCCGCCACCCGCAGCAGTACAATAAAAAGACTGAAACAACTTCTCGATGAACGTATAGCCAAATGGATCCGCTGATTCAGATATTCCGAGATGGTTCCGCACGAGTGCTGACATGCGTTGGCAGGACTGTCCAGCGTGGCGTTAGTGTTTCGAACTGACAGGGAACACCAGCGACCGGCAACCATGATCTCGGCCTCAGAAAGCCCCGTGACCACAGGTGAGCACAATGCGCTTAGTCGATTCGTGCGTCCACTCGCGGCGGCCGTCGTGCTCATCGTGTTGGGCAAGACGCTTTTGGCTTATGTCCATTACCTACCGCCGAACTTCTCCTCTGGCTTTCTTCACGGGCGCAAGGAGTACTTTTTCGACGGCTACCATATGGCCTTCTATGCGCACATCATTTCCGGCCCGTTAGCTCTCCTTCTGGGCACGATCTTGATCAGCGATACGTTCCGTCGTCAGTGGCCACTTTGGCACCGCTTCCTGGGGCGACTAGAGGTCGTGGTCGTACTCGTCGCGGTCGCACCAAGCGGCTTATGGATGGCGCGACATGCTGTTGGGGGGCCGATCGCTGCCGCCGGTCTTGTCGTCCTCGCTGTCCTCACATCCGCATGTACAGCACTCGGCTGGCGCGCTGCCGTCCGGAGGCGGTTTCGCGAACACGAGCGGTGGATGTGGCGCACCTATCTTCTGCTTTCCTCCACGATCATCCTGCGGATCATCGGCGGAATCGCGACGGTAACTGGCGTGTCGGCCACATGGTTCGACCCCGCGGCGGTCTGGGTATCCTGGGTGGCGCCCATCGCGATCCATGAGTTGCGGGAATGGCGGATGCACCTCGCACACGGTGTCAATCACCGTCAGAGCGAGGGCCATCCTTCGCAGGAGTGAGCACCTCGCGCCGGTCTGATGCCGCCGCTTGTGTGAGGGGCAGGAATAGCGTCCGAACCTGGCTGTCAGCGGTTATCGCGCGAAGCCGTTCACCCGCGTGATTTGAAGACCACAGGTGTTCCGTGAGAAATGCTTCGCCTTCCACATCACGCGGCTCTATCCACTTGACCGCCCGATCAGCTGGGGCGTCGACCACGATCACCGTGTTGGGATCCGCCGCGGCAAACTCCTGCAGGCTGGCAGCCCCATCGGGCCGAAAAAGCCCCTCAGGTAAGATCACCACTTGGTAGTGCGTAAAGGTGTCATCTTTCGCGCTGGTTGGGCACGCGAACGCTGGCACAGGTGTCTCGCGAGCCGTCGCGTTGACTGGGTCGTTCCACGGCCTCGTCAAATCGATCGAAGCAAAAAGCTGCTTCTCACCAAGGTAGGGCAGAATCAGCGTCCGCCAGCTGTGGAGCACCGTGCCGTCGGCAGCGAGTGTATGCGCAGGGGGCAGGTGGCCATGCGCCTGGGCGTAGTCTCGCAAAGCAACGGCAATCCGGCGCAGCTTGTTGGAGCATATCGCCAGGTTTCTAGCCTGGGGCGCCGAACGGATGGCGGGCATCAACAGCGCGCCGAGTATCAACGCAGCAAACCCGAACACCGCCCCCCAAAAAACCCAACGCAACCCTTTGCTGCGCGGTGTGCGCGCCTCTACTGATGGATGCGGGTCGTTACTTCTGACAAAATACATATTTAGCGGCGAGGGCCTGCTCCTGTTGGATTACACTCAAAAAACACCCGACAACAAGAAACGTCGTTACCTCCGTAACCCGCAAGGACAACGTGCTCGACGCTAGCGTCTCGCGGTGCAGTTAGTTTCGAGGCCGCTGCCTAGCTTCCACGGATTTTCCAAGAACGGCAAGCATTGGAACAATGCGCATCACAGTTCGTGTCTAGCCCCCGGGGCGCCGCCAGATGCATCATAATCGTCACGGACTCGAACCTGCTGGCCCTTTATTTCCCACGTCAAGGCGATCAACCTCGTCGACTCGCCCGACACCCGGCCCCACGACGCCCACCTCGCGAGATCCGCCTTCGCTTCCTCGTACGACTCGCCGCGGTCTTCAAGCCACTACACGAGCTCCTGAAACTTCACCCGTTTCTCAGGCGAGTATTCATCGAGACGATCTTCTTGCATGGCAACCAGGTGGATCAAACGTTTGTGTCTATCGTCCATGTATTTCCGAAAGTCGGCGCCCGCTTCGAGCATGAGCAGCGCGAGATCGAACTGCCCGGGCCAAAGTACTGCATACATCACAGGCGTTGAACTTGGGGTCAGCGCATTCATGTCAGCCCCCAACGCAATCAACCGCTTTACACGCTCCAGCTTCTCTTCGGGCTTCGGTCCCAATGCACCAATCACTGCCTTAAGAGGTGGATAGTTTTGATCGGCCAACCCCAGTCCTAGCTTCAGAAAGAACGGCTGATTCGGGTCGCCGCCATGATCAAACACTGCGTCAAAATAGCCGAGAAATGACGTCTTGCACGCCATATGCGTGACCGAGTCTCCAGGACTCATGTGGTTGCGAACATTGAAATCACTCTCGATCACGACAGTCGGATTGGCGCCATGCTCAAGCAGCCACTTGAACCGAGGCAGGCGATTATCCGGAAGCGCCCACAGCAGCGGCGTCATCTTGCCCTTGCCCTGCGCGTTGACGTCGGCCCCCGCCTTCACGAGCCGCTCCATCTCCGCAAGATCGTTGGCCTCGATCGCCTTGCAGAGCGCAATGACTTTCGGATCAGCAAAGTAGTCCTCCGCCTTCCATCCGCACTTCTGATGGATCGTCCGGCCGGGCAGCAGGTTCAACAAGCCGCAGCCAGCGGCGGAGGCAACCATCAGGCCGGCGACGAGCAGGGCCGGGGCGAACCGCATGGCGTCACTCCGCCTTCTTCTCAGCCGCGGCCTTTTCGCGGGCCTTGCGCTCCGCGATCTCGGCGGCCATCTTTTTGGTCGTATTCGCCCGACACCCGGCCCCACGACGCCCACCTCGCGAGATCCGCCTTTGCTTCCTCGTACGACTCGCCGTGGTCTTCGAGCCACTTCACGAGCTCGTGAAACTTTGCCCGCTTCTCAGGAGAATACTCATCGAGGCGATCTTCTTGCATGGCGACAAGGTGGATCAGACGCGTGCTGTCATCGTCCATGTACTTCCAAAAGTCGGCGCCCGCTTCGAGCATCGTTAGCGCGAGGTCAAACTGCCCAGGCCAAAGTACTGCATCCATCACGGGCGTTGAATCCGGGTTCAGCGCATTCATGTCAGCCCCCAACGCGATGAGCCGCATAACCTGCTTCAGCTTTTCCTCAGGCTTCCGGCCCAATGTCCCAATGACTGCCTTGAGAGGAGGTTCGTTATAGGTTTGATCCCCCAGGCCCAACAGCTGCACGCATGGCTGATTCGGATCACCTCCGTGATCAAAGACGGCGTCGAAGTATCCCGGAAAGGAGGTCTTGCACGCTATGACGGTCACCGAGTCTCCCGGCGTGATGTAGTTGCGGCTATTGAAATCACTTTCGATCACGACATTCGGATTCGCTCCATGCTCGAGGAGCCACTTGAACCGGGGCAGACGGTTATCCGGATAGGCCCACAGCAGCGGTGTCATATTCCCCTTGCCCTGCGCGTTGACGTCCGCTCCCTCCTTCACGAGCCGCTCCATCTCGGCCAGATCGTTGGCCTCGATCGCCTTGCAGAGCGCGATCACCTTCGGGTCGGCAAAAAACTCCTCCGCTTTCCATCCGCACTTCTGATGGATCGTCCGGCCGGGCAGCAGGTTCATCACCCAGCAGCCAGAAGTGCAACAGAGGATTGCGGCGATCGTGCCGAAGATCCGTACTGGCCGAAGGCACGTTTCCGTCCCGCATGGCATCCGCGTCAAAAGGCTCAAAAGTCATACCCCGGCATATCGACAGTCGTACGCCACCAGGCACCTTCGGTTACAAGAAGGCCGTACAGCACGACATCCATTTCGTGGCATTTCCAGAATACTCGGGACGGGAGCCGATTTCGTGCAGTATTGCTGCCAACGCGCCGATCGGCGACGCTTCCATCGCAGCCTGAGCCGCCCGCTGAACAATCAGCTCCCGTCCCCAATTCTCCATGGCATGCCCATGCCCGCTCTTCCCTCGAACCTCCGATCGGTTTCGCGCCGGAGCTTTCTGGCGACGGCGGTCGCAGCCACCGCGAGCCTCGCCTGCGGCGGCGAGACGGCCGTCCGCCGCCGCGGCATCCGGCTGGGGTTCGACAACTTCGGCGTCCGGGCGCTCAAGTGGAACGCCCGGCAGCTCGTCGATCACGCCGAGTCGCTCGCCTGCGACTCCGTGTTCATCACCGACTTCGGCCCTTTCGAGGGCCGCACCGATGATGCAGCGCTCGCCGACCTCCGGGCCTACGCGGCCGATAAGGGCGTGACGCTCGAACTCGGCTCGTGGAGCATCTGCCCCACCTCGAAGACCTTCAAGCTGGAGTTCGGCACGCCCGCGGAACACCTCGCCACCGGCATCCGCATGGCCAAGGCCCTCGGCTCGCGGGCGTTTCGCGTGATCCTCGGCAACCAAGAGGACCGGCGCTCGCCCGGCGGAATCGCCGCCCGGATCGACGACACCGTGGCCGTGCTCCGCGAGGCCCGCGGCCAGGCGCTCGATGCGGGCGTGAAGATCGCCGTGGAGAACCACGCGGGCGACCTGCAAGCAGCGGAACTGAAATCGCTCGTCGAACGGGCGGGGCCCGAGTTCGTGGGCGTGAACTTCGATTCGGGCAACGCCTGCTGGACGCTCGAAGACCCGGTGCGAGCCCTCGAAACGCTGGCCCCCCACGTGGTCACCACGAGCCTCCGCGATGCGATGGTCTGGCGAACGCCCACGGGCGTGGCCGTGCAGTGGACCGCGATGGGCGAGGGCTGCACCGACCTCCCCGCGTTCTTCGATCTCTTCGCGAAGGCCTGCCCCGGCGTGACGGTGCACATCGAGACGATCTCCGGCTTCGCCCGGACGTTTCCGATCTACGACCGCGGCTTCTGGGAGGCGTTTCCCGACGCCCGGGCCGACGAGCTCGCCGCGTTCATGGCGCTCGCCGCGCGGGGCCACGCGATCGAGCCCTTCGCGCCGCCGCCGGGGGCAGACCGGGCGAAGGCCGAGCGGGAGTATCAGCTCGGTGAACTCGCGCGGAGCATCACCTTCTGCCGCGACACGCTCGGCCTCGGCCTCCGCGGCTGATTCGGTCCGCGTCACGC
>JBBAVS010000016.1:5610-45682 GCA_040397585.1 Pirellulales bacterium
ACGCGATGGGGCTTCCTGCGGCATCACTTCTGCCGAAACGCGAACACGCCCCGCTTGTTCGCCACGACCACGTCGGGCTTCGCGTCGGCATTCAGGTCGGCCACCGTCACCTGCGTGCCCACGCCGCTGTCGTCGTCGATCCGGTGGGCCACGTAACGGGCCCCGCCAGAGCCATCCCGGACGAGCTGAAACCAATACAAGACCGGCGGGGCGTTGGGGTCGATGTCGCCGCTCACGCCGTGCGCCCAGCGGCGCTTGCCCGTGACCACGTCCTGGAGGCCGTCGCCGTCGATGTCGGCCAGGGCCAGGGCGTGCAGCTGGCTGAAGGTGACGCCCTGGTCGTTCTCCGCCGGTGTGGCCCCCATGATGCGATGCTCCGCGAACGAGCCGTCGGCCCGCTGCTCGAACCAGCCCAGCCCGCAGCCATGGGCATGGTAGCTGGTGACCACGTCGTTCCTGCCGTCGCCGTTGACGTCGAGCACGAGCATGTGGGCGCCGCCGATCGAGTCGGCCGGGCCGAAGGGCCCGGGATGAAACGTCCAGATCGCCGCCGTGCGATCGGCCGGCTGCTCGAACCAGCCGTCCTTCGTGACGAGGTCCATGCGGCCGTCGCCGTTCACGTCGCCGGCGCCGTAGCCGTGCGTGTAGCGGAAATACTTGGCGTCGTTCTCCGGCGACCGCGGCGTGATCGGGCGGAAGCGGGCCTTGCCGAGCGGGTTCGCCCAGTCGATCTCAGCGTAGCCGAGCTGGCCGCCTCCCTTGCCCTGGGCCTGCGGCGGCTTCGCGAGGTCGCTCGAATGGACGAGCAGCTCGGGCTTGCCGTCGCCGGTCATGTCGACGAGTGCCGGAGATTCGCCGTCGGCCACGTCGAAGATGGCATGCTTCGCCCAGTGGCCGGCATGGCCCTGCGGATTCACGAACACGTGCGCCGGCTCGCCTGGCAGGCCGTAGACGAGGATGTCGGCCCAGCCGTCGCCGGTGAAGTCGTGGGCGTAGGCGAGAAAGTAGTCGGAGTAGCCGCGGGCCGGATCGTAGGGCGTCTTCGACGGCCCTTCGGCGTTGTCGGCCGGAGGCGTGAACTCCGTCGTGCGGGCGAAGTCGGGGCCGTACCAGATCGTGTTGCCCGCGGTGATGTCGGCATGGCCATCGTGGTCGAAGTCGGCAACGGCGCAACCCTCGGCCACGAACCGCTCGGTGAGCGTCTGCTTCTCGAACGCCACGTCGGCGACCGCAGCCACCGGCGAAACAGCCGCGATCAGCAGGAGCCAGCGAATCGCCATGGAACGTCCTCGTGTCAGTTCGTGCCGGCCGGTTTGGTGAGCTTCGCCTCGATCGCCGCCACGGCGGCCTTCGCCTCGTCGGCGACGTCGGGCTGGGCCGTGGCCTCCTGCGCCACCGCGAGCGTGGCCGCGTGAGGATAGCGGACGAGGATCTCGATCACTCCCTTGCGATCAGCCGGATCGTCCGTGGCGGCCAGCGCCCGGCGACACATCTCCGCCCGCTCGGCCTCGGGCAGGGCAAACTGCCGGGCGATCCGCAGGTAGCCCTTCAGCGCCCGGCCGCGATACGACCCGGCCTTGTCGGTCGTGGCGAGGTCGAGGAGCACCGGCGCCGCATCGGCCGTCATCCACTTGCCGAGCACCCGCGTGGCGGCATCCTGGAGCGGCGCATCGCCCGAGGCGGCGGCCGCGGCGACGGTTGCCAGCGCCTTCGGGCCGCCGACGTCGCCGAGCGTTTCGAGGAGCAGGCCCGCGCGGTCGCCGGCCGAGCCGAGCCCCGCGGCGATCGCGGCGGCGCAGCCGTCACGGTCGGGCATGCGGACCGCAGCCTCCTTGAGCGCGGCGGCGGCCACGCCCCCCTCGGCCTCATCCCGCGGAGCCGCGGCACGGCGGACGAGGATGCCGAGATCGCCGAGGCTCACGATCGAGCCGAGCGCCGCCAGCGCCGCCGAACGCACCGCTGGATCGGCATGGTCGGCGAGGGCCCGCACCTTGGCCGAGGCGGTGAGGATCCGCCGGTCGCCGATCAGGCCCACGATGAGGGGCAGGGCGGTGGTGGCATCGAGCCGGGCCACGATCTTCTCGTCCACGCCGTCGGCCGTCATGCCGGTGACGGCCTGCCGCGCTGCCGCCACCAGCGGACCGGCGCTGGTCTCGGCGACTTCGAGGAGTCGCTCGGCGGCCGCCGCATCGCCGCAGCGGCCGACCGCGCGGACGGCGGCGAGCTGCACGGCTGGCTCGCCGGCGGCGGCGGATTCCAGGAGCGCCTGCTGCACGGCCGCGCCGGCGCCACCGGCGTTGCGGTCGGCAAGCAGGTCGATCACGAGCGCCGCGCGGTCGCCCCGGAGCGGCCCGGAACCGCCCACGGCCTTCAGGAGCGCGAGGTCCACCTCATAGGCAAGGGCCGCGTCGCGGTCGGGGCCGGCGGCGAGTTCGCGGGCCGTGAACAGGCCCATGTTGAAGAGCCGCTGCGACGGCGACGTGAGCAGCTCGACGAGCAGCGGCACGCCCTCGCGGCCGCGGGCCAGGATCGCGGCCCGCCATGCCTCCGCCTGCCGCTGCTCCGAGACGTCGGCCTTCCGCACGACATCAAAGACCGCGAGCGCGGCGGTGGTGTCGCCCGCCTCGATCCGCCGCTCGCCGCAGACCACGCAGGCCTCGGCCACTGTGTCGCGGTCGGGCTTGCCGGCCACGAGCGCTGCCAGCAGTGCGGTCGCGGCATCGGCCGAGCCGATCTTGCCCAGCGCCGCGGCGGCTGCCTCGGCCACGTTGGGGTCGCCATCCCCGAGCCGGGTGACGAGCAGGGGCACGGCCGCCGCGTCGCGACGGACGCCGAGTGAGTTGATCACGCCCGTGAGCTGCCGGCTGGCGAGCGCGGTGCCGGGGGCAGCGGCCGCCCGCAGGGCCGCGGAGGCCTCGTCGCCCGGGATCGCCTCGAGCGTGATCCGGGCCCACGACGAGAGCCGCTCGTTGGCCAGATACGTGGCGACGTCGGCCACGCACGCCGGGGAGCCGTGCACCGCCAGCCCCTTGAAGGCGAGCGCCTTCTCGGCCTCGGGCGTCTCCGAACGGATCACGGCGAGGAGGTCGGGCTCGCGGGACGGCGCGGCATGCAGGCCATGCATCCAGCCGCACGACAGGGCCAGGGCCGCGGCAACCGCGGCAAAGGATCGGACTCGTGCCATCACAGTCTCCAGGGCTCGCGGAGCGACTCCGACCGCAGCCGGTTCGCCTGATCGTCGTTCACGAACTGCCACGACTCGGTGTCGAGCGTCACCGGGCGGCCGAGGAACAAGGCCACGTTCGCCGCATGGCAGGCGATGTGGGCATTGCAGGCCGCGTCGGCATTGCCTTTGGGCTGGCCGCGGGTCTTCACGCAGTCGAGGAAGTCGCGCACATGGAACGTGGCCGGATAGCCGCCGATCTCCTCGACCTTGCGACCCGCCATCAACTCGGGCGACGAGAGCACGATCTTGCCGCTGTCACCCGCCTCCACCCAGCCGGTCTCCCCCTCGAACCGCACGGGGCACGAGCCGAGCGGGATCCAGTCCTTCTCACGGAAGATGAGCTCCGCGCCCCCCGCGTAGCGGCAGACGATCCGACCGTCCACCGGCGGCGCGTAGTCCACTGGCGGCGGGCAGTCGTTCACCGCCCACTGGCAGAGATCCACGCAGTGGGAGCCCCACTCGAGCACGCCGCCGCCGACGAGCCCGCCCCCCTTCTCGAAGTTGAAGCCGTCCCCGAGCGTCTGCGCGTGAAACGGCCGCCAGGCCGCCGGGCCGAGATACATGTCCCAGTCGGCCACGGCCGGATCGGGCAGTGGCTCCTCCGGCAGCCAGCCGCTGGAGAAAGCCTTCATGCCCTGCGGGTGGGCGAACACGCGGGTGATCCGCCCGAGCCGACCGGTGCGGGCCAGCTCACAGGCGAAGGCGAAGTGGGGCAGGTTCCGTCGCTGCGTGCCGGCCTGAAATACGGTGCCGCAGCGGCGCATCGTGTCGCGGAGCAGGAGGCTCTCGGCGATGTTCTTCGTGCAGGGCTTCTCGCAGTAGACGTCTTTGCCGGCCTTGGCGGCGAGCATCGCCATCAGGCCGTGCCAGTTGGGGCCGGTGGCGATCAGCACGGCATCCACGTCTCGCTGGTCGAGCAGCTCGCGGAAGTCGCGATACGTGCGGCACTCGGCGGTGCCATGGTGCTTGTCGGCGATCGCCTTGACCGCCTGTCGCCGCCCCTCCTTCACGTCGCAGACGGCCACGAACTGCACGTCGGGCTGCGCGAGGAAGCAGCCGAGATCGTATTCACCGCGGCGGCCGATGCCGATGCCGGCCACACGCACCCGCTCGCTCGGCGGCGTCGCGCCGTCGAGGCCGAGCGCCGACGACGGGATCACCAGCGGGGCCGCCACGGCCGCCGCGCCGCTCGCCAGGGATTTCCCGAGGAACTTCCGCCGCGATTCACGCCCCACCGTCCGCATGGCTGCCTCCGCGATCCAGGAACGACATCCTCACCCGTGCCCACCGTTATCCCCGACGGACGTTCCCGCTGCAAACCCCGTCAGAGCTCCCCCTTCACGGCGAGGTCGTGGAAGTAGTGCGTGACCTTCGCCTGGTTGGCGAGCAGCCAGTCGATCGAGGGCTCGTTCCGCAGCGCCTTGCCGATCGCCTTGGCCGTGGCCTCGCGATTGGTGCGGAAGAGGATCTCGGGGTCGTAGTCGGCCTCCACGATCGAGGGATCGAGCCAGACCGAGACGATGATCCCCAGGTCGTTGGCCTTCTTCTTGGGGATGTCGCCGGCCCGGACGGCGTCGAGCACCCCGTGGGCGATCGCCGCCTGCACGGTTCCCATCAGGATGTTGGTGTATTTCTCGCTCTTCACGGTGACCTTGCTCACCATCAGCGTGGCCGGCCGCACCTGGACATCGGAGTTGAGGATCGCGAACACCCGCGAATGCCCCTTCGTCTGGTCGCCGAGCAGGTTGGCGATCGCGTAGCCCACCGGCCCGTCGAGCTCGCCGATCACCACCTCGGGCTCCGCCGCGCTCCAGGGGGCCTCGTCCTCGACGAGCGCCTCGCCGGTCCGCATCACGATTCGGCCCTTCGCCTTGGGGCGGCGGGCGGGCTTGTTCTTCGCCATGGGCGATCCTCCACGGGTCACGCCGGCCGGGCGCGCCCCGGCCGATCAGGCGGCATCGTAGCGGATTGCAGGGGCGGCGGCCGCATCGTGGTAGCGGACGAGCTCCACGCTGCCGTCAAGGTGCTCGACAACCGCCGTGCAGTGCTCGACCCAGTCGCCGCAGTTGTAATACTGGATCCCGTCGAGCGTGCGGATCGCCGGCACGTGGATATGGCCGCAGACCACGCCCGTGCAGCCCTGCTCGCCGGTGTATCTCGCGACGAAGCCCTCGAAGTCGTTGATGAAGTTGACCGCCGTCTTCACGCGGCTCTTGAGGGCGGCGCTCAGCGACCAGTGGGGATAGCCGAGCCGGCGGCGGACGGCATTGGTCCAGGCGTTGGCATGCAGGGCCACGGTGTAGGCCCGGGCGCCCAGCCGCTCGATCCAACGGGCGTGCTTCGTCACCTGGTCGAAGAGATCGCCGTGAATCACGAGCAGCCGCCGGCCGTCGCGGGTGACGTGGATGAACTGGTCGGCGAGTTCCACGTGGCCGAAGGTCTGCGGCGACCAGTCTCGGAGAAACTCGTCGTGGTTGCCCGTGGCGTAAAACACCCGCGTGCCGCGCTTGAGCATCCCGAGCACGCGACGGACCACGAAGCTGGCGGTGTCGTCCCAGACGAAGTTCCGCCGCAGCTTCCAGCCGTCCACGATGTCGCCCACGAGGTAGAGGTTCTCGGGCTCGTAGCGGCCGAGAAACTCGAACAGCTCCCGGGCCCGCGAGAAGCGGCAGCCGAGATGCACGTCGGAGATGAACAGCGATTCGACCTTCATCGGCGGCGACTCCTTGGAGCGACGGGCCTCGGGTGGGATCAGGCGGCCGAGAGGCTCGCCTCGTGCGGCCGGAAGCCCTGAAGGTCGGCCACGGTGGCGAGCGCCCGCGCCACCTCGGGAAAGCCGTCCATCCGGCCCCACCGGGCGGCGAGGGGGGCCGCGAAGCGATCGCGCTGGTCGAGGAACCGCCGAATCGCGGCTGCATCCACCCGCTCGAGCGGCACGAACGCACCGCAGCCTTCGGCAGCCAGGAAGTGGGCGTTCATCGTCTGCTCCGCATGGGCCAGTTCGGGCAGGACGAGCAGCGGCTTACCGAGATGAATGGCCTCACCGATCAGCTGGTTGCCCGCCGCCGCGACCACGCCCGAGGCGGCGGCGAGATCGGCCACGAATCGCCCGTCGTCCACCTCATGAAACGACATGCGGCCCACCGGCGTGCGACAGCCGAGGCCATACACCCGCACGGGCAGGCCGCAGGCGGCCAGCGCGTCGAGCACCGCCGGCGGCGTGTGCCGGCGGAGGTAGCTGACGAGATGAGCCCCCTCGTGCGGCACCGCCGCGAGGAGCGAGCGGCGGAGCAGCGGGCCGACCTGCAGGGCATGCTCCCAGCCGGCGGCCGGCGGCGACCGGAAGAAGGCCGAGATCAGCGTGGCCGTCGCCCGCGGCACGAACAGCCGCACGGCGAGGCCCATCACGCGGGCGTGGCACCGCAGGTGGAAGGGGAGCGTGCGGAGGTCGTGGGCGACGAGGAAGTGCTGATGATCGAGGCTGACGAGCGGGATTCCCAGCCGCGCGGCCGCCCGGGGAAGCACCGGCTCGAAGTCCACGATCGCAAGGTCGGGTGCGAAGCATTCGAGTTCGCCGACCATCCGCTCGACGAGCGTCGGCAGCTCCACGGCCCGAAACCGCAGGCCGTCCACCACCGTGCGCTGCACATCGAGCCGCTCGCCCACGTAGCGGAAGCGGATGCCGGGAAGCTCGATGAACCGCACGTCGCCGCGGCCGCCGCACCGACCGCGGAGAAACTCGAGCGCCTCGGCCGACGTCGCGATCAGAAACTCGTGGCTGCCGCCGAGCCGCTCGACGAGCGTGCAGATCCGCGCCGCATGCCCCCGGCCCTCGCCGCAGAGGCTGATCGCGATCCTGGCCATGGCACGCGTCCTGGCGGGTCACGCACGAGGCCGCTCGGCCTCAGCGTCAGAGTTTTCGGCAGTCCCGGCCGCGGCCGGCAACTGTAAAAAACGCGTGAGGGAATCTGGGCAGTCAGAGGTATTTGCGCCGGTTGACCGTGGCCTGCCAGCGGCCTGATTCGGCGATCTCCACGAGCTGGGCCTGCGTGAACCGCGCGCCGTGCTCGAGCACCGCCCGGCGGATCACCTCCTTCACGTCGGCCCCCGTCGCCCCCTCGAGCGCCTCCGCGAGCGCGGCGAAGTCGAGCTCGAGGCCGAGCGGCCCGAGATGCCGCTCCAGAATCCTGGCCCGGCTTGCGGCGTCGGGCATGGGCAGTGCGATCACCATGTCGAAGCGGCTCGACCGCTGGGCCGCCGGGTCGAGCGACTTGGGATCGTTGGTGGTGGCGATCGTGAGGATGTCGTCCCGCTGGCGAACGCCGTCGAGCGTGGAGAGAAAGTCGGCCAGCGACGTGTTGGTGCCGCTGGAATCGCGGTGGCCGAGCACGAGGTCGATGTCATCGAGCACCACGAGCGTGGGGCCGAAGGTGTCGCTCTCGGCGTAGAGCTCGGCGATCGTGTGCCGCATCGCGTTGGCATCGGCGAGGATCGTGGTGTAGCGGCCGGCCAGCTCGCTGGCGATCACGCGGACGAGGTGCGTTTTGCCCACGCCCGGCGGGCCCGCGATCAGCATGCCGCGGTTGGTGCCGAGGCCGAGCGACTTGAGCAGATCGCGGCGGCTCGTCGCCGAGGCGAGAAACACGTCCACCTCCTGCCAGACGTCTTCCGGCAGGATCAGCCCGCCCCGCTCGCTGGTGATCGCGGGACTCACGCTGATCCGCACGCAGCCGTCGTTGACGCAGGCCTCGAGCACGCGGCCGCGGAGGGGATTCTCGTGCGTCTTGAGCCGGGCCCGGAACGACTCGAGCGTCTTCTCGGCGGTCTCCTTCGCGGCCTGCGACGAGAGGATGGCGAACTCCCTCTGCCAGTGGCGGTCGTCGATGGCCACGCAGAGCGGCTCGTCGGCGAGCGTGCCCGCCGGGAAGAACGCGATCAGCCGCCCCGGCACCGCCACCTTCTCCTCGGGACCGACGTCGAGCTGCGACCAGGTGGGGGGCAGCCCGTCGCCGGGCGAGCCGACGACGACTCGGGCGGCGTGCCGCTCCATCTCCAGCCGCAGCAGGTTGCCGAGCACCGCGAGCGACGTGCTCGGCCCGGTGAACTTCGTGCTCGCGAGGTCGAGCTGGTCCACGCCGAGGTGGCGGACGGCGAACTGCGTGGGGGAGAGCACGGTCGCCGGCTCGTTGCCCAGGAGTTCGCCGAGCGTGCGGAGCGCCGCCCGCGTCTCGTCACTGGCCGCGGAGAGGATGGCGTCGATGGTGTGGCCGTCGTGGGCCGCCGGGGCGTTGCTCATGCGTGCGTGCGACTTCGTTCGGGTGGCGTCGGGGCGGCCACCTGCCGCATCCCAAAAGAGGACTACACTCTAGCAGACCCATGGCGGCGTGGCCGCGCCGCCACACGGTCCCGAGGAGGCGGTCGGCATGCACTGGATGTATCTCGCGATCGCGATCGTGGCCGAGGTCGTCGGCACGAGTTTTTTGAAGGCGTCGGGCGGGTTCACGAAGCTCGGGCCGAGCCTGATGGTGCTCGCCGGCTACGGCACGGCGTTCCTGTTTCTCTCGCTCACGCTCGAACGGATTCCGGTGGGCGTGGGCTACGCGATCTGGTCGGGGGCGGGCGTCACGCTGATCGCCCTGATCGGCTGGCTGGCCTTCGGCGAGAAGCTCGACCCGCCGGCGGTGCTCGGCATGTCGCTGATCGTGGCCGGCGTGGTGGTGCTCAACCTGTTCTCGAAGACCGCCGCCCACTGACGCAGGCGTGAGCGGTGAATTCGTCGCGTAAATCGCTGGTGCGTGCCCATCCGCACCGAGCGCAGCAAGGCCAGGCCTGGCGCGCAACTGCGGCCCGAGTTGAAGAGGCGGTCATCGAGGCTTACTTGGAAATGTCCTTCGTCACCAAGAACACTAGAAGCGGTTTCAAAACCCCGTCAAATCTAAACTTGCGCCCTGCAAGGACTTGTGACTACAAGGCTGATCGAAAGGAGTCTTTCGATGAGCCGCCATGCATCCGAACTGACTGACGAACAATGGTCGAAGATCGAGCCACTCATCCCGAAGCGGAAGCCTTCCAAGAAGGGTGGACGCAAGCGGGTCGAGGAACGCCGCTGCTTCGAGGGCATCCTGTGGGTGCTTCGTAGCGGAGCACGCTGGAAGGATCTTCCATCGCAGTATCCATCGCCCGCGACGTGCTGGCGCCGACTGCAGGAGTGGGAGGACGCAGGCGTCTGGCTCGACCTCTGGTTAAAGTTCCTCGGAGAACTCGACGAGGAGGGCATCCTGTCGTGGGACGAGACGTTCAGCGATGGGACGTTCTCGCCCGCAAAAAAAGGGGCGCCGACATCGGCAAAACCAAACGCGTAAAGGGTACAAAGCTCATGGTGGTGGCAGACGGCCGGGGTGTACCTCTGGGAGTTCGCATTGCCCCAGCGTCCCCGGCGGAAGTCACGCTTATCGAGTCGACGCTCGGCCAAGTAGCCGTCCCGCGATCTGGCCCTGGCCGCCCGCGGATGAAGCCGCGCCGGCTCATCTACGACAAGGCGGCCGACAGCGACGCCCTGCGGATGCGGCTCAAGAAGCGCGGGATAGAGTTGATCTGCCCTCATCGGTCGAATCGGAAAAGGCCAACGCTCCAAGATGGTCGTTCGCTACGCCGCTACCGCCGCCGGTGGACCATCGAAAGGACCGTGGCCTGGCTCGGAAACTTCCGCAGACTGGTCGTCCGATACGAGCGTAAGTCCAAGATGTTCCTGGCCTTCCTGAAGGTCGCCTGCCTGATGATCACCCTTCGACATTTTTGAAACCGCTTCTGCGATGAATCATCAAAATCGGTTCTTCCGGGATTTCAGTGGCAAGGTAGGTGAGGCCTGAGGTCGAGCCGTCCGCAATAGAAGAGAATACGAGTGCGGTAGTTCCCGAAGGAACGGAACCCGCGGGCCGCGTACTTCAGTGCCTGAATGACGCTATTGAAGCCCTCGCTGGTGGCATTGGTGATGCGGTAGAGGAAGTAGCTCAGGAGGTTGGGAAGATGTCGCTTGAGCATCTTTGCCACCCTGACGATCGGCCGAAGACGACACCGCACGCCCCATGCATACCACTGGTCGAAGAACTCCTTGGCACTCGTGGAGTAGACGTATTGCCAGAACCAGCGGAACTCTTCTTTGATCGCCCATGCTCTGGCTGTCTTCAGTCCGTTGTGCCTGATCGCCTCGAAGCGTCGCCGCTGCTGCGAAGACAGATTCGACTTGTTGAAGAGCCAGAGCTGCCGTGTTCCTTTGAGGCGGTCATCGTCCTCGGCTTGGAGGGCCTTGTTCTCGGCCCGTCGGACCTGATCGACCGCCTCTCCGAGATGCTTGGCGACGTGAAACTTGTCGTGCACCAACTCGGCGTTCGGAAGCTGCTGCGCCACAGCATTGGCATAGGCTGGAAGCATGTCGGCGGCGACCGCCCGAACCTCCTGTCGCTGCTCAACCGTTAGCGTCTGGAGGACGGCCTCGGCAGCCGCCTGGGTGCGTTCCGGGACCACGTCAAGAACACGGGAACCATTGAGATCAGTGAGAACGGTGATGTAGTCATGCCCCCTCTTGAAGCTCTTCTCGTCGATGCCCAGGTGGGGGATGTGCGTCGTCTCCCGACGCTCCAAGCCCCTTGCGACCGCGCGATCCATGATGGATTGCACGGCATCCCAGGAGAGGCCGAGCAGGGCGGCCGCGGCATTCACGGTGCGGCAGGCCTGCAGGACTTCGATGGCAAAGGCTTCGAAGAGGAGGGTGAATCTGGAGTGCTTGCCCGCCCATGGCGGCACGATGGTCTTCACGCCATGCTCCCCACACCGGCTCCGGGGAAGGCGGGCGACCAGCTCCGTCGTGAACTGCATCGTGTCCAGATGCCGCCAGCGCCGCTCGTCGGCATGATCGGCGAGGCCGCAGGCCTCGCCGCATTCGGGGCAGAACACGCCAGAACCGACGTGCGACAGCCGGATCTCAACTCGTCGATCCTCGATCTGGAGGTCGACAGACTCCACCCGCCAGGAGTCATTGAGGCCAAGCAAACGGGCGTAATGCGATGAGAGTGTTTCCATCTCGGCACTCTACCGAATCGTCGCGTCCCTCAAACTGGCCGTTTTAAGCCACGAAATTCCCCGAAGAACCCTTCAGGAAGATCGCAGAAGTTGTAGACCACGGCGGCACACGAAAGCGATTCGTGCGGTTCGAGGCTCGGCTCGTGGGCGTAGCCGCTGCCAGCTGCTTCGCCGGCGGCACGACTCTTATATGGCTCGCGAAACACGTGGGAGCGCCGTGTCGCCGCATCGATCACCCATACCTCCGGAATCCCATGTCGCGCGCAGAGGGGCACCTTGACGGCGAGATCATGGGAGAGGCTCGTGTCAGCCACTTCGATGACGAGGAGCACGTCGGCTGGGCCGGGATGCGCTGAAGCGTAGAAGTCGGTCCGCGGCCGCAGGATCGCGACGTCTGGCTCGGGCTCGCTCATGTCGTCGAGACGCAGCGGATTCTGGCAGCGGACAAACACCGCTTCTCCCGATCACCGTCCAAAGTGCCTGGCAAGCAGGTCTACGATCGCGGCATGCAGAGCTCCGATCGGAGACCGGTCGATGATCTCCCCATCGATGAGTTCCATCCGATCGGCGGGCCGAAGGATCCCTGTCTCGCCCATCCAATGAAAAAGGCATCGACTGAACTGCTCCAAAGCACACTGCTTGGGAGATGGTGAACGGTGCCAGATGGGACAAGGTGCCGGCCACCGCATCCGGGCAAGTGGAGGCTATCCTGCTTCGGGTCGCTGGCACCTCTCGGCCACACCCATCGACTGCTCGTCACCAGTCACACGCTCGTGAAAGGGCCGCTGCCCGTCCTCCCATCCCCCTTTGAGAGTTCGCATTCACCGGTGCAGGGCACGCCGTTGACGTCGATGGAGAACCGCTCCTATGCTCAATCGAGGAACGATGCGTCTGACTGGGTGCCTCATGGCCTCAAATGAATCCGCCCTGCAGCAATCGATCTTTCGCGACAAGGCCGCCAAAGCCAGGCACATGGATCCCGGTCTGAAGCTCACCGCGGGGGCCCGGCTCTTCGACGTCGCGAGGAACCGCATGATCGCGGGCATTCGGTCGGGTCATCCCGACTGGTCCGACGCCGAGATCGACGCGGAGTTTTGCCGGCAGTTACAGGTCCTCCGGGATCGCGAAGATCGCGGCGTGTTCACGCCGATCGCTGACCTATGACGAGCGAGCGGGCGGTCGCCCGGCTGATCGAAGCCCTCGAGCAGGAGGGCGTCGGCTACATGCTCGTGGGCGCTTACTCCAGCAATCTCTACGGCGTGCCCCGGGCGACCGACGATGCCGACGTGGTGATCGAGTTCGGGTCATTCAACATCGTCGAGTTCTGCCGGCGGCTCGGTACCGAGTTCGCACTCGATCGGCAGTTGATGATCGAAGGCTTCACCGGCAGCGTGCGGAACATCGTCCACTTTCGCCCGACGGGTTTCGACATCGAGGTGTTTCGGGCTCGTATCGGTGTCTGGAACCTTTTCCTTTCTGGGTCCGCGGTGCTCGATTCGGCAGGTTGAAAACCTGCTACCACGTGCCGATGGCGGCGCCGCGATCAGAGCAGCGACTTGGCGCTGGCGATCGCGAGCACGGCGGCCATCACCAGCCGGATCGCGGTGACGGGCAGCCGGAACGCGCCGAGATGGCTGCCGACCGCCCCGCCGGCGGCGGCGGCCACGACGAGCGCGAGTCCCGGCAGCGGCACCGACCTGCCGGCGGCGAGCCCGCCGGCGAGCCCCGCGAGCGAGTTGACGAGGATGAACGCCGCCGAGACGGCGGCGATCGTCTTCACGGGCGCCGCGCGGAGGGCGAGGAGCACGGGCGTGAGAAACACGCCGCCCCCCACGCCTGTCAGGCCCGAGAGCAGGCCGACGACGCCTCCAAGCGCCGCGAGCAGCGAGCGCCGCGACGCGGCGTCAGCCGGCAGCTGCGGCGGCGACTCGGCGGCCGTTCCCGAGCGGCTCCGACCAGCAGCGACCACCTCGATCACGATCCGCACCGCCGCCACGCCGAGCACCACCCCGAGCAGCGTCTCGAACGCGGCCTTCGGCAGGGCGAGCCAGCCGCCCACCGCCGCGGCGGGAACGCTCGCCACGACGAGCGGAAGAAGCAGCCGGCGATCGAAGTGGCCGGCCCGGGCGAACTGCACGCTCGCGATCGTGGCCACGATCACGTTGAGGAGCAGGGCGGTCGGCCGGATCACGTCGGGAGTCAGGCCCCAGAGCGTCATCACCGCGATGTAGCCGGTGGCGCCGGCGTGGCCCACCGACGAGTAGAGCGCCGCCACGGCGAACACCGCGGCGGCGAGCGGCCAGTCGGTCATGCCGCCGGCGCGGCGTGCCGCTGCAGGAGCTCCAGGGGCACGATCTCGAGCGCCTTGTGGTGCGTGGCCTCGAGCACCACCAGGGGCGCGTGGCCTGCCTTCGCCGCCTCCAGCCACCGCGCCGCGCACAGGCACCAGTGATCCCCGGCCACGAGCCCGGGGAAATCCCACTGCGGCTGCGGCGTGACCAGGTCGTTGCCCGCCTTCACCGTGAACACCAGAAACTCCTTCGTCATCACCGCGCAGACCGTGTGGCTACCGGAGTCGTCGGCACAGGTGCGGCAGGTGCCGTCGCGAAAGAACCCTGTGAGCGGCTCGCGGGAACACGAGACGAGCGGGCCTCCGAGCACGTTCTTTTCGGTGGGCTGCTGCGAACCACCGGCGGGTCGGTCGAAGGCGATCATGAAAAACCCCAAAGGACGGCGGACGGGAACGCGCCCGTCACCGGTATGATGCCAGTGGCCCGAGGCGGCGGCAACCGCCCGCTCCAGCGCCGGCGCCCACCGGCCGCACGTCCCCGGATCCCGCAGATGCTCAGCCTCCAATCCCCCACGTCGCCCCGCTGGCTCGCCCAGGTGGATGCCGCGCTCGACGACGTGATCATCGACCACGCCCACTGCGAGAAGAAGGCGGCGGGCGTGGCGATGAACCTGCTGTTCTCCTACGTGGACCATGTCGAGCTCGCCCGGGCGATGACCGAGATCGTGAACGAGGAGCTGGAACACTTCCGGCTCGTGCTCGACATTCTCGAGCGACGCGGCATCCCGTTCCGCAAGCTCACGCCGAGTTCCTATGGCGCCCGGCTCCACGAGCTGATCCGCAAGGACGAGCCGGCCCGGGCGGTCGATCGGCTGCTCGTGGCCGGGCTGATCGAGGCCCGCAGCTGCGAGCGGTTCTCGGTGCTCGCCGACCACGTCGCCGACGAGGAGCTGGCGACCTTTTACCGGAGTCTCTTTGAGTCGGAGGCGCGGCACCACTCCACCTACGTCCGCCTGGCCTGCGACTTCATGCCCGAGGAGGCGGTGCGAGAGCGGCTCCACGAGCTTGCCGCCGCCGAGGCCGAGATCCTCGCAGCGGGCGATCCCTTCGCGCGGATGCACAGCTGAGGCCCCACCCATGACACACCCCACGGGGCCGGGGCCGGCGGCCCGCCCGGCGTTCCCGGTGAATGAGGCGATCGCCGTGGGCGCGATCCTCGCGCTCGCTGCCTGGGCCGTGCTCACCTGGTCGGGGCTCGGCAGCCGGCCGGTGACGCTCGGGCCGCTCGATCCCTCGCGCTGGTTTCCCGGTCGTGGCCTCACGCTCGCGGAACTGCCGCTGGTGGCGATGCTCATCCTCGGCGGCATCCCGCTCGTCTGGGATCTGCTCACGAAGCTCTTCGCCGGCACGTTCGGCTCCGACCTCCTCGCCGGGATCTCGATCGTCACGAGCATCCTGCTCGGCGAATACCTCGCCGGTGTGCTCGTGGTGCTGATGCTCTCCGGCGGCGAGGCCCTCGAGCAGCGGGCGGTGAGCCGGGCCGGCGACGTGCTCGCGGCGCTCGCCCGGCGGATGCCGGTAGTGGCCCATCGCAAGTCGGCGACCGGCATCGCCGACATCCCGCTCGGCGAGATCACCGTCGGCGACGTGATCGTCGTCCTGCCCCACGAGATCTGCCCGGTGGACGGCACCGTCGTCGCGGGCCGCGGGACGATGGACGAGGCCTATCTCACCGGCGAGCCCTACCGGATGGCGAAGGCCCCCGGCTCGGCCGTGCTCTCCGGCGCCATCAACGGCGAGGCGGCGCTCGAAGTCCACACCGAGAAGGTGGCGGGCGACAGCCGCTACGCCAAGATCATGGAGGTGCTGCGGACGAGCGAGGAGCGGCGGCCGCAGCTGCGGCGGCTGGCCGACGCGCTGGGGGCCTTCTACACGCCGCTGGCCGTGGCGATCGCCGCGGCGGCCTGGTATTTCAGCGGCTCGGCCACGCGGTTCCTCGCCGTGCTCGTCGTGGCCACGCCCTGCCCGCTGTTGATCGCGATCCCGGTGGCGATCATCGGCGCGGTGTCGCTGGCGGCGAAGCGCGGGATCGTGATTCGCGACCCGGCGATCCTCGAGCGGCTCGACACCTGCCGCACGGCGATCTTCGACAAGACCGGCACGCTCACCTACGGCACGCCACGGCTCACCGAGGTGCTGCCGCTCTCGTCGCTGGCGGAGGGCGACACGCTGGCCATCGCCGCGAGCCTCGAGGCCTACTCGAAGCATCCGCTCGCCGCGGCCGTCACGCAGGCCGCCGCCGACCGTGGCCTCCGGCTGCTCCAGGTGGAGGAACTCGCCGAAAAGCCGGGCCGCGGGCTGACGGGCCTCGTGCAGCGGCCGGGCACGAACGAGAAGCCACACGCGGTGGCGATCACCAGCCGCCAGAAGCTCACTGCCGCCGATCCGGCCGGTGCCGCGGCGCTCCCAGCCGCCGCCGGCGGCCTGGAATGCGTGGTGGTGATCGACGGGAGCGTGGCGGCGCTGCTGCGGTTCCGCGACGCGCCACGCGCCGACGGACAGTCGTTCGTCCGCCACCTCGGCCCCGCCCACCGGCTCGACCGCGTGATGCTCGTTTCGGGAGACCGGGAGAGCGAGGTCAAATGGCTCGCTGACACGGTCGGGATCACCGAGGTCCACGCGGGCATCCAGCCCGAAGGCAAGCTGAAGATCGTCGAGGAGGCGGTCCGGCAGGCGCCGGTCGTGTTTGTGGGCGACGGGATCAACGACGCGCCAGCGCTTGCGGCAGCCACGGTGGGCGTGGCGATGGGCGCAGCGAGCGACGTGACGAGCGAAGCGGCTGGCGCCGTGATCATGGACTGCTCGCTGGAGAGGGTGGACGAGCTGTTCCACATCGCCTCGCGGATGCGGTCGATCGCCCTCCAGAGCGCGGTGGGCGGCATGGCGGCAAGCCTGGCCGGCATGGGCCTGGCGGCGGCCGGGTTCCTCACGCCGGCGGCGGGCGCCCTGCTCCAGGAGGCGATCGACGTCGTGGCCGTGCTCAACGCGCTGCGGGTCTCGTGGAATCCGGGATCGCTCACGGACTACCGGTGATCCGCATGGCCTTTCGCCCGCTCGCCGGCAGCCTCGTCGCCCTCGTCGCGCTTGCCACCGCGGCAGCCGCTGCCGGCCCCAACGTCCTCTGGATCTCCGCCGAGGATCTCTCCGCCGGCACCCTCGGCTGCTACGGCGGCGCGGCCCACACGCCCCGACTCGACCGGCTCGCTGCCGACGGCCTGCGGTTCGACGCGGCCTTCGCGGCGGCGCCCGTCTGCGCGCCGTCTCGCAGCGCCATCATCACCGGCCTGATGCCGACCACGCTCGGCAGCCTGCCGATGCGCTGCCGGGCCACGCCGCCGCCGCAGGTGACGGGATTCCCGCGCCGGCTCCGCGCGGCGGGCTACTACTGCACGAACAACGCGAAGACCGACTACAACCTCGTCCCCGCGTTCGACGCCGGCTGGCACGAGTCGAGCGGCAAGGCCCATTGGCGGAATCGGCCGCGGGCCGACCAGCCGTTCTTCGCGGTCTTCAACCTCAACGTGACCCACGAAAGCGGCCTGTTTGGCGACAAGCCCGACCGGGTGCGGCGCGACCTTCCGGCGGAGGCCCGCCGCGAGCCCGCCGACGTGGCCGTGCCGCCGTACTATCCCGACACGCCGGTGATCCGCCGCGCCCTTGCCCAGCGGCTCGAACTCGCCGCGGCCCTCGACGTGGCGGTCGGGGAGATCCTCGCCGAACTCGAGGCCGACGGCCTCGCCGACGACACGATCGTGTTCTTCTGGGGAGACCACGGCGAGGGCATCCCGCACGGCAAGCGGTCGCTCACGGAGCACGGCCTCCGCGTGCCGCTCCTCGTGCACGTACCCGCGAGCCTGCGGGCGGCGGCGCGGCTGCCGGACGGCGGCGAACCGGTCGGCGCGACCGCGGCGCTCGTGAGCCTCGTTGATCTTGGCCCCACGGTGCTCGACCTCGCCGGCGTCGCGCGGCCGCCGTGGCTCGAGGGCCGGCCCTTCCTCGGCCGAAATGCCACGAGCCGTGAGGTCGTGATCGCGGCCCGCGACCGGATGGACGCGCCACCTGGCTTCGGCCGCTCGGCCCGCGACGCCCGCTCTCGCTACGTCCGCAACTTCTTTCCCTGGCTCGACGGCGACGATCTGCCCGACTACGCCGCCGGCGTGGCGATCACCGGCGAACTCCGCGCGGCGCGGCAGGCGGGCACGCTGCCTCCCGGAGCCGGCTGGTTCTCGCGCACGACCCGCCCCGCCGACGAGCTCTACGACGTGATCGCCGACCCGCACGAACTCCGCGACCTCGCCGCCGATCCCGCGCGGCGGGGCGACCTCGAGCGGCTGCGCGAGGCCGTCCGCTCCTGGATGCGGGAGACGTTCGACACCGGCATCCTGCCCGAGCCGATCCTCCGCGCGGAGGCGCGGCGGGCCGGCAGCGAGTGGGCGATCTTCCATCCGCTCGACGCGGCCGCGACCGCGGAAGCCCGCCGCCGCTACGACGCGATCCTCGACACCGCCTGGGCCGTGGCCGACGGCCGCGACGCGCCGTTCTTTGCCGCCGGGCTCACGAGCGGCGACGCAGCCGTCCGCTGGTGGGCGGTGGCGGGCAGCGGCTGGACGGCGAAGCAGACCGGCGCGGATCCGGCCCCAGCCCTCGCGCCGCTCCTCGGCGACATCGATCCCGCAGTCCGCATCGCCGCGGCGCAGTGGCTGCTGCGGTGCGGCACCGCGACGGCAGCCGACGCGGCCCGGGCCGCGCTCGCCGCGGAGATCGAGAGCGCCGATCCCGATGTGCGTGTGGCGACGCTCGTGGCCATCGACGACCTCGGCGCGGCCGCGCGGCCGCTCTGGGGGGCCGCGGCCGCGCTCGACCTTGGCAAGGACGAGGAATACTCCCGCCGCACCGTCGAACGGATCCGCGCGAAGGTGCGGTCACCCGTCCCCGGTGGCGATCGCGATCGGCCGACCCCGTGAACGTGGCCGCGGGTTTGCAACCTGCGGAACAATCTGAAAGTGCATGTGCAGGTTGAAAACCTGCACCCACTTCTGAACCTGCACCCACTTCTGAACCTGCACCCACTTCTGAACCTGCACCCACTTCTCAGGCAGGTGAAAGAACCTGCACCCACTGAGGCACACCCCGACCCGGCTCGGGCTCAGCCCCGCGCGAGCCGCTTGGTCATGTGCCGGGCCGCGCCGGTGGCGGCGGCCGCGGTGGCGGATCCGGCGATCCACATCGTGGCCCCGGCGAGCGCGCCGGCCACGGCGCCGGCAGGCCCGGCGGGCGCCCCGGCCACGGCGAACGCGAGGCTCGTGGCGGTCAGCCCCGCCGCCTCGCCCGCCTTGCGGCTCTCCTGCGGGCTGGCCCCGCGCTGGTGCGCCGTCCATTCCGCGACCAGCGCCGCCGCCTCGCCGACGATCGCGGCGGGCAGCATGGTCTTGAGGCCGACCCGCACGGTCGCGCCGAGCGCCGTGCGGACTGCCACCCGCTCCGCGGTGCCCACCGCCGCCCGCGCCGACACCGCCGCCGCGGCCCGCGACACGCCTGCGGCGACGCGGCCCATCACGATGTCCACCTGGCGGCTCGTGCGGCTGCCGGTCGCGCACCAGGTGGCGAAGTGCTCGCAGTTGTCGATCACGAGGTCGTAGCCGTCGCGACCCACGTGGGCCAGCGCCCGGTCGGCAATCTCGTCGGGAGTGAACCGGGCCGGCGGCTCGTTCCGCACGCGAACCCCGCGGCCCTCGGCGAACTCAGGCACGCTCGTCCGCACCACGCGGCCGCCACCGAAGGGGTTGCGGAAGTCGTGGGGCCGGGCGTGGACCACCGTGCCGTCGCCGAGATCGACGCCGTGATGCAGATACGTGACGGTCGAGCCGATGATCCGATGCTCGACTTCCAGACGGTCTCCGCGGGCCATGCGCAGTCCTCCTCCAGCCAGAATCTACGCGGCCGGCCCCCCCGTGGTTCGCCGAATTGTGAGAATTGCGTTCAGGCCGGCCGAAACGGTTGTTCGGCACGGCGCCGAACCGTAGGGTGGCCCCGGCTCGCGGTGCCTGTCCGCCGGGCCATCCCTGGAGCGGCAGACCGTGGAGTTCTTCGACGCACTGACCACGCTCTCGATCCCGCAGACGCTCCTGCTGATCGTGGCCCTCGTGATCGCCTTCGGCTTCGAGTGCATCAACGGCTTTCACGACACCGCCAACGCCGTCGCCACGGTGATTTACACCAAGAGCCTGAAGCCGACCCCGGCGGTCGTCTGGTCGGGCCTCTGGAACTTCATCGGCGTCCACGCCGGCGGGATCGGCGTCGCGTTCAGCATCGTCCACCTCCTGCCCGTCGATCTGCTCGTCAACATCAAGACCGGCCGCGGGCTGGCGATGGTGCTCTCGCTGCTCGGGGCCGCGATCATCTGGAACTTCGCCACCTGGTACCGGGGCCTGCCGGCCTCGAGCTCCCATTCGCTGATCGGCTCGATCATGGGTGTGGGCATGATGAACGCCTGGCTCGAGCAGGGCTCCGCGTTCAAGGGGATCAACTGGCACAAGGCGTCCGAGGTCGGCATGGCGCTGTTGATCTCCCCCGTGATCGGCTTCGGACTGGCGGCGCTCTTGCTCGTGGTGGCCAAGCGGCTGATTCCGTCCAAGGAACTCTACGAGCCGCCCCAGGGTGACCGCCCGCCGCCGTGGTGGATCCGGGCCCTGCTGATCGGCACGTGCACCGGCGTGAGCTTCGCCCACGGCTCCAACGACGGCCAGAAAGGCATGGGACTGATCATGCTCGTGCTGATCGGGATCGTGCCTGCGGCCTTCGCCCTCAACATGCGGACTTCCGATCACGAGATCGCCGCCACGGCGGCGGCCGCCGCCGATCTGGAACGGGAGCTGACCGAGCCGAGGCTGGCGACGATGATGACGGCCCTCAAGGAGCGGCACATCGCCACGGCCCGGGTCGAACGGATCGCCCGCAGTGAGAGCGTGGCAGCGGCGGCGGTCCTGGAATCGGAACTTGTGGACGACGCCCTCGACCCGTTCCCCTCCGCCGACATCGTCCTCCAGACGCTCGATCCCCTGCCGCTCGTGAAGGAAGTGCGGTCGCAACTCGACGGCCGGACGACGTTTGCGGACCTCTCGGCCGACGACCGCTGGAAGCTCCGCACGCAGCTCGTCGAGCTTGGAGCATCGGTGCGGGCGCTGCTGGCCGAGTTCGGCGACCGGCTCACGGAGGACCGCCGCAAGGTGCTCAAGGGCCTCGCCGGCAAGCTGGCGAAGCCCGTCGAATACGTGCCGGAGTGGGTGGTGATGGGGGTCGCCCTCTGCCTCGGCATCGGCACGATGTTCGGCTGGGAGCGGATCGTGGTCACCGTCGGCGAGAAGATCGGCAAGACCCACCTCACCTACGCGCAAGGCGGCGCGGCCGAACTCGTCGCCGCTTCCACGATCGCCATGGCCGACTCCCTCGGCATGCCCGTGAGCACGACGCACGTGCTCTCCAGCGGCGTGGCGGGCACGATGTGGGCCAACCAGTCGGGCATCCAGCCGGAGACGGTCCGCGAGATCGCCCTGGCCTGGATCCTCACGCTCCCGGTGGCGATGGCGCTCTCCGGCGGCCTCTACTGGCTCGCGACGTTCGTCACGGGCTGACGGCCACGAGGGCACCTCCGGGTCAACGCGATCAGCCGAGTGCGACTCCCAGCCGCACGGCCATCCGCCGCAACCGTACATCGCGGGTCCACAACACGTGGGCCTCGGTCACCGATGCCCAGAGGATATGGGCGTCGATGAGCCCGATGCCCCGGCCGTGAAGGTGGTGATCGTCGATGAAGGCGAGGATCGCGTGATGCTCGGCCTGCCCCGTCCGCGGCAGGGCATGAAGGAGTTCGAGGATCACGTGCCGACGCGCGAGGGAGCCGCAAGCGAGTTCGCCGATCACGAACGGATGGCAGACGACATCGCCCGCCTCCAAGAGCGTCACCAGTTGGGGGTCACCCCGCCGCAGATGGTCGATCCAGATCGATGAGTCGACGAGGATCATCGATGACACCGTTCAACCCGACCTGCGGCGCGGGGACACTTTGGCCCGGCGATCAGACCCGCCGAGGGCGGCAAGTTTTCTAGCCGACTCGCGGGCGATCAGAGCCTCGAGGCCCATGCGGACGAGTTGGGTTTTCTGGTGGACGCCCGTGAGGCGGGCGGCGGTGGAGAGAGACTTTTCATCGATGTTGAGCGTGGTTCTCATGCATCAATTATTTCCTCATCGTATGCATCCGTCAAGAGAGGACAAGACCTCCGGACGGGCGACGCTCGGCACAGGATCACTGCGGAGCGTGCACCGGATCAGCGGCCGAGTCTGCGCCTTCCGTCCAGCCGCTCCTGTGCCGACAGGTCGAACCGGTCGAGGTTCATCACCTTCGTCCAGGCGGCGATGAAGTCGGCCACGAACATCCCCTCGGCGTCGTCGCTGGCGTAGACCTCGGCGATCGCTCGGAGCTGCGAGTTCGACCCGAATACCAGATCGGCCCGGCTCGCGGTCCACTTCACGGCGTCGCTCTTCGTGTCGCGGCCCTCGAAGAACTGGTCGCACACGGGCGACGGCCTCCACGCGGTGCCCATGTCGAGAAGGTTCGTGAAGAAGTCGTTGGTGAGCCGGCCCGGCTTGGCGGTGAGCACGCCGAGCGCGGCCATCGGCCCCGAGCCCGTGGTGGCCCCGAGCACCCGCAGTCCGCCAACGAGCACCGTCATCTCCGGCGCCGAGAGCGTGAGCAGCTGCGCCCGATCGACGAGCAGCTCCTCGGCCGGCCGGTCGATCTCGCGGGAGACGTGGTTGCGAAACCCGTCGCTCTGCGGCTCGAGCACCGCGAACGAGGCGGCGTCGGTCATCTCCGGCGTGGCGTCGGTGCGGCCCGGAGAGAAGGGCACCGTCACGTCGTGCCCCGCGTCCCGCGCCGCCTGCTCGATCGCCGCCCCGCCGCCGAGCACGATCAGGTCGGCGAGCGACACCTTCGTGCCGTCGGTCTGGGCGGCGTTGAACTCCCGCTGCACCCGCTCGAGCGCCTCGAGCACCCGCGCCAGCTTCGCGGGCTCGTTGACCGCCCAGTCTTTCTGGGGCGCGAGGCGGATCCGGCCGCCGTTGGCGCCACCCCGCTTGTCGCTGCCGCGAAACGTGGAGGCCGAGGCCCAGGCCGTCTTTACGAGGTCGGGCACCGACGGGCCGGAGGCGAGAATTTTTGCTTTGAGGGCGGTGACGTCGCCCGCGTCAATGAGCGGATGGTCGACCGCCGGCACCGGATCCTGCCAGAGTTGGGCCGCCGGCACCTCGGGGCCCACGAGCCGAGCCACCGGCCCCATGTCGCGGTGCGTGAGCTTGTACCAGGCCTTGGCGAAGGCCCGCTGAAACTCTTCGGGTTGCTCGTGGAACCGCTTGGCGATCGGGGCGTAGGCGGGATCCATCCGCAGGGCCATGTCCGTGGTGAACATCATCGGCGCGTGCGACTTCGAGTCGTCGTGGGCGTCGGGCACCGTGCCCTGGGCCGATGCCTCCTTCGGCGTCCACTGCCAGGCGCCGGCGGGGCTTTTGGTGAGCTGCCACTCGTAGCCGAAAAGGTTGTCGAAGTAGCCGTTCGACCAGCTCGTGGGCGTGGCGCTCCAGGCGCCCTCGAGGCCGCTCGTGATCGTGTCGGCGCCCTTCCCCGTGCCGAAGCGGTTCTTCCAGCCGAGGCCCTGCTCCTCGATCGGCGCGGCCTCGGGCGCGGGGCCGACGTTGTCGGCGGGGCCCGCCCCGTGCGACTTGCCGAACGTGTGGCCGCCGGCGATCAGGGCCACCGTCTCCTCGTCGTTCATCGCCATCCGCGCGAAGGTCTCGCGGATGTCGCGGGCCGCGGCCAGCGGGTCGGGCTTGCCGTTCGGCCCCTCCGGGTTCACGTAGATCAGCCCCATCTGCACGGCGGCGAGCGGGTTGTCGAGCCGGCGGTCGCCCTGGTATCGCTTGTCAGCAAGCCACTCGGTCTCCGGGCCCCAGTCGATGTCGTTCTGCGGCTCCCACACGTCGGCCCGGCCGCCGCCGAAGCCGAAGGTGTCGAAGCCCATCGACTCCAGCGCCACGTTGCCGGCCAGGATCATCAGGTCGGCCCAGGAGATCCGCCGGCCATATTTCTGCTTGATCGGCCAGAGGAGCCGGCGGGCCTTGTCGAGGTTGGCGTTGTCGGGCCAGCTGTCGAGCGGCGCGAACCGCTGCGTGCCGTAGCCGGCGCCGCCCCGGCCGTCGGCCACCCGGTAGGTGCCGGCCGAGTGCCAGGCCATGCGGATGAAGAACGGGCCGTAGTGGCCGTAGTCGGCGGGCCACCAGTCCTGCGAGGTGGTCATCAGCGTGCGGAGGTCTTGCTTGACCGCCGCGAGGTCGAGCGTCGCGAACTCCGCCGCGTAGTCGAAGTCGCCGCCCAGCGGGTTCCCGGCCGGCGGGTTCTGATGAAGGATGGCGAGGTTGAGCTGATCGGGCCACCAGTCGCCGTTGGTCATGCCGCCGGCGGAGGTGGTTCGCGTCGCGGCCGCGGCGTGCCCGATCACGGGGCATTCAGCGGCGGGATCGGCGGCAGGGCAGCGCAGGGCGAGCCCGGCCACGCCGAGCATGATCAACGTGCAGGCGGTCGGTCGCAGGCTCATCGGTGGTCTCCTCGTCGGGGTCGGCTCGTCCGCGGCCGCAACGGCAGCCTGAAGAAGCATCGTCGCACCCCCCGCCATGCCAGGCAACTCCGCGGGCGGGGCGTCTCTCACGCTGCCCGCGTGGCGAGCGGACAGTCACGGCAGCCGCCGGAAGCCGCGACCGCGACGCAGCCCGGGCAGGGGATCGCCGGCCGCGACTCCGGGCACGTAATACTCGACGTAGCCCAAGTGCATCTCGTCGAAGGTCTGCGGCCCCCAGCGCACGGTCTGCGCGGGATCGGGATTCGCCGGGTTGCCCGCGCTGTTGTCGTACCAGGCCGTGAACACGAGCCTGTCGCCCGCCGCGAGCGCGAGCGGCTCGTGCAGCCGGTAGAGCAACTGCCAGTTGAAGTCGTACCGCGGGATGTCGAGGAGCGTGGTGCGGACGCCGTCGCCGCGGACGACTTCGTAGCGGCAGGCCTTGCCGCGGACGTGGAGATGCGGCAGGAACCCCAGGATCGTGGCATCGAACGGCAGCCGGAGCGACGCCTCCTCGCGATGGTCGGCGACACCCGGCGGGATCGCGATGCGCGGGTTCACGATCCCGGCCACGCGGACCTCGTGCCGAGGCGGCTCCTTGGCGTAGATCACGCCCACGCGGGTACGGTCGGTCGTGGCGGTGCCGTTGGGTGTGTAGTGCATCTGGAACCTGAGCCGGGCCCCCTTGGGCAGCTTCTTGGCGAAGCCCGCGGGATACTCGAGCGTGTTCTGACCCGGCACGTATTCGCCCCAGAAGCCGCCACGTTCCTCGGCAGCCGTATCCCGCGGATCGCTCGCCTGTTCCTCGGCGCCGGCGAGGTGGATGAGCGCGTGGTGCACCACATTGCCGTCGCCCGGCTGCACCTCGATCGCCCGCACCCAGCGGTCTTCGGGCAGGTGCGTGTCCACGATCACGGTCTGATAGGGCATCACGCCCGTCGCCTTCACCGCCACCGGCTCGGCGAACTCGAAGACGGCGTCGGGCGTACCGATCTGCCAGCCAGCGGGATACGGGCGCGGTGCCGGTGCGTCGGCGGGGTCACCGGCAGGGCGGCCCCCCGTGAGCCACGCCGCGAGATCCCGCTTCTCGACCTCGGCGAGCGAGCGGTCGTTGGCCCACGGGGTGTGGCTGCGGCCGGTCTCGGGGTCGGCCGGCGCGGGGGCGGCGAACCACGGCGGCATGGTGCCGCGGTCGACCACCTCACGCACCATCGCCGCGTGGGCGACGAGGTCGTCGTAGGTGTCGAGCGGAAACGGGCCTGCCCCGCCGTCGCGGTGGCACTCGATGCAGTGGCGTGCGACGATCCGCGAGATGCGGCCGTGGTAGGTCACGCTCGCGACCGGCGCGGCGGCTGCCGGTTGCTCGAGAAAGCAGCCCGGTGCCTCGGTGGCCGACACCGGTGGTTCCTCCCCCGCGCGGATCGCGGCGAGCGCGTCGGCGAGGTAGCGCTTCCGCGGGGCCTCGAGCGAATAGCCGAAGCCGTATTGGTCGTCGATCGCGCCGTGGTAGGCGACCGTGCGGTCGGGAGCGAGCACGACGACGTCGGTCGTGGTGACCGCGCCCACCGCCGCGGCGAGCGCTCCTTCGGCGTCGTGCACGTAGATCACCCGGTCGCCGAACCGCGCCGCCGCGGCCCGCATCTCGGCCGGTGCGTCGGTCGCCACCGGGTTCACGAGCACCCAGGCGATCCCGGCGCCGGACGACTCCACCAGTTCCTGGAGCCGCGGCAGATATTTGCGGCTCAGCGGGCAGCTCGTGCTCGTCATCGCGAACGCGACGATGCGGCCGTCGGCGAGCTCCGCGAGCGCGTGCCTCGTCCCTGCCAGATCGGTGAGCGTGACATCGCCGATGCGGCGGCCGATCCCGTGATCGCCCGGTCGCACGGGCTTGGGCCCCGCGCGGACCGGCGGCTCGGCCGGGGCGGCCGCGCGGGGTGCTGCCGCCTCCGCGGCCGCAGCGCCGCCGAATGCCTGCCGGTAAAAGCCCCAGTTGGAGTCGCCGAGGGCCTCGAGCGTGCGCAGCGGGTTGTGGTCCATGCCGGGCAGGACGGTCCAGGTGTGCGGGATCCCGAGTCGCTCGAGATGCTCGTGAAAGTCTCGGTTGGCGGCGAACGTCTCGTCGCGATCGCCGCACACCAGGCGGACGAACGAACCCCTTCGGATCGCGTCGGCATGCTGCTCGGCGAGAACCCGCGGGCTGACGCTCCGGAAATACTCCGGATCCCCGCCGTACACCCGCTCGAGCACCTCCGTCGCCCGGCGCCGGCCCGCCCGCGGCGCGTCGAGGAGATCAACCTGCAGCGGCCCGCCCCCCATGATGGAGACCGCGCGGAACAGCTCGGGGTATTTGAATCCGAGCCGCGCGGCACCGTAGCCGCCCATGCTGTAGCCATCGAGGAGGCGGCCCTCCCGCGTGGCGATCGTGCGATAGGAGGCGTCGATGTGGGGCACGAGTTCCTTGACGATGATCGTCTCGAGCGGCGCCGAGCCGTCTTTCCAGTCCACGTACATGCCGTTGGCCAGACAATTGACGAACACGACGAGGCAGGGGGGCGTGGTGCCGGCCTCGATCGCGGCCGCGAAGCGACCGGCGACTTTCGGGATTCCGGGGAGCCCGCCCCCCGACCCGTGCAGCCAGTAGACGACCGGAAGGCGCCGCTTCGGCTCGCGGTCGTAGGCCGCCGGCATGAACACGTGGTAGCTGACGGTGGCCTGCGCGGCAGCGCTCTCGAACGTCTGGAACGACACGCCCGGCGCCTCGATCGCCGGCGTCACCCAGGCACGGTGCGACGGGATCGCCGCCGGCTCGGCGGCCCGCCCGAGGGCCGAGGACGCGGCCGCGAGGATGGCACCGATCACAATCGAAACCAGGGGACTGTTCATGGCTCCGTCTTCAACGGTCCACACCGCCCGTGGTTTCGGAACGTGGCCCCGGCCCCGAGCCCACGCGGGAAACCGCGGGCCTCAGGGCATGATCACGCCGGCGATCGCGGCCGAGAGGGCGTTGGCCAGCGTGCTGATCACGAGCATCTTCACGCCCAGGTTCGCGAGATCCCGCCGCCGTTCGGGAATCAAGGCCCCGATGCCGCCGAGCTGGATGCCGATGCTCGAGATGTTGGCGAAGCTGCACATCGCGATCGTGGCCAGCGAGAAGGCCTTGGGAGTGAGTGTGTCCTTGAGCTTGCCGAGGTCGAAGTAGGCGATCATCTCGTTGAGCACCGTCCGCGTGCCGAGCAGGCCGCCGATCGTCTGGCAGTCCTCTGCCGGGACGCCGATCAGCCAGGCGAACGGGGCGAACACGAGCGAGAGCAGCCACTGGAGCGACAGCTCCGGCCGGCCGACGAGCCCGCCGAGCCAGCCGAGCGCGAGGTTCACCAGCGCCACCAGCGCGATGAACGAGATCAGCACGGCTCCCACGTTCGCAGCGAGCATCAGCCCTTCGCGGGTGCCGCGGGCGGCGGCGTCGAGGACGTTGGAGTCGAGCCGCTCGTTCGAGACTTTGAGCGTGCCGAGCGTCTCGGGGTCGCCCATCTCCGGCACGAACATCTTCGTGAGGAAGATCGTGGCCGGAAAGCTCATCAGGATCGCGGTGAGCAGGTCGCGGAGATCGCAGCCCGCCGCCTTGTAGGCCCCGAGAATGCCCCCTGACACGAGCCCCATGCCGCTGACCATCACCACGGCGAGTTCCGACCGCGTGAGCCGTGGGAGATAGGGGCGGATGACGAGGGGGGCCTCCGTCTGGCCGAGGAAGATCGAGGCCGCGGCGTTGAGCGTTTCGGCGCCGCTCGAACCGAGGATCTTGGCCGTCACCCAGGCGAATGCCCGCACGATCACCTGCATGATCCCGAGGTGGTAGAGCACGGCAAACAGGGCCGCCACGAACACGATCGTGGGGAGCACGCGAAACGCGAACACGAAGCCCGTCGGCCCCGCCGGATCGGCGAGCTTGTCGCCGAACACGAACCGGGCGCCCGCATCGGAGCAGGCGAGCACCGTGTCGACCCAGTTAGCCGCCGCCTCCAGGGCCCGCTGGCCGGTGGTCGAGCGGAGCAGGATGAACCCGAGCACGACCTGCATCGCCAGGCCGCCGAGCACCATCCGCGGCGAGATCTTCCGGCGGTTCTCGGAGAACAGCCACGCGGCGCCGAGGATGGCGGCCACGCCGAGGAGCCCGCGGAACCGGTCGAGATCGCCCATCGTGATGCCTCGTGACTGGATTGAAGAAACGGCCGGCACCTGCGACCGGGAGAGAAAGACTCAGAGCCGTTCGAGAATCAGGGGCGTTCGCGGCGGAGCGGCCGCGGCGATGGTGGTCGCGTCGGCGAGCATCGCCTGGGCTTCGGGGAGGGCGGCGGCATGCGGCGGGTTGACGTGGATCTCCGCGATCACGTCGCCGGCGCGGACCTCGTCACCGACCGTCTTCTTGAACACGATCCCCGCCGCCGGATCGATCGTCGAGTCGGCGCGGGCCCGGCCCGCCCCCAGGAGCATCGACGCCTGCCCCACCGGCCAGGCGCGGATGCCGGCGATGAAGCCCGACCCCGCGGCTCGGAAGGGCTCCACGTGCGCGGCGTTCGGCAACACACCGAGCGGATCGTCGCAGACGCGCCCGTCGCCCCCCTGCGCCACGACCACCCTGCGGAACCGCTCGAGGGCCGAGCCGTCGGCGATCGACCGCCGGCACTTCACGAGCGCCTCGTCGCGGGTCGCCGCCACGCCACCGAGGATGAGCATCTCGGCGGCGAGTTCCAGCGACACTTCCATCAGGTCGTCGGGGCCGCGGCCCTTCAGGCACTCGACGCTCTCCCAGACCTCGAGTGCATTGCCCACGGCCCGGCCCAGCGGCGCGTCCATGCTCGTGATCAGGGCCTGCACCGGCTTGCCGAGCTCGCGGCCGATCCGGGTCATGCTCTCGGCGAGGGCCTGGGCGTCCTCCCGCTTCGCCATGAAGGCGCCGTCGCCGGTCTTCACGTCGAGCACGAGGGCGTCGATCCCCTCGGCGAGCTTCTTGGAGAGGATCGAGGCGGTGATCAGGGGGATGCTCTCCACGGTGGCGGTCGCATCGCGGAGCGCGTAGAGCACCCGGTCGGCCGGCGCGATCTCGGCGGTCTGGCCGATGAGCACCAGGCCGCATTCCCGGGCCACCCGGCGGTAGGCGGCCAGATCCAGATCGATGCGAAAGCCAGGGATGCTCTCGAGCTTGTCGAGCGTGCCGCCGGTGTGGCCCAGGCCGCGGCCCGAGACCATCGGCACCGTCACGCCGCAGGCGGCGGCGATCGGGGCCAGGATCAGGCTCGTCTTGTCGCCCACACCGCCGGTCGAGTGCTTGTCGACCTTCGGCCCGGGAATGTCGGAGAGATCGATGACGGTGCCCGAGTGGAGCATCGCCTCGACGAGCGCGGCGGTCTCCCGAGGCGTCATGCCCCGCCAGAGGATCGCCATCGTCATCGCCGACCACTGATACTCCGGCACCTCGCGGGTGGCGATCCCGCCCACGAGGAAGCGGATCTCGGCGGCCGTGAGCTCGCCGCCGTCACGCTTCCGGCGGATGAGGTCGACGGCTCGCATCGCGTGCATCCCGGGGCCGATCGACCCGCGGGCGGGTCGATCCGTGGTGGAGTGGTCAGTGCTGGGCCGAGGTGCCGAACTGGCGATCGCCCGCGTCGCCGAGGCCCGGCACGATGAACCCGACGTCGTTGAGCCCCTCGTCGAGCGCCGCCACATGGATCGCGACGTGGGGCATCGCCTCGGCGAGCCGCTCGATGCCCTGCGGCGCCGCGATCAGGGCCAGGAAGATGATCCGCGGGATGCCGGCGGCGTGGAGGATCTCGCAGGTGCGGATCGCAGACCCGCCCGTGGCGAGCATCGGATCGACCACGATCGCCATCGAGGCACCGCAGTTCGCAGGCAGCTTGTTGTAATACTCCTGCGGCCGCAGCGTGGCCTCGTCGCGGTACAGGCCGATGTGCCAGACCTCGGCGTCGGGGATGAGCTCGAGCAGGCCCTCGGCCATGCCGAGGCCGGCGCGAAGGATCGGCACGATCGCGATCCGCTCGGCGATCCGCCGCCCCTTGGCCTCGCCGAGCGGCGTGCGCACGCAGACGTCCTTCGTGGGCACCGTCGTGGTGGCCTCGACCGCCAGGAGCCGCGTGATCTGCCCCACGGTGCGGCGAAACTCCGGCGGCTTCGTGGCCGGGTCGCGGAGGGCGACGACGTGGTGCGCCACGAGCGGATGCGACGACACCTGAACCCGCGACATGCGACTCGTCCTTTCGTTCCCTGCTGATGCGGCCGCATGATCATACGACGGGCAGGTGCCGTGTCGACTCCACCGCGGCCGCCGGGCAGCGGTAGACTCCCTGGCCAACCCGGTCCGTTCCCTGCTGCCAGAAGGTTGCCGATGACCGCCTCTCCCGCGATCCCGTCCGACGAGATGCTCTTGGCCGCCGCGCGGGCAGCCGGCGGCCATGCCCACTCCCCGTACTCGGGCTGGAAGGTCGGCGCCGCGGCGGTGTTCGCCGAGACCGGCGCGGCGATCCATCCCGGCGCCAACGTCGAGAACGGCTCCTACGGCCTGACGATCTGCGGCGAGCGGTCGGCGATCTTCGCCGGCGTGGTGGCCGGAGGTCGGCGGCTCGTGCGGATCGCGCTGACCTGCACCGATTCGTCGGGCACGCTCGTCGCCAAGATCGCCCCCTGCGGCGCCTGCCTGCAGGTGATCGCCGAGTTCGGCACGGGCGACACCGCGATCGTGATCGACGGCCGCGGCGCGTTCCGGCTCGCCGACTTCCTCCCGCTCCCTTTCGGCGCCGAATCGCTCAAGGCGCACGACGGCGTCAGCGGCTGACGTCGAGCGCCACGAGCGTGCGGTCGTTCCGCAGATACAGCCGACCACGCGCGAGGGCCGGCAGCGCCCGCAGCGATCCGCCGCGGGGACCATCCGCGAAGGGCCGCGCCCGCGCGAGCACCTCGAGTCGCGCGGCATCGGGCCGCACGAGCATGAGCTCGCCGTCGGTCTTCGCCAGCACGAGCTTCCCGTCGGCGGCGAGCAGCGTGCCGTAGCCGAAGCCCCGCTCGCGCCACGCCACGCGGCCGGTCGCCGGATCGAGGCAGACGAGGTCGGCCGGCGGCACGTCGTCGCGGCCGTCGATGGCGTAGAGCATGCCGCCGACGAGCACGGGCGTGGCATACTGCGAGGCGAGTGACTCGGTGCCCTGCCAAGCCGGCGTGAAGGCCGTCGCATCGAACGAGCCGCAGACGCTGCCGATGCCATACGCCGCGGTCACGAGCAGCCGGCCGTCACCGGGGAGAACGGGTGACGCGGCGTTCACGGTCGGCCCGCGCTGGCCAAACGGAAATGACCAGCGCACGTCGCCCGTCGCCGGATCGAGGAGCAGGCACGCCAGCCGCGTGACCATCACCACGTGCTCGGCGCCGCCGATCGTGACCGCGACGGCCGCCGAGTAGCTCGCTCCCTCGCGGGTCGCGGTCCAGAGCGTGTCGCCCGTCGCCAGATCGAAGGCGGCGATCCCGGCGTCGCCTTTGCGGCCGCCAACGTTGACGATCACCCGGCCCGCGACCACCAGCGGCGTCGCGCCCGCGCCGAAATACCCTTCATTCGCGTCGAGCTCCCGGTGCGTGGCCCGCTGCCAGACCCGCCGGCCGCTGGCCGCCTCGACGCAGGCGAGCATCCCCTGGGCGCCGAACACGACCACCCTGCCGTCGTGGACGACCGGGGTGCAGAGCGGGCCGTCGCTGCCGCCGACCTGCGGCACGAACGACGTGGCGTGGCCGTCGCTCCAGACGGTCTCCCCCGTGGCCACATCGAGGGCTTCGAGCAGCTCGCGATCGCCCACGCGATGAAACAAAAACACGCGGTCCCCGGCGACGGCCACGCCGGCCACCCCGGCACCCACGTCCCGCTTCCAGATCTGCCTAGGCCCGCCCTCAGGCCAGCGGTCGGCGAGCCGCTCATCGGCGGCCGCGATGCCATTCCGCGCCGGGCCCAGGATCTGCGGCCAGTCGCCGGCGGTCGCGAAAGCATGCAGAGTGAGCCCAAGCAGCACCGCACGCACGATACACGCTGCCGAACGACGGCTGCGTGAGGCGCGGGGCTGCCCGTGCCCCGGGAGCCGGGCTGTGGGAGCAAGCGGAGCCAGGATGGCGAAGCGCCGCGGACACGCAGTGAGCGGAGGGCAGGATGCCCGCAGCGAACGTCCGGCGACGGGGCACGGGCGGCCCCGCGCCGGCGCGGTCACGTGGAGCGTTCTCACTGGGGCCGGTTCCGCTGGCGGAAGTACTTGAGGCCCGGCACGAAGAAGCACAGGCCGCTCACCAGCCCGAAGATCACGTGCTGCCAGTCGGGCACGAGGCACATCACCAGCGCCGTGGCGAAGAGCGCCGCCGCCTGCACGTAGAACGCGCCGGAGAGGATCCCCGCCTTCGCGAAGAACACGAGCCCGGCGAGCAGCGCGAGCACGGGGGAGAGCGTCAGCACCGGCAGGCCGAGGAGCTGCTCGATCGCGAACAGGAAGGTGCTGGCGATCATGCTGCCGCCCCAGACATGGGCGATCTGCCGCTCGACCGCGGTGACGGGGCCATTGCGGTGCCGCAGGGCCCAGAAGATCGGCGCCCAGAGCGCGAGCCCGCCCCCCCAGAGCACGAGATACGGCCAGCGGCTCACGATCCCCTGCCAGGCGAGCACGTCGGTGATGCAGCACAGCGCCAGCACCACCACCGAATGCCACATCCAGAGCAGGCCCCAGTTCTCGAGCACCACCGCGTGGTGCGTCTCGCGGAACAGCCTTGCCACCACGTCGGACAACCCGCCCCGACGGGCCGCGATCGGCTCGCCGGCGAGCGCGGCTCGGAGGTCGGAGGCCAGGGCGGCCGCCGTGGCGTAGCGGAGGTCCTGCGGCTTCTGCAGGCTCTTCAGCGCGATCATCTCGAGATCGCGATCGGCCGTCGGGCTCACCGACCGCGGGGCGGGCGGATCGACCTCGAGCACCGCCAGGAGCGTGTCCATCGGCGTGGACGCCTGGAAAGGCGGCCGGCCGCAGATCGTCTGATAGAGGATGGCGCCGAGGCTCCAGACATCGCTCGCGGGCCCGACGTCGCCCCGGCTCCCGGCGGCCTGCTCGGGCGACATGTAGCAGGGCGTGCCGAGGATGGCACCGGTGTGCGTGACCGATTCGGAGTCTTCGAGCCGCTTGGCGAGGCCGAAGTCGGAGACGAGCGGCTCGCCGGCTTGGTCGATGAGGATGTTCGACGGCTTCAGGTCGCGGTGGAGCACGCCACGGTCATGCGCGGCCTGCACCGCGTCGGCCACCTTGGCGAGCAGGGACGCCGCTTCCCGCGGGGGCAGCGGACCCGCCGCGAGCCGCTTCGCGAGCGTGGTGCCCTCGATCAGCCGCATGCTGTAGAAGGGCAGGCCGTCGTGCTCGCCGACCTCGAAGATCGGCACGATGCCCGGGTGATCGAGGCGGGCCGCAGCCTCGGCCTCGCTGCGAAACCGCGCGAGGTCGGCGGGGCTCGCCAGGTCGCGTCGCAGCAGCATCTTCAAGGCCACCGTGCGGCCGAGGCTTTGCTGCCGCGCCCGGTACACCACCCCCATGCCGCCGCGGCCGAGCTCTTCGAGCAGCTCGTAGTCGCCGAACGAGGCCGGTAGCGGCGTGGCGCCGGGCACGATCAGGCCGGGCCGGGCCGCCGCGGCCGCGTCGTCCTCCCACGTCGCGAGCGGATCGCCCGCCCGCCGCCGGCCGCCCCCCTCGGAACGAAACATGATCGTCGACTCGACGGCGACAGCGTCGGCCATCGACATCGTGGCGAAGAGCTCCCGCAGCTGCCCGGCCAGATCGGGATGCGCCGCTGCCATCGCCTCGAGCCGCCGCTGCGCCGCGGGCCCGGCGCATTCGGAAAGCTCCTCGACGAGGTGCGCGAGCACCTCTTCGCGATCGGGGGGCAGGGCGGTATCGATGGCGGGCGAACGGGTGGCCATGGGCGTGGAAATGCGGCGTGGCGGTGCACAAGCCCCTGGCGCATGATACGCGCACCCCCGGCTCCGGGGAGGCATCAGGGCTCCGACGAGCCCCCTTCGAGCAGGCTGCGGAGCCGGCGCATGGCCCGCAGATACCGCATGCCCGCCGCCGGCTTCGTGAGCCCGAGCACCTCGGCGGCCTCGGCCGTCGTCAGATGCTCGAAGTGGCGGAGGAGCACGATCTGCCGGTCGCCGTCGTCGAGCAGTTCGACGGCCGCCGCGAACCGCCGTTCGAGCTCGTGCCAGGTCGCGGCGGCGGCGGGCGTCAGCTCGCGATCGGCCACGCCGACGAGCCCGTCGGCCGCGGAGCCGTCGCCGTCGTGCGCCGCCAGCGGCACCTCGCGATCGAGGCTCCGTGTCGCCGCCACCCGATGCCGCCTGTGCGCGTCGATGAGCCGGTCGCGGGCCATGTGCCGCAGCCAGAGCCGGAACGGCATCGTCGGGTTGGCGAGGTAGTCGGCCAGCCTCCGGTTCGCCTCGATCATCACGTCCTGGACGATGTCGCTGGCATCGACGCGACGCTCGATCACCCGATCCATCCGGTGGTCGATCATCCGGCGGATCGCCGCGCGGTGCCGCTCGAGCAGTCGGTTGACGGCGTCGGCGTCGCCGTCGCGGACGCGGTCGAGGAGCACGAGCGTGACGGGCGGCGGCTCGGCGGAGGGCAGGGAAGCCCCGCCGTCGCGGCCATCGGACCCGGTCGTGGGGGGCTGGGGCGTCACGCCTCCATCCTACCAACGTGTCGGCCGTGCCGGTGGTGACGGTCGGAGCGACTGGCGAGGCTTTTTCAGGCTACGGCAGCGGGTTTTCGGGCATCCCGATTCTTTGCCCCGCCCGTTTTCGTGATCCATAATCGCGAGCGGTCAATGGATCGACCGCCGGCCGCCGCGACCATTCGCGGCATTTGCGAACGGATGCCCACGTGCCAGTCGCCCGCCCCCTGCCGTCGCGCGGTTTCGGTCGGCTCCTTCGTGCCGGCTGGCTGTTCGCGGCGCTGCTGGCCGTCGGCTCATGGTCTCTCGCCGCCGAGCCGGCCACCTGGCCGCCGGTGGCGCCCGAGCCGGCCGACCTTTCGCTCGCCGCCGCGCTGCCGCACGAGGACTTGGCAGCCCGGACGACGGCGCTCGTCCACCAAGGCCGGTGGTCCGACGTCGTCAGCATCTGCGAGACGTCCGCCCGCAAGGGCACGCTCGCCCCACCGCTCCGCCACCAGTACGACCTCGCCAAGCTGCACTGCGACGTCGCCCGGCGGCACTCCGAACCCGCCTTCCGCCACCAGCTCGCCAGCCTCTCCGAGACCGACGCCCGGCGGGTCTATGGCGAGGTGCTGTCGCGGATCGGATCGCACCACGTCGAAGCGCCCGACTACGCACGGCTGGTGAACCGCGGCATCCGGGCCATCGATGTCGCCCTCGAGGAGCCGGCGTTCGCGGCCGCCCACGCCGCCCAGGCGACGCCCGATCGCGCCGGGGTGTATCGCGAGCAGGTGACGCGGATCGTTTCCGGTCGCGAGCTCGGCACCCGGGAGGATGCGGAGGCGGTGGCCGCCTGGGTCGCCCGCGCCGCCCACTCGATCCTCGGCATCGCCCCTGCGGTGACGCTGATGGAGATGAGCGCTGCCGCGGTCGGCGGGCTCGACGAATACTCGGCCTTCCTCACCAACGGGCAGCTCGACGACCTCTACGCCCAGATCGAGGGCAACTTCGTCGGCCTCGGGGTGGAACTCAAGAGCGCGGCCGACGGCCTGCTCGTGGTCCACGTGATCCCGGGCAGCCCCGCGGAGCGGTCCGGCATCCGGGCCGGCGATCACCTCGTGGGCGTCGGCGGCCGCTCGCTCGCCGGCCTGGGGGTGGACGAGGCCGCGCACCTTCTCCAGGGTCCCGAGGGCTCGCTCGTCACGCTGGCGATCCTCCGGGCACCGGCGCCGGCCCGGGCCGTGACGGTTCGCCGCGAACACGTCGAGGTGCCAAGCATCGAGGACGTGCGGATGCTCGATGCGACCGCCGGCATCGCCGCGCTCAAGCTCACCTCGTTTCAGAAGACCACCGCCGCGGAACTCGAAGCCACGCTGCGTCGCCTCGACGCCTCGGGCATGCGGGCCTTGGTGATCGATCTCCGCGGCAACCCGGGGGGGCTCCTCTCGGCGGCGGTGGACGTGGCCGACCTGTTCCTCGACCGCGGCCTGGTGGTTGCCACGCGGGGCCGCAGTCCGGACGAAGACTTCAACTACTCCGCGGGCCGCCCCGGCACCTGGCGGATGCCGCTGGTGCTCGTGATCGACGGCGACTCCGCGAGCTCGAGCGAGATCTTCGCCGGCGCCATCCGCGACCACGGCCGCGGCACGATCGTCGGCACACGGAGCTACGGCAAGGGCTCGATCCAGGGCATCTTCCCGCTGGACGCCGCCGGCGTGGGCATGCGGCTGACGACGGCGAAGTTCTTCTCGCCGCGTGGCCTGCCCTACAGCGGCGTGGGCGTGGAGCCCGACGTGGCGGTGCACGCGACCGCCCGACCCGTGGATGGCCAGATGGCGGTCGCCTCGGGTGACGCGGCCCTGACGGCCGCCGCCGACGTCGCCCGCCGCTCGGTTCCCCGCCCGGCCGCCAGGCCCTCGGGCCGGGCCACGGCCGCCCGCTGACGACTCGGGCGTGCCGGCTCGCGCGACTTGAACACCGCCCGAACCGCCGATAGTCTGACCTCTGGCTTGAAACCAGGTCCGTCGCTGATCTTCTTCTGGCTGCGAAGGACTGAACCTGATCCACAGGTTTCGCGTGTGAGCGGACACGCGTGACCTCGGTCTTCTATTGTGTTTCGGCGTTGCCAGACCCGCAGCCGGAAGTGCCCCGCACCCTCCCCCATTTCCCGAGAAGGACATTTCATGACCACCGCCCGCTCGAGCGCCATCGCCGCCATCAACAACTACAAGCCCACCGGCCAGGCCTGGAACTTCCGCGAGACTCCGACCAGCGAGATCTTCGGCGCGAACGTGTTCAGCGACGCCGTGATGAAGGACCGCCTGCCGAAGAGCGTGTACAAGGCCCTCCAGGCCACGATCAAGCAGGGCAAGCCGATCGATCCGGGCATCGCCGACGCGGTGGCGCTGGCGATGAAGGACTGGGCGATCGAGAAGGGGGCCACGCACTATGCCCACGTCTTCTATCCGCTCACCGGCCTGACCGCCGAGAAGCACGACAGCTTCCTGACACCGACCGGTGACGGTGACGCGATCGCCGAGTTCTCCGGCAAGGAGCTGATTCAGGGCGAGCCCGACGCGTCGAGCTTCCCGTCGGGCGGCCTGCGGGCCACCTTCGAGGCCCGCGGCTACACCGCGTGGGACCCGACGAGCCCCGCCTACATCCTCGACAACCCCAACGGCACCACGCTCTGCATCCCCACCGCCTTCTGCTCGTGGACGGGCGAGGCGCTCGACAAGAAGACGCCGCTGCTGCGGAGCATGCAGGCGGTGGACAAGCAGGCCCGCCGCGTGCTGGCGCTCTTCGGCCACAAGGACGTGGGCCAGGTGACCGCGTCGGCCGGTCCCGAGCAGGAGTACTTCCTGATCGACCGTAACTTCTTCTTCGCGCGGCCCGACCTGACGATGACCGGCCGCACGCTCTTCGGGGCCAAGCCGCCGAAGGGCCAGGAGTTCGAGGACCAGTACTTCGGGGCGATCCCCGAGCGGGTGCTGGCCTGCATGATGGATGGGGAGCGGGAGCTCTACAAGCTCGGCGTGCCCGTGAAGACGCGGCACAACGAGGTGGCCCCCAGCCAGTACGAGATCGCCCCGATCTACGAGAACGCCAACATCGCCACCGACCACCAGCAGGCGATCATGCAGACGCTGACGCGGGTGGCCCAGAAGTACGGCATGGCCTGTCTCCTGCACGAGAAGCCGTTCGCGGGCATCAACGGCTCCGGCAAGCACGTCAACTGGTCGCTCGGCTGCAAGCTCGGCAACCTCCTCGAGCCCGGCGAGACGCCGCACGCCAACATGCAGTTCCTCGTGTTCTGTGCGGCGGTGATCCGCGCGGTCCACAAGCATGGCGACATGCTCCGCGCCGTGGTGGCCTCCAGCGGCAACGACCACCGGCTCGGCGCCAACGAGGCGCCCCCGGCGATCATCTCGATCTTCCTCGGCGAACAACTCGCCGATGTGTTCGAGCAGATCGAGAACGGCAAGGCGACCAGCTCCAAGAGCACAGGCACGCTGACGGTCGGCGTCGACACGTTGCCGCCGCTACCCAAGCACGCCGGCGACCGCAACCGGACGAGCCCGTTCGCCTTCACCGGCAACAAGTTCGAGTTCCGCGCGGTCGGCTCCAGCCAGTCGATCGCCGGCCCGCTCGTGGCCCTGAACACGATCATGTCCGAGAGCCTCGACTTCATCGCCACCGAGCTGGAGAAGGCCACCGGCGGCGATCAGGCGAAGCTCGCCGGGGCGGTGGAGAAACTGCTCCAGAAGATCATCTCCGAGCACAAGGCGGTGATCTTCAACGGCAACGGCTACTCGCAGGAGTGGCACGAGGAAGCCGGCAAGCGTGGACTGCCCAACCACCGCGCCACGCCCGAGGCCCTCGACCAGCTCGTGGCCCCGAAGAATCTGGAGATCTTCGAGAAGTACGGCGTGCTCTCGAAGCGGGAGATGCAGAGCCGCTACGAGATCTACATGGAGCGGTACTGCAAGGACATCAACACCGAGGCTCAGGCCGCCCTGCAGATCGCCAAGACGATGATCCTGCCGGCCGGCTACCGCTACCAGGGCGAGCTCGTGGACATCGCCACCAAGCTCAAGGGCCTGGGCAATACGCCCCACATGGGCACGCTCGACAAGCTCACGAAGCTCGTCGGCGAGTTCGAGACCCGGATCGAGGCCCTCGAGAAGGCGCTCGGCCACCATGGCGGCGGTGACCTGCGGGCCGAGGTGACTCACTTCTACGGCGACGTGATCCCGGCGATGGCGGCCCTCCGGGAGACGGCCGACCAGATCGAGGTCCTCCTCCCGGACGATCTCTGGCCGCTGCCGACCTACCGCGAGATGCTGTTCATCAAGTGAGCGACGATCTCGCAGCGTCGATCGCGGCGGAGTGCGATCGGCTGGGGCTGGTCGTCCCCCCCGAAGCCACGCAGAGGCTGGCCGCGTATGCGGCCAGCCTCTGGGCGTGGAACGAGCGGCTGAATCTCACCCGGCACCTCGATGCGGAGGCGTTCGTCAGCCGCGACGTGGCCGACGCGGCGGCCCTCGCCCCGCACCTGGCCCACGGCGAGCGGGTGCTCGACGTGGGCACCGGCGGGGGCGTGCCGGGCGTGATCCTCGCGATCCTCCGGCCCGATCTGCGGGTCGAACTCTGCGACAGCGTGGCGAAGAAGGCCCGGGCCGTCGGCGAGATCGTCCGCGAGACCGGCCTCGCGATCCCGGTGCATGCGGCCGCCGCCCAGGCGCTCGTGGCCTCGCGGCCGGCCGGGGCGGACCGCTTCGACACGCTCGTCGTCCGCGCCGTCGCCCCGCTGGGAAAGCTCCTCGGCTGGTTCGATCCCGTCGCGGGCAGCTACGGTCGCCTGCTCGTGGTGAAGGGGCCGCGGTGGGAGGAGGAGCGCGACGACGCCCGCTTCCGGGGCCTGACCAAGCGGGTCACGATCCGCCGCATCGCATCCTGGCCGATCCAGGGCCGCGACCACGAGAGCGTGCTGCTCGAGATCCTCCCCCGCGGGGGGTGAGC
>JBBAVS010000017.1:0-7986 GCA_040397585.1 Pirellulales bacterium
AACCTGCACCCACTTCTGAAAACCTGCACCCACTTCTGAAAACCTGCACCCACTTTCGAAAACCGGCACCCACTTCCGGAAACCGGCACGCACTCGTAAACCGCTCAGTCGTTGCCCGGCCTGACCGCCGGTGACACCCTGAGCACCAGCCGGTAGAGCGCCGGCAGCACGAACAGCGTGAACAGCGTGCTCGTGATCACGCCGCCGATCACGACCGTGGCCAGCGGCCGCTGCACCTCCGCCCCGGTGCCCTCGCTGATCGCCATCGGGATGAAGCCCAGGCTGGCGACGAGCGCGGTCATGATGATCGTCCGCAGCGAGGCCGACGCCGTCTCCTCGATGGCGACGTCCCGCGAGGTGCCGCGGGCGAGCCGCTCGCGGAGGGCGCTGGCCAGCACCATCCCGTTGAGCACCGACACGCCCGAGAGCGTGATGAAGCCGACCGCGGCGGAGATCGAGAGCGGCATCTCCCGGAAAGCCAGCGCCCAGATCCCCCCCACGCAGGCGAACGGCACGCTCACGAACAACAGCAGCGTGTCGGCCACGTTGCGGTAGGTCACGTAGAGCAGGGCCACGATCAGGAGCAGCGCCAGCGGCACGACGATCGTCAGCCGCTTCTGGGCCCGCTGCATGTTCTCGAACTGGCCACCCCATTCGACCCGATACGTGGCCGCCGGCAGATCGACCGTCGCGGCGATCCGTTCACGGGCCTCGGCCACGAAACCGCCCACGTCACGGCCGCGGACGTTGCACTGCACCACCACCCGCCGCTGGCTCCACTCGCGGGTGACGAACTTCGGGCCCGCGATCGTGGTGACGTCGGCGATCCGGCTGAGGGGCACGCTCTCGCCCGCCGGACCGCGAATCGGGATGGCGGCGATCTCCTCCGGCCCCGTCCGCAGTCCCTCAGGCAGACGGACGACGATCGGGAACCGCACCTGCCCTTCCACCACCTCGCCCACCGCCTTGCCCCCGATGCTCTCGACCACCTCGAGTACGTCGTGGGCCTCGATGCCATAGCGGGCGATGTCTTCCTGCCGGACCGCGATCCGCAGGATCGGCTGGCCGGCCACCTGCTCCACCGCCACGTCCGCCGCGCCGGGCACCCCGCGGATCGCAGCCGCGACCTCGTTGGCCTTGGGCACGAGCTGGTCGAGATTGTCGCCGAACACCTTCACCGCGATGTCGGCGCGGACGCCGGAAACCATCTCGTTGATCCGCTGCTCGATCGGCTGAGTGAACCAGACGATCTGGCCGGGAATCTCCTCGACCGTGCGGCTCATGATCTCGACGAGCGCGGCCTGCGTGCGGGACTTCGTCCACTCCGGCCGGGGCTTGAGCGCGATGAACATGTCGGTCGCCTCCAGCGCCCCGGCGTCGGTGGCCACTTCCGGCGTGCCGGTCCGGCTCCAGACGTGGGCGATCTCGTCCGGAAAGTCGTCGAGCAGCATCCGTTCGATCCGCGTGTTCATGCGGCACGACTCCTCGAGGCTGGTCCCGGGCGCCCGCATGATGCCGAGCACGATGTCGCCCTCGGAGAGCTTGGGCACGAACTCCGTGCCGAGCGACATGGCCCGGAGGCCCGTGATGCCCAGCAGCCCGACCGCCACACAGACCACCAGCCACCTTGCCGCCAGGCTCGCCTGGAGCACCGGTCGGTAGAGCCAGCGGGCGGCCCGCACGAGGAGCACGTCGTGGGAATCGACCCGCCGCGGCAGAAAGAAGCTGGAGAGCACGGGCACCACGGTCAAGGACAGGATCAGCGAGCCGATCAGGATGAACACGACCGTCAGCGCCATCGGCCGGAACATCTTGCCCTCCACCCCCTCCAGCGTCAGGATCGGAATGTAGACGATCATGATGATCAGCTGGCCGAAGCAGGCCGGCTTCTTGACCGCGTTGGTCGCCTCGCGGATGAGCTTCAGGCGGGCCGCTCCGGACGCCCCCGGGTGATGGGCGATCTTTTCCAGGATGCTCTCGATCACCACCACCGACGAGTCGACGACGATGCCGAAGTCGATGGCCCCGAGCGAGAGCAGGCTGGCCGCGATCCCCGCCTGCCGCATGCCGATGAAGCCGAACATCATCGACAGCGGGATGGCGGTCGCCGCCACCAGCCCCGCCCGCAGGTTGCCGAGCATCATGTAGAGGATCAGCACGACGAGGAAGGCGCCCTCGAGCAGGTTCTGCCGGACCGTCGCGATCACCCGGTCCACAAGGGTCGTGCGGTCGTAGACCACCTTCGCCTCCAGCCCCTCCGGGAGGTTCTGCTGGAGCTTGTCGAACCGTTCCCGCAGCCGCGCCGTGACCGCGTAGCTGTTCTCGCCCATCAGCATGAACCCGAGGCCGAGCACCACCTCCCCCTGACCGTCCGCGGTCACGGCCCCCTTGCGAATCTCGTGGCCGATGACGACCTCGCCGATGTCCTTGATGCGGATCGGCACGCCGTCCCGCGACGCGATCACGATTCGGGCGATCTCGTCGGTGGTGACGGTGCGGCCCACGCCGTACACCAGCACCGAGTCGCCCGCCCGGCCGATCGAGCCGCCCCCGACATTGAAGTTGTTCCGCGGCACGGCCGCCACGACCTGCTCGAGCGCCAGGTCATACTTCCGCAGAAGCGTGGGATCGACCCGCACCTGATACTGCTTGTTGAGGCCGCCCCAGGCGTTGATCTCGGCCGTGCCGGGCACGCTCTTCAGGGCCGGCTTGAGCGTCCACTCCTGGTAGGTCTTGGCGTCGGTGAGATTCATCCCCCGCGGCACGAGCAGGTAGTGGAACACCTCGCCGAGCCCCGTCGAGACGGGCCCCATCTCAGGACGTTCGACGCCGGACGGGACGGTGACGGTTCCGAGCCGCTCGTTGATCAGCTGGCGGGCGAAGTAGATGTTGGTGCCGTCGCGAAACGTCACGATCACGACCGACAGCCCGAACATGCTGGCGCTGCGGATATCCTCGAGCCCCGGCATGCCGCCCATCGCCAGTTCGACCGGGAAGGTGATCTGCCGCTCGACCTCCTCGGCGACCATGCCCGGCGTCACGGTGTTGATCTGCACCTGCACCGGCGTCGTGTCGGGAAAGGCATCGATCACCAGCCCGCCCACCGACACGTAGCCCGCCAGGCAGACCGCCGCCGCGCCTGCCAACACGGCGAGCCGGTGAGAGAGCGACCAGTCGATGATCCGTTCGAGCATGGAATCGCAACGCCCCGAGGCTACAGCTCCCCAGATTCCATTCTGTCGAGCAGGATCTTGCTCTTGAGCAGGTGGCTCCCCGTGGTCACCACGTGGGTAGGCGCATCGCCGGCGAAACCGCCGCGAATCTCCAGATGACCACCCGCCCGCAGACCGGGCTCGACCTGCCGGGCCGCGAACGACGAGTCTCCCACGGGCACGAACACCACCCAGCGGGCACCGTCCCACTGCACGCTCGTGGAGGGCACGACCACCGCCGCTTCCACACGGCCCACCTCGATCGAACCCATGCCGAAGGTGTTGGCGCGGAGCGCGACCGGGCCGTCGCCCGGGATCTCCGTCCGCACCTCGAGCGTGCGGGTGGTGTCGTCCACGGCGGTGCCGATCCAGGTGACGCGGCTCTCGAACTCGACATCGGCGCCGTCGGGACGGAACCGCACGGGCTGGCCGATCGCCACGCGGGAGGCGTCTTCCTTCGACACGGCGAGCGCCACCCACATCGTGGACACGTCGGCGACCTCGAAGATCGGCTTGCCCTCATCCACGAGTTCACCCACCACGACCTCGCGTCCGGTGACCACGCCGGCGAAGGGCGCCCGCAGCGGGAGGAGGTTTGAGGTGACGGCGTCGGGAGGCACGTCCGCGAGCAGCTCCGGCGGGACGCCGAGCGTGCGGATCCGGGAGGCGCGGGTGTCGTCGTCGAGCGGCTCATACTCGGCGATCGACAGCTCGTAGCCGAGGTTGACGAGCGCCTGCTCCGCGTTGAAGAGGTCGATCCGGGCGGCGCGGAGGGCGGCCGAGGCCTCGCGGATTTGCCGGCCCATCACCACACCCTTCACCTCCTCGAGGATCGTGAGCTGCACCCGCCGCGTCTCGTAGGCGACCAACGCATTGAGAAACTCCGCCTTGAGTCGGCCAACGTCGCTGCTCTCGACCACCAGGAGGACATCCCCACGGGAGACCTGATCGCCGAGGTGCTTCTCCACCCGCCAGATGCTCCCCGGCACCCGCGTCGAGAGTTGGGCGATGTGCCGCTCGTCGTAACGAACGACACCGTGGGCGGTCACGCGGTCGACGATCGGCCGCCGCTCCACCGGCTCGATCTCGATGCCCGCCCGCTGCAGAGCCCCTGCCGACGGGAACTCGATCAGGTCGGACCTCGCCGCCGTGCTTTCCTGCGCCGCGGGCTCGGCCGCCGCGTGGCCGTGGCCATCGTCGTGCTGCCCGAGTCCGAAGGTCCAGTGGGTGGAGTGACCGAGCCAGCCCACGAAGGCGAGGCCGGCCACGGTGGCGATCGACAGCGCCCACTCGAACGCGGCGGCCAGAAACTGGCTCCTCCGCAAGGCGGGATCAACGGGCCGGGAACCCATGGCGAGTGTCCTCCGGAAACTGGGTGGGATCACCGTCGGACGGTGCAGGACGCGATCCGCCGTGCCCAGCCTCTGGCACGAGCGGATGGAAAGAATCTGGATCGCGGTCGCGGAAAGGAGGGAGCGACAAAAACACGGTGCGAAAGTCCGAGGGTTCGGCTGCTCCCGCCACCGTCCAGAACCGGTGGCAGAAGCCTTTCGCTCCTTTAGAGTAGTCAGCGTTACCGAAACCGTCCAGCGGCCGTCAACGCGAGACCGAACCGTGCCCGGCGACCAGCGCGAACCCCGTGGACCACGCCCCGAATCGCGGCCCAGCCTGCCAAGGCTTGCCTGGGCCATGTGGGCGGTGGCGGCCCTGCCGTTCGTCGCGGTCGCGGCCGATTCCCCGGCAAACCGTGCCGCCGACGGGATCTCCGGCATCCACCCCCACCTCGCGATGGAGAATGCGGAGGGGGAATGCGGCACCGGGGCGGTCGTTCCCTGGGCCGGCCGGCTCTGGGTGGTGACCTACGGCCCGCACCTGCCCAAGGGCTCGTCCGACAAGCTCTACGAGATCGCCCCCGACCTCCGGAGGACCGTCCGCCCCGAGAGCATCGGCGGCACCCCCGCCAGCCGCATGGTCCACCGGGAGTCGCAGCAGCTCTTCATCGGGCCGCACGTGATCGACGAGCAGGGAAACGTGCGCACGATTCCCTATGACCGGATGCCGGGCCGCCTCACGGGTGTGGCCCGGCACCTCACCGACCCGGCCAGCAAGGTGTACGTCGCCACGATGGAGGAGGGGCTCTACGAGGTCGATGTCCGCTCGCTCGACGTCGTGCCGCTGATCCGCGATGGCAACCTGCCTGCCCCGAAACCGGCCGCGGCCGACACCTACGGGAGCCTGGTCTCGAAGCTTCCGGGCTACCACGGCAAGGGCTGCTACTCGGGGCAGGGCCGCGTGGTCTATGCCAACAACGGCGACCGCGCCGCCGCGGCTCAGGCCGTGCTCGGCGACCCGACCACGCCGAGCGGCGCCCTCGCGGAGTGGCGCACGCCCGGCGACGACTGGACGCTCGTCCGCCGCAACCAGTTCACGGAGGTAACCGGCCCCGGCGGGATCATGGGCAGCCCGCATCCCGACACGGATCCGGTGTGGAGCATCGGCTGGGATGCGCGGTCGCTGATCCTCATGGTGCTCGAGAGCGGCACGTGGCACTCCTTCCGCCTGCCAAAGGTGAGCCATTCCTACGACGGTGCCCACGGCTGGAACACCGAATGGCCTCGGATCCGGGAGGTGGGCGATGGCGACTTGCTGATGACGATGCACGGAGCCTTCTGGCGGTTCCCGCGGGAGTTCTCGGCCGCGCGTCCCCAGGGCATCCGGCCCCGGTCGGCTTATCTCAAGGTGATCGGCGACTTCTGCCGCTGGGGCGACGACCTCGTGTTCGGCTGCGACGACTCCGCCGCGAGCGACTTCAAGAACAAGCGCCGCGTGAAAGGGGAGATCGCGGGGCCGAAGCGGTCGAACTCGAACCTCTGGTTCACCTCCCCCGCCCTGCCCGACCGCCTCGGCCCGCCGCACGCGACGGGCGCGGTGTGGCTGCACGACGACGTCGCCGAAAGCGCCGCGGCGGAGCCGATGCTCGTGGCCGGCTGGGAGCAGGGCAGCGCGTGGTTCGTGAACGGCGGCGACGCCGAGGTCCGCTTCACGAGCGAGCTTGGCGACGTGGTCGTCCCCGCCGGTAGCAGCGTCCGGCGATCGCTCCCCCGGGATCTCGAATGGCTCTGGGTCGCGGCGGCCACGGCGGGCCGCGACGTGAGCGTGGTCGTCACGGTCGCCGCCCGCGACGACCGCGGTGCCCAGCCCGATCCGCTGTTCGCGGGCTTCGCCGCCGCCGGAGACGATGGCGCCCTTCGCGGCCTCTTGCATGCCGGCAGCGCGGGCGACGGCACGCTGTCGCTCGCGTCGGCCACCGGGCTCCACGTGCTGGAGGTCGATCCCGAAGCCCGTGGACGAGATGCCCTGCGGCTCGTGCGGCGCGACGACGCCGCCGTCGCCGACCTCGTCCGCACGAAGGTCGCGGTGCCGAAGGACGTGGCTACGGTGGACGAGGCCGGCGTGGCCGTGACCGACGACCGTGGCCGCCGCTGGCGGCTGCCCAAGCACGGCGCCGCACTCGACGCCGACACCCGGGCAGGTCGCCTGCGGCTCTGCCGCGAGGTGGCCACGGAACGCGACCTGTTCCACGCGGGCGGCACGTTCTTCGAGCTCCCCGCCGAGAATGCCAACGGCTTCGCGGTGATCCGCCCGATCGCCTCGCATCCCTTCGCGATCGCCGACTACACGTCGTTCAAGGGAATGCTCGTGATGACGGGGCTCGAGGCGGCGGCGGCGAACGGCCCCCATGTGGTCCGCAGTGCCGACGGCGCGGCCGCCGTCTGGGCGGGCGCGATCGACGACCTCTGGCGGCTCGGCAAGCCGCGGGGCGAAGGCGGCCCGTGGCTCGATGCGGCGGTGAAGGCCGGCGAGCCGAGCGACCCCTATCTGTTCTGGGGCTACGACGACCGACGGCTCAGGCTCACGCACCGCGAGACGGCCCCGGTGACCGTCCGAGTGGAGCTCGATCTCACTGGCACCGGCCTCTGGGTGCTGCACGAGCAGGTCGAGGTGCCGCCGGGCGACGCGGGCCGGGAACTGCTGTTTCCGGCCGAGGTGCAGGCCCGCTGGCTTCGCGTGGTCGCCGACCGCGACTGCACCGCGACGGCCTGGCTCACCTACCGCTGACGGCGCGGCCGTGCCGTTGCCGCCACGCTTCGGCGAGGGCCACGCCGCAGGCCACGCCCACGTTGAGGCTTTCGATGGCCCCCGTGCCGGGGATCTGCACGCACTCCGCCGCCAGCGCCTCGATCGGCCGCGACACGCCCTCCCCTTCGCTGCCGAGCACGATCACCACCCGGCCGCCGAGCGGCACGTCGGCGAGCGGCTTGCCTCGATGGCTCGACGTGGCCACGATCCGAAAGCCCGACGTCGCCAGCCGCCGGAGGTCGGCGACGGGGTCGGCGAGGTCGCACACCGGCACGTGTTCCGCGGCCCCCTCGGCCACCCGCACCGCCGCGGGCGACAGCGGCGGCAGTTCACCCGCCCGGCCCACGATCGCCGCCGCGCCGAAGTGGGCGGCCGTGCGGAGGATCGAGCCGAGGTTGTGCGGGTTCTGCACACCGTCGAGGTAGACGAGCGGGCCGGGCGTGGCACTCGTGGCCACGCGTGTCAGCAGCTCGTCGAGCGTCCACCGGGGCACGGCCGCCGCGAGGATCGCCACACCCTCGTGGTGGATCGACTTCGTGAGCCGCTCGAGGTTCTCGTCGGCAACGATCTGGAAGCCCTTGCGCTGCCGCGCGCACCACTCGAGCAGCCGGGCGAACTGCCGCCGCCGGGCCTC
>JBBAVS010000017.1:8086-13757 GCA_040397585.1 Pirellulales bacterium
TCGCTCACGTTCCAGATCACGCCGCCGCCCGCCTGCCACGCGAACGAGGCGATCTGCGCGTTCGACGCGAAGCCGAAGCCGAAGCCCGGCACCCCGAGGTCGCCGGCCAGGCTGTAGCGATAGCCACCGCCGCCCACGCCGCCGCCGAGGTAGAGATCGACCTGCTCGCTCACCGAGTAGTCGCGCCACACGTTGAACATCGCTGACCAGCCGTCGGCCGCTGCCCAGTTGAATGCCGCCGTCAGGGACGGCGGGAGCGTCTGGTTGAAGCGGGCCGTGACGTCGTCGCGGCCCCGCCCTTCCACCTCGACCCGCAGGCGGCCGTTGTCCCGCTCAAAGGCGAGGCCCGCCGCGCCCCCGGTGGTGAGCACCGATCGATTGATCGCCCCCCGTTCCAGCAGGTCGCGGTAGACGGGATCCGCCAGCGTGGCAAACGATTCGCCGAGCAGGCCGGTCACGTAAAACCGCGGCTCGTCGTCCCGCATGGCGGCGACCGGCTGGATCGACACGTCGTCCCAGGCCGAGGCTGCGGGCTGCCGAGCGGCGACCACGTCGTCGAGCGACGAGAGGTCGATCACCGCCGGTTCCGCGGCACCGACGCCGGCCGTGAGCAGCGCCACTGCCAGCACGCCAGCCGCAACCACGCGCATCATGCACCTCCGCCCGCGGGACTCCATTCCCACCAGGGTGCATCGACCCGGCGTCCCCAACGCGGCGACTCGCCTCGGCACCGCGTAACGCCGCCGGAGCATCCGCGCATCTCGACGCCCGCCCGCTGCGGGCCCGCCAGCCGTCAGGTTCGCTACACTTTTCCAGCGTGCGGCCGGCCCGCTGCACACGTCTCGAGGAGCCTGCCATGCCTGTCCGCCTGCCTGCCGCCTGTGTCGCCGTCCTCGTCACGATCCCTGCCGCCGTCAGCCTCGCCGCAGCCGCTCCGGCCGAGCGGATCATCCACGGCGGCCCGATCGTCACGGTGCATGCGGCGCAGCCGACGGCCGAGGCGGTGGCCATCGCCGGCGGCACGATCGTGGCGGTCGGAAGCACGGCCGACGTCATGCAGCACAAGGGCGACGCCACCGAGGTCATCGACCTCGGCGGTAAGACGCTCGTGCCCGGCTTCATCGACGGTCACAGCCATTTCTGCTCGCTCGTCGACGTGCAGACGCAGGCCCTCTGCGCGTCGCCGCCGGCCGGCCCGTGCTGCAGCGTGGCCGACGTGATCGCCGCGCTGAAGGTAGTGCAGGCCCGGAGAAAGCTCGGCCCCGGCAAGTTCGTGATGGGATTCGGCTACGATCCCGATCTGCTCGCCGAGCGGCGGCCGCCCACGAAGCAGGAGCTCGACGCCGCCTTCCCCGACAATCCCGTGATCATCGTGCACGTGTCGGGCCACGGGGCGATGCTCAACTCGAAGGCTCTGGCCACCTACGGCATCACCGCCGCCACGCCCACCCCCGCAGGCGGCGTGATCGGCCGCGAGCCGGGTTCGACGGAGCCCGACGGCCTGCTCTTCGAGACTGCCTTCCTGCCGATCTTCGCGAAGGTGCCTGGCCCCGGCGACGACGAGACGCTCGATTTGCTCGAGGCCGGGCAAGACCTCTACCTGCAGAGCGGCATCACCACGGCCCAGGAAGGGGCCACGATGAAGCACCAGCTCGATCTGCTGCGCATTCTGGCCGACCGGGGCGATCTCAAGCTCGACGTGGTGGCGCTTCCGTTCATCACGGAAATCGACGAGGTGTTCGGCGGGAAGCCGCCGGCCAACGAGCCCGAGTATCGCCACCGGCTGCGGATCGGCGGCGTGAAGATCGTGGCCGACGGCTCGCCGCAGGGCCGCACCGCCGCCTTCACCACGCCCTACCTGGTCGATGGACCCGCCGGGCAGAAGGCGTGGCGGGGTGAGCTGTCGTTTCCACAGGCGACGCTCAACGAGTGGGTGAAGAAAGTCTACGACGGCGGCGCGACGCTCTTCGTTCACTGCAACGGCGACGCCGCGATCGACGCGCTCCTGGAAGCCCATCGGTTCGCCTCGGGCGAAGATCCCGCGAAGTCCCGCGGCACGGTGGGCGTTCATTCGCAGTTCATCCGCCCGGACCAGCTGGCGAAGTATGCGGCCTGGAAGATCACCCCCTCGTTCTTCACGCTCCACTGCTTCTATTTCGGCGACACGCACGTGGCCAACCGCGGCCGCGCCCAGGCCGACTTCATCAGCCCGATGAAGGCAGCGCGGAAGTTGGGCATCCAGCCCGCGAACCACACCGACTTCAACGTGGCGCCGCTTGACCAGATCTTCACGATGCACACGGCGGTCAACCGGATCTCGAGGTCGGGCCAGACGATCGGTGCCGACGAGCGGATCACGCCGCTTGAGGCGCTGGAGGCGATCACGATCGACGGTGCCCGGATGTACGGCGAGGAGCAGAAGAAGGGCTCGATCGAGGTAGGCAAGCGGGCCGACCTCGTGGTGCTCTCCGCCAACCCGCTGACGGTGCCTCCGGCCACGCTCCAGACGATCCGCGTGGAGCAGACGATCAAGGACGGCAAGACCGTGTGGAAGCGGGCCGCGGCAGACGACGGCCGCTGACCGCATCGACGGGTGCACGGCTCAGAGCGTGCCCGCACCTCGGCTCAGGAATCCAGTTCGTCCCGATACCGCTCGCGGACCGTCGCCAGAAACTCCTTACACCATCCATCGAACCGCGTCACGCAGCGGGCCGCGTTGTCGGCGGCGGCGGCGACTCGCGTCGGGTCGAGGTCGAGGTCGTAGGCGTGGCGAAACAGGTGGCGGAAGCCCTTGAGTTCGCGAACGTCCCTGACCGCGTCGGCCGGAAGAAACGCGGGCCGAATGCCCTTCAGGTCGAGCGTCATCCGCTCGATCAACGTGTCGTGATACCGCCCGGTCTTCACCAGGTGGTTCTCGAACGTCTCGCAGAGACGCTCGAAGGCCTTCTCCAGAATGTTGGAGATGCGGTTGATCTCAAAAGCCGCGGCAGCCCACCGGCTCTCGGCCGACTCGTGCAGCCGCGACTCCAGGATCATGGCTGCACGCCGCATCACGCGGGCATCCTGCTCCCAGCCATCTTCGAGGATCTGGAGGGCTATCCGATCCATCGCTCGCCCTCCCGCTCGATGACGGACCGCAGCCGGGTGCGATCGAGGCGGCAGACATCGACCTCGCGGCCCACCTCCGCAGACAGCAGGCTCTGGAGGTATTCGAGGGTCATGCCCTGGGGCAACGACTCGACGGCGATGTCGACATCGGACCACTCGTGAAATCGGCCCGCGTTGACGAGCGATCCGTACACCCACACCGGCGTCCCCGGCACATGCCGAGCGAGAGCCCCGCGGAGAAGCCCGCGGGTGCGGTCGGCCAGGACTGCCTCCTGCCGCCGGCGACGGTCACGTTCTTGAATCAACAGCCACATGCCGGAAAGTATATCCGGCCTCACGACACGCCCGGCCGGCACGCGCTGCTGGCTACCGCTCGTCGGCGGGGGCGAAGCCCTCGGCGGCCTTCCACGTCCGCCACCGCACCTCGCAGCCCTCGGGAACCATCACCACGAGCGGCAGGCGGCTGTTGTAGCGGACGAGCCGGCGCGGCCCGGCCACGAACTTCGGGGTGGCGGTGCCCGCGCCGCCGATCAGTGTCTGCATCGGCGCGTCGAACTTCCCCTCGGCCTGCCAATACGAGAACCCCCAGCCGGGGATGTCGACCTCGCGGAGGTCGCCGCCGAAGCCGTAGGTGTTGATGCCGTCGGTGACGATCGACTTGCCGACGACGATCTCGACCTGGAAGTCGTCCTCCTCGCCACGTTCCTTGTGGGGCAGGAGGATCACCTTCCGGGTCATGCCCTCGGGGGCCTTCGGGTAGGCGGCCTCGAGGTTCTTGATGGCGCCCGGGTCGACGTCGGCCGGGTCGGCGGCCGCCGCCTGCACGGCGATCACGCAGGCGAGCAGCGCACTCCCCGCGGCGAGGCCGATATGGTTCCAGCGTTTCATGCACAGGCCTCGTCTTTGTTAGCCGCGTTTGCGGGTGAGCATGAACTCGTTGCCGTCCGTGTCGATGCACATGGCGAGGTGGGGCGGCTCGCCGTTCTCCGGCTCGGGCTCCTTCGTGAGCACGCCGCCGGCGGCCTTCACCGCCTGCCCGCCGGCGATCACGTCGGCCACCTGGAGGCTGATGCCGGTCCAGGTGCGCTTGCCTTCGCCGCCGGAATGAATGCCGATCACGGCCCCGGCGATCTCCACCTCGGCGATCACGGAGTTGTGCTTGAGGATCCGGCCGTTGAACGTGTCGCACCAGAACCGCACGGCCCGATCCATGTCAGCGGCCCAGATCACATACTTCACGCGTTCGACGTTCATGCGTTCTCCCGAAGCAGCCACAGATTTTTCAAAGTGGCCGCAGGTTACTGAAAGTGGCCGCAGGTTTTCAACCTGCGGAACCCGGCACCGACACTCCAAAGTGGCCCCAGGTTTTTAGAAGTGGCCGCAGGTTTTTAACCTGCGGAACCCGACGTCCGGTGCGCTTCCTGTGCAGGTTGAAAACCTGCACCCACTTTCCGGGCCTAGCGTCGCACCACCTCGGTGCGGCCCGGCGTCCAGGGATTGCCGCTCGCCGCTCCCACGATGCAGAAGAAGTGCAACAGAAGGCCCGGCAGGATCAGGGCCAGATAGCCGACGCCGACGAGAAAGAACCAGACGATGCCGTTGAGCACCTGCCCCTTGTAGGCCTGGCCCAGCCCCGGCACCAGCACGCTGAGAACCGCCGCCAGGGCCGGACTCCAGCGCTGCACCGGCGGATGGTTGATCACCGTCACCTGCGCGCCAGGGCCGTAGTGCTCGGCCGGTACCAGCCGCGGCTGGCCCGGATGCAGCGTCGGCTCCACCGGCATCGCCGCCGGCACCGGCGGAGGCACGGGGGCCACCGGCCGCTCCCGCGCCGCCTGCTCGGCCGCCAGCCGGGCCGCCTCCACCTCGAGCTTCTTCTGCTCGACCGCCAGCCGCTGCATCTCCAGCCGTCGCTCGGCCGCCTCCCTCCGCGCCTGGGCGAGGTTGGCCAGCGACTGCACGACGAGCCGGCCCAGTTCCACGTGCAGCCCGGCCGCCCCCAGCGCCAGCCCGCCGAGTGTGAACGCCAGCCCCAGCGACGACGGGGCGATCGCGGTGAATGCGATGCCGAGCGCCGCGATGAAGCCGCCGCAGGCCGCCACAAGGTGCCGGGGCGAGAGCTGGCCCCAGTCGAAGAGCGACTCCGCCGCGGTCTCGCCGCCCCCTGCACGGCCGGCCTTGCCGGACGAAACCTGCCGGCTGGGCACGATGCCGTCCACCGTGGAGCCGAGCGAGTCGATCAGCGAACTCCGGAACAGCCCCTTCACGCTCAAGGCCGGCCGCCAGTCGGCCATGCCCGGCCTCCAGACGAGGTCGTCGGGCATCAGCCAGCCCTGGTCCGCCAGCGACTTCACCTTCGCCAGCGGCACCGGCCCGAAGCGCTCGCCCTTCCGCGCGTAGTACCACTCGTCGGTCATGCGGTCATCCTACTCCAACAGAGGGATGCGGGTCATCCGGCGAGGCAGCCATAAGCGGCGGCAGAGTTCTTCGGGAGTGGGTGCAGGTTGCCCGAAGTGGGTGCACGTTGCCCAAAGTGGGAGGAGGTTCTCGAAAGTGGGTGCAG
>JBBAVS010000017.1:13857-32496 GCA_040397585.1 Pirellulales bacterium
GTTGTCCGAAGTGGGTGCAGGTTTTCAACCTGCACATGTTCTGTTCCGCAGGTTGTCCGAAGTGGGTGCAGGTTTTCAACCTGCACATGTTCTGTTCCGCAGGTTGAAAACCTGCGGCCACTTTCTGAAAACCTGCGGCCACGGCGTGCTTCCGTCAGTTCACCACGTTCTGGGGCTGGCCCGCGGCGAAGGCCGCCAGGTTCGCCGCCGTCACGTCGATCAACCGCCGACGGGCGTCGCGGGTCGCCCAGGCTACGTGCGGCGTGATCACGCAGTTCCGCGCCGCCAGGAGCGGATTCGACGGCGGCGGTGGCTCGACCGCGAGCACGTCGAGGCCCGCGCCGGCGATCCGGCCCGCGTTGAGCGCCGCCGCGAGCGCCGCCTCGTCCACGAGCGGGCCGCGGGCCGTGTTCACGAGAAATGCCGTCGGCTTCATCAGGGCGAGCCGACGCTCATCCACCAACCCTTTCGTCTCCGGCGTGAGCGGGCAGTGCAGGCTTACGACATCGCTCTCGCGAAACAGCGTGTCGAGGTCCACGCAGGCCGGGTCGCCGCCGCACTGCCGCCGGTGATGGATCACCCGCATGCCGAGGGCCCGCCCCACCGCGGCCACCCCGCGGCCGATCCGCCCGTGGCCCACGATGCCCAGCGTGCGGCCGGCGAGTTCCACGAGCTCGCCGTCCCAGTAGCAGAAGTCGTGGCTCGCGGCCCAGCGGCCCTCGTGCACCGTGCGGTCGTGATGCCCCACCCGGTTGGCGAGCTCGAGGATCAGCGCCCAGGTGGCCTGCACCACGTTCGGCGTGCTGTACTCCGGCACGTTGCACACGGGGATGCCCCGCTCGCTGGCCGCGGCCAGATCCACGATGTTGGTCCCCGTGGCCAAGACGCCGATGTAGCGCAGGTCCGGCAGCGCGGCGATCTGCTCGCGGCCCACGATCGCCTTGTTGGTCAGCACCGCAGCGGCGCCGGCCGCCCGGGCCGCCACCTCGCCGGGGGACGTGCGGTCGAACACCGTGAGCGTCCCCAGCCGCTCGAGCGGCTCCCAGGAGACGTCGCCGGGGTTGGTGGTCAGTCCATCGAGGATCACGATGTGCATGCACGGTCTCGGCAGGGTCGGGAAGGCCTGGGGTTCCCGTCGCTCACGCGGCCGGGGCCTCCTGCCATCATCGCTCAGTCGTCCGCCCGGCGAAACCGGTCGAGGGCGACGGCCGTCACGATGATCACGCCGGTCACGATCTCCTGCACCCAGTTGGGAAGGTCGAGCTTCGTGCAGCCGTTGGCGACGGCGGTCATGATCAGCGCCCCCACGAGCGTGCCGGCCACCGAGCCCCGGCCGCCGGCCAGGCTCGCCCCGCCGATCACCACCGCGGCGATCACGTCGAGTTCCATGCCGAGGGCGGTGGTGGGATCGCCCACCGTGAGGTAGGCGTATTGGAGCACGCCCGCCACGGCCGCGAGCGCCCCGGCCAGCGCGTAAACCACGAGCTTCGTCCGCTCCACCGCCACACCGCAGAGCCGGGCCGTCGGCTCGCTCGAGCCGATGGCGAGGATGTGGCGGCCGAGCCGTGTCGTCTGCAGGACCACGGCCACCGCCACCGCGAGCAGGATCGTGAGCCACACGCCCGCCGGCACCAGGAGCCAGCGCCGCTCCGGCGGCAGCGCGGTGAGCAGGTCGTTGAGCCACGTGGTAGGTGCCACCACCATCGTCTCGCCCGCGAGTCCCTTCGCGAGGCCGCGGAGGCCCCCCCACATGCCGAGCGTGACGATGAACGGCGGCAGCCGCAGGCCGGTGACCAGCCCGCCGATCAGGCCGCCGCAGGCCATGCCGCCGGCGACCGTCGCCAGGAGCGCCGCGGCGGGCGACCAGCCCCGCGCTAGAAGCGACGCCAGCGTGACGGTGGCCAGCGCGATCTGCGCGCCCACTGAGAGGTCGATGCCACCGCTGGCGATCACCAGGGTCATGCCGAGCGCCGCCGTGGCCACCACCGCCGTCTGCAGCAGCATGATCTCGAGGTTGCCCGGCGTGGCGAACTGCCCCGGCCGCAGGGCGGTGAACAGGAGCACCACCAGCGCGAGGCCGGCGAGCGGACCGAGTCGGTGCAGCCAGCTGGTCATCCGCGTGCGATCGCCTCCTGCATGAGGGTGTGCTCGTCGATCTCGCCGACCAGCCGCGCCGGCCCGAGCCGCCCGCGGCACATCACCGCAACGCGGTCGCAGACGCCGAGGAGCTCCGGCACGTGGCTGCTGACGAGGAGAATCGCCCGCCCCCGCGCGGCGAGCTCGTCGATCAGGGCATAGATCCGGGCCTTCGCCCCGACGTCGATGCCGCGGGTCGGCTCGTCGAGCAGGAGCACGTCCACGTCGTGGTGCAGAAGCCGGGCCACGGCCACCTTCTGCTGGTTGCCCCCCGAAAGCGCGGCGATCGGCTGAGACACGTCGCGGCACTTGATCTGCAGCGGCTCGATCCAACGCCGGGCCGCCGCCGCCTGTCGGCCGGGGAGCACCAGTCCGACCGGCCCGAGGCCCGCGAGCCTCGAGAGAGTGAGGTTGTCGGCGATCGAGAGATCCACCGCGAGCCCCTCCCGCTTGCGATCCTCGCTCACCATCCCCACGCCCTGGGCCCAGCGCCGCGTCGGCGTGGCTGTGCCGCTCGTCGCCGCCACCCGCACCGTGCCGCGGCGGACGGGATCGAGCCCGAACACCGCCCGCAGCAGCTCCGTCCGCCCCGCGCCCACGAGACCGGCGATGCCGAGCACCTCGCCGCGCCGCAGCACGAGCGATGCCGACTCGGGAAGCCGTCGGCCGGCCACGCCCGAGAGTTCGAGCACCGCTGCGCCGGGTGTTCGCGGCGACCGCGGATAGAGCTCCGTGACGGAACGCCCCACCATCCATTGCACGATCGTCGCGTCGGCCAGCGTCGCCAGGTCGCCGCCCCCCACGGTGGCCCCGTCGCGGAGCACGGTCACCCGGTCGGCGAACGCCCGCACTTCCTCGAGCACGTGGGAGATGAACACGATCGCATGCCCGAGGCCGCGGAGCCGCTTCACGAGTGTCTCGAGGTGCCGCACGTCGGCCGCCGTCAGGCTGCTCGTCGGCTCGTCGAGCACGAGCACGCGGCAGCCGACCGCCACCGCGCGGGCGATCTCCACCACCTGCCGGTCCGCGATCGAGAGCCCCGCCACCACCGCCTCGAGCGGGATGTCGTCACGGCCCAGCTGCCGCAGCGCCTCCCGCGCGGTCGCGCGACTCGCGGCCCGGCGCAGGAATCCGGCCCGCGTCGGCTCCATCCCCAGCAGGATGTTGTCGGCGACGGTGAGGTGCGGCGCGAGGGCCAGCTCCTGGTGGATCATCGCCACGCCGGCGGCCCGGGCGTCGCGGGGCGACCGCGGCGCGTAGGGACGGCCGTCGAGCAGCATCGCCCCGGCATCGGGCCGGACCACGCCGGCGAGTACCTTCATGAGCGTGCTCTTGCCGGCCCCGTTCTCCCCCACGACCGCGAGCACCTCCCCGGGGGCCACGCGCAGGTCCACGCCCGCCAGCGCGGCCGTGGCGCCGAACGCCTTGCACACGCCCCGCATCGCGAGGCGATCCGGTGGTGGCGGGGATGCGGTCAGGGGAGCTGCAGGATCTGCTGGATCTCGGGACTGTCCACGTTGTCGCGGGTCACGACCGCGGCACCGGTGTCGATCACGGGCTCGACCGGCCTGCCCTGGAGACGGTCCGCCGCCGCCGTCACCGCCCGGCGGCCCATCGTGCGGGGATCCTGGGCGACCAGCGCGTCGATCTCCCCCTTGCGGAGCGCCTCGATCAAGGCGGGCGACGTGTCGAAGCCCACGAACTTCTTCGCGCCTGCGAGGTTGTGCTGCCGGAGGGCGAGCAGCATGCCGAAGGTGGACGACTCGTTCGGGCAGAAGATGCCGTCGGCCCGCTTGAGCGTGTCGAGCATGTTGAGCGCGGCCGTCTTGGCCTCCCCCGCCGTGGCACCGGAATAGCGGTTGTCGGAGATCAGCTCCAGCGCCGGCCGCGCCGCGATGGCCGCCGCGAAGCCGGCCTCGCGATCGTCGGTGCTCGCCGAACCCACCTGGTAGCGGAGCAGCACCACTTTCCCCGTGCCGCCGAGCAGGTCGCCGAGCTTCTCGCCGCCGAGTTCGCCGCCGCGACGGTTGTCGGTGGCCACGAGGCTCACGAAGTCTTTGCCCGGCTCGCCCTGGAGGGCCGAGTCGAAGATCACGACCGGTATCTTCCGCTGGGCCGCCATCGCCACCGGCCGGCGGAGGGCGACGGCATCGAGCGGGGCGAGCACGATGGCCGACACGCCCTCGGTGACGAACTGCTCGACGATCGCGATCTGCTGGCCGCGGTCGTTCTCCTTGAGCGGACCCTTCCAGACGATCTCGACATCGAGGTCGGCCGCGGCCGCACGAGCCCCCGCCTCGACCGACTTCCAGAACACGTGCGTGGTGCCCTTGGGAACCACCGCGATCCGCGGCTTCGCGGCCTCGGCCGAGACGGCTCCGATGACGAACGACAGCACCAGCGCGACGAGCAAACGCATGGACATCCCCGAGAGGGCAGGCTTACGACCCGGTGGAGCATACGCCCCGCCGGCGAGCCACGGCCAGTGCCACCAGCCCCGCGACCGCCCCCGCCGCAAGCCCGGCGGGCTCGGGCACCGCCGCCACGGGAGCGGCCGGGCCGACGAGCGCTGCCCCGAAGGCGAGCGGAGGCTGATGGTAGTAGCCCGCATCGAACAGCCCCGTGGACATGAAGCTCGCCGCGTCGAGGATGTCCACGAGCCCGTCATAGTTGAAGTCACCCTGGATCCAACTGGACGGCTGGACGACGTCGAACTTGCCACCCCCGAGGAAGTTGGCGGTGTCGAGCGTGTCCACGAGCCCGTCGAGATTGGAGTCGCCGGGCGCGGCGTAGGCGAACGAGACCGAGCCGTCGCCGTTGTCGAGCCAGCCGACGGCCCGCTCCTCGCCGAGCGCCACATCGGCCGCCACCGCCGCCGACGTGATCCCGCTCGTGCCCGTCCACGAGCCATCGTCGCGGCCGGCGATGAGCGCCGCCACGAGGCTCGGCACGGAAAGCCCCGCGGCCACGGTCATCCCGCCATTGCCCACGTCCACGAGCCCGCCCGCGGCGAGGTCGAGGCCTGCGACCGTCGTATCGAGATAGCCCGCCACGGCCAGCGTCCCGCCGGACGCCACCCGCACGACGCTCGCTTGCAGCGCCGCCGCATGGCTGATCGAGAGCGTGCCGGCGTGCACCCACGTGCCGCCCGAGAAGGAGTTGGATCCGCTGAGTTCGAGCCGCCGGCCACTGAGGGCCAGTCCGCCCGCCCCGGAAATCGGGCCCGCGATCCGCGCGGTGCCGCTGCCGTCGATCTCGAGAAGGAAGCCGGTGGTGCCCGTGCTCACCGCCGCGGCCGTCACGCCCCCCGGGCCGACGTTCCAAACCTGCGACGTGCCCAGCGCGATCGGCGCGGCGATCGACTGCCGCGACGTGTCGTAGTTGGTGATCCCGCCGCGGCCCACTGTCAGCGTGGCCGTGCCGGAGAACGTGAACCCGAGCGTGCCGCTGCCGGTGGACTTGAAGAACAGACCGCGGAGGTTCGCTGCCGTATCCACCGTCACGGCCCGCCCGTTGCCCGCCGAGGTGCCGCTGAAGAGCACGTACTTGTCGGAGGGCGCGGGGGTGGGAGGCGAGAGCCCCCAGGCGCCGCGGTTGCCGATCGAGGTGCTGGAACTGCCCACCCAGGTGTTCGTCGGCGTGCCCACGATCTTCAGGGCGTAGCCGTCGGGCGTCGTCAGCGCGTTGATCGCGTTCATCACGGCCGCGGCGCCGAGGAAGTTGTAGACATTCACGGTGGCGAAGTCGCTGGCCGCGTTGTTGCCGATGATCGTAATCTCGGCCGCGCCGTTGGGGTTCGTCCAGCGGATGAACGTGGGGCTGCCCGAGTCGCCGGATTGCAGCGTGCCGGTGGCGACCGTCGAGCCGATGTAGGACGTGGAGCCCGACACGCTCCACGCATACGCGCCGCCGACCGTCGCCACCCCCATCCGCGGGCTCTGCGTGCCGTCGGGGCCGCGGCCATACACCATGAGCGGCTGGCCGCTGTAGGTGGAGTTGGTCGTCGACGACGTGTTGGCATCGAGCACGCCGTATCGCGGCAGGCCCACGGCGGTCGCCAGCGGCGCCGTCAGTTCGCCGATCGAGATGTCGCCGACGGTCTGCCCGCTCTGCACGAAGCCGTAGCCGGTGTCGGTGACCGAGGCCTGCGTGCCGGTGACGACCTGGCCTCCGATGGCGAGCAGGGTGATCGTCGCCGCGCCGCCGTAGTGCCGCGCCACCAGATAATGCTTCGGCGTCAGAAACCCGAAGCCCTTGGTCGGGTCGCTGGCCGCCCAGCCCACCCCCAGCCACGAGTAGGGCAGGCCCACGAACGAGCCGCTGGTGTTGGTGACCGGCGCCGAGGGAAAGCCGCTCGAAAACCGGTTGTTGGCGGCGGCGGTGAAGCCGACCACGTCGTAGGCCGTGGCGCTGCCCGCCGCCGTCAGGGCGAGGGCCACGCCCAGTGCCCGGAGGAGCCTGGCCCAGCCGAGCCACGACACGACCGTCCGGCCGACCGCCGGCCGCGGACCGTCCCGATTCGTGGCATCAGCCACCGGCATGTCATTCACCCCTCGCAAGCGCCGGCACGGCCATCCATCGCTGCTCCCTTCAGTGTACGGTCGCCCGGCGCAAAAGGATCGAGCCGAGCAGCCCGTCACTTGCCGGCCGCGGCCTCACGGAGGGCCTTCGGTTCGGGGGCGGGCCGGAGCCTCCACTGCCGGTAGGGCAGTTGATCAGCCTCGCCGTCGATCGCCCGGCCGACGAGCAGCCGATCGACCCCCTTGAGCTCGATCCGGCCCGGGCCGAGCGCAGGACTCGTGCCCCGGATCGCCCCGTCCGTCAGCCCTTCGGCGACGAGCGTGACCCGCCGTCCCTCGGCCACCCCCTGCACGAGGAGGCCCCCGGCCGCCGGCCGGGGCTCGGCCACCGCCGCGTCGGCCGCCGGCTCCTCGGGATGGAGCCAGATCACGCGGGCCACCGTGTCCCGGGGCAGCCGCTTGATCTCGCCGCGAACGTCGAGCACGAGCGTGCCGGCATCGAGCGACTCGAGCCGGCCCCGGAGGTAGTCGCCGTCGCGGAGCCGCACCATGTGCGTCGGCGGCGCCACCCGCTGGCTGCGCGGCAGCATCAGCAGCCGATCGAGCCGCGCCTTCTCGATGCCGCGGGCAGGCACCGTGGGATCGAGTTCGAGCGCCTGCACGAGCGCTTCCGGCACGACGACCTCGTCGTTGGCGGCGCCGTCGGCCACGGGCGTGCGGATCCGCATGCCCGCCGGATCCACGGCGTCCACCGCGCACGGCACCACGTCGCCGCTGCGGAGGATCGCCAGCGCCGGATACGTGGCGGAGTCTTCGGGCCTCACGACGGGGGGAGCGGCGAGCCGCGTGTGCGTCGCCAGCGCCTGCTCGAGGATGTCGCGACCGGCCACGTAGATCATGCCCCGCCTGAGGTCGATGTCGCGGGGCGCGCCCCCCGCCGCCGCCACCCGTAGCACCACCTGCGACCCGACGCGGCCGCGCATCAGGTTCATGACGGTCTGCACATCGTGCCCCTTGGTCGGCACGAAGCCTCCTTCGGGCCGCGGCTTGATCGCCAGCAGCCGATCACCGGGCTGCAGCCGGCCGTCCTGGGCCGCCGCGCCGTCCTCGCTGAGTATGGTGACCACGAAGAAGCCGAGGGCATCCTGGTTCACCATGCCGCCGATGCCGCCGATCTCGACCTGGGCGTCGTCGCCGGTCTCGCGGCCCGGCCGGGGAACATATTCGACGACGGCATCGAGGCCGTCCGGAGAGACGGCGAGTGCCGCGGGCCCCGCCGCTCCCTGGGGCAGCCAGGCGACGGCCGCGCCGAGGTCGTGGCCATCCACAAGACACCCCTTGAGCCGCACCGTGTCGGCGAGCAACGTGCCCGTGCGGCCGGGAAGCTCCCGCGGCTCGGGTCGGACGACGAGCGACGTGAGCGAGAGGATGTCGTCGCGCGGAATCGCGACCTCGTCGTCGATGCCGGCGACTCGCAGCCGCACCGACCGCTCATCCACCGCGGCCAGCCGCCCCGCGATCGTGCCCCCGCTGGCCTGCACGATCCGCAGCGTGGCGGCCGCCGACTCGTCCACGGGCTCGGCGGCAGCATCCCCGGCCAGCACCAGTTCCTCGATCTCCGCCAAAGCGACCCGCTCGTCGCGCTCCCCGGTCTGCACGAGCACCTCACCGGCGGCCTTGTCGTACGAAGCAACGTCGCCGGCCACCTTCCGTCCGTCGCGGCCCACCACACCCGTGCTCCGGCGGCCATCGAGCACAGGATCCGCCGACGTCCACGGCCCCACCCGCAGGCTCTCGAGCGACACGTCGCCACCGCCGACGGCGATGCGGAAGCGGCCCGAGGGGACGCGGCCCGCGGGCGGCACCGTCACCTCGGCCACCGGCCCCGCCACACCGCGATCCACGGTGAAGGCGGCCAGCCGTCCCGCCTCCTGATCGACGAACATCACCACCCGGAGCGATCTCGTGGCCGCGTCGCCTGCCACGAGCGGCTCGACCGCCGCCAGCTCCTGCTCCCGCCGGATGACCGCCGCCTCGACGGTGCCGTCGCGGAGCCGGAGCAGTTCCACCCAGTAGCCCTCGTCCGCCGGCGCTTCGGCGGCCGCGACGGAGAGCCGCAGCTCGGGCCGGCGCCGCCAGGAGACCACGATGTCGTAGATGGCGCGGGTCGGCGCGGCCGCGTCGATCACCGCGGTGCCGGGCCGCACGGCCGCGATGTGCCCCGCCTCCGACCGCCACGCGGCGTCGGGCTCGTGCCGCCAGCCCGCCAGCCCTCCCGGCCCGACATAGCTGCCGGCGATCCGGCTGCCGATCCGCGACACGCCCTCGACCGCGTCGCGCCGCACCCGCACGGGGCGGTCGGTGCCGCGCGGGATCACGGTCACGTGGCTGCGATCGATCGCCTCGATCGACCCGTCGAGCAGGTCGCCGCCGCGGAGGATGAGGCGGAAGCCCGCGGCCGCCGGCTCGGCCCGCGGCGACGTGAACCGCACGCCCGCAATCTCGTCGAGGTGAAACTCCAGCGGCGTCGCGAACGCGGCCGACCGCCAGGCGAGTGTGGCGCGGTCTCCCTCCGCGACCGACGTGATGGGGAGCAGCTCGCCCGGCAGCACGCCGCCGCCGGGCAGGTCGAGCACGGCCGACGGCGCCGCGGCCGCCGCCGTTGGAATGGCGGCCACGAGCACGAGGAGCGAGAACCCTCCAAGCGGCCCGCGGGCGCGGCGAACGACGGCGGGCATGGAAACGAGCCTCGGCGGACACGACGACAGGAGCGACCGGGCTCCGTCCCCGCACTCCATTATGACGCGTGCGCGGCGTTCGGCCTGAAAAACGATCCCTCCGGGCTGCCGGTTGCAGGCTTTTCTGCCGTTGCCGATACTTCTTGCTCCCTTTCCCGCAGGAGCCCTCCTTGAGCCAGTCTCACCATGATCACCGCCACTACCCGTGGCTGCTGATCATGTGCCTGTGCGGCGTCGATTACTTCAGCACGCTGGGCTACCAGCCCTCGATCGCCTTCGAGGGCGCCGGCACGCTGGCCCCGCTGGCCACGCTGGTGCTCGTGCTCGTCACGCTCTTCGGGGCCCTGCCGATCTACAGCCACGTGGCCGGCGAGACACCCGACGGCGTGGGTTCGATCGGGATGATCGAGCGGATGTTCAAGGGCTGGGGCGCGAAGCTCGTGGTGCTCGTGCTGATCGGCTTCGCCGCCACCGACTTCGTGATCACGAAGACGCTCTCGGCCGCCGACGCCGCCGCGCATCTCATCTCCAATCCCCTCTACGAAGAACACGTGCCCGCGTGGCTCCAGGGGCAGATGCCCACCACGATGTTCCTGCTCGTGCTGCTCGGGGCGATGTTCCTCAAGGGCTACGGTGAGGTGGTGGGGCTGGCGACGGTCCTCTGCACGGCGTTCCTCGGGCTCTCGTTCATCGTGGTCGTGGCAAGCGTGTTCTACCTCGTCACGCACCCCGCCCTCCTCCAGCAGTGGTTCACGGAGATTTCCACGGGCAACTACCACCTCGACCACGCCCCGCTTTCGGGCACCGGCCCCTGGGTGGCGATGGGGATCGCGGTGCTCGTGTTTCCGAAGCTCGCGCTCGGCCTGTCTGGCTTCGAGACGGGCGTGCTCCACATCCACATGGTCCGCGGCACCGAGGCCGACCCGCACGACGAGCAGGCCCGGATCGCCAACACGCGGCGGATGATGCTCGTGGCGGCCCTGATCATGTCGTTCTTCCTGATCGGCTCCTCGCTGGCCACCGGCACCAACACGCTGATCCCGGCCGAGGAGCTCACACTCGAACCCGTGAAGGGCAAGGCGATGGACCGGGCGCTCGCCTACCTCGCCCACGGCGAGAGCCCGCACCGCATCTGCCCGCTGTTCGGCCATGCCTTCGGCACGCTCTACGACCTCAGCACGATCGCGATCCTGTGGTTCGCCGGCGCCTCGGCGATGGGCGGGCTGCTCAACATGGTGCCCCGCTACCTGCCGCGCTACGGCATGGCGCCCGACTGGGCCGCCGCGTACCGGCCCCTCGTGCTCGCCTTCACGGTCATCAACCTGGTCGTCACGCTCGCCTTCCGGGCCGACGTCTCGGCCCAGGGGGGCGCCTACGCCACCGGCGTGCTCGTGCTCATGACCAGCGCCTGCATCGCCTCCTTCCTCCACGAGATGCGGAAGACGCCCGAACCCCACCATGCCCTGGCCCTCTACGGCCAGCGGATTGCCTTCGGCCTGATCACGCTCGTCTTCATCTACACCACGCTCGCCAACATGATCGAGCGGCCCGACGGCATCATCATCGCCTCGATCTTCATCGCGACCGTGATGGCGATCTCGTTCACGTCGCGGTTCTTCCGCAGCGACGAGCTCCGGCTCAAGGAGTTTCGCTTCGCCGACCCCGCCGACCGCATGCTCTGGACCGACATCATCGTCGAGGGCGCCTTCCGCGTGCTCGTGCCGCACCGGCCGGGCAGCCGGTCGCTCGCCGAGAAGGAGGCCGAGATCCGCCGTAAGCACCGGATCCCCGAGACCGTGCCAATCGTGTTCCTCGAGGTGCACTACGGCGACGTCAGCGAGTTCCAGAACGCGCCGATCATCTCGGCCCGCCAGGAGGGCACGCGGTTCATCATCGTGGCCCGCGACGTGGTCAGCGTGTCGCACACGATCGCGCAGGTGGCGATGGAGATGACCAAGGGGGGCGCGATGCTCGACATCATCTTCGGCTGGAGCAAGGGGGGCAGCCTGAAGCTCGCCCTCGACTACGTGCTCTTCGGCCAGGGCGACGTGCCCAACCGCGTGGTCGATCTCCTCGACAAGGCGATCGCCGACCCGGCCCTGCGGCCCACGGTGATCGTCGGGTGAACCCGGGGATGCGTCGCCGGGGCCGCGTGGTGATCGGCGTCGACTTCACGTCGGCGCCGCGGGCCCGCAAGCCGCTCACGGTGGCGGTGGGGAGGCTCGTGGAGACCGCCGGCGGCGCGGCCTACTGTCTCGACGCGATCCGCGAGCTCGGCACGCTCGCCGCGTTCGACGACCTGCTTCGCGAGCCGGGCGACTGGCTCGGCGGTTTCGACCTGCCCTTCGGCCAGCCGCGCACGCTGATCGAGCACGAGGGCTGGCCGACCGACTGGCCGGAGTTCGTGCGGTTCTACTGCGGGCAGCCGCGAGAGAAGCTCCGCGACGTCTTTCGCCGCTGGTGCGGGGACCGGCCGGCGGGTGACAAGTTTGCCTGGCGACAGGCCGACCGGCCGGCCGGCTCGAGCCCGGCGATGCGTTGGACCAACCCGCCGGTCGCCTGGATGATGCACGCCGGCATCGGCAGGATGCTCGCCGCGGGCCTCGCGTTCCCGGCGCACCGCGTGGCCGGGCGCGGCCCCGCCCGGCGGCGGATCGCGCTCGAGGCCTACCCGGGCTTCACGGCCCGCCAGGCCTGCAAGAAGTCGTACAAGAGCGACACGCCTGCCATGCAGACTCCCGAGCGGAGGGCGAACCGGCGGACGATCCTCGCGGCGCTCGTCGCCGGCACAGCCGGCCTCGACGTGCGGCTCGAAGTGCCTCCCGCAATCGCTCGCCGCATGCTCGCCGACGGCGCCGGCGACCTGCTCGACGCCGCGATCTGCGGCCTGCAGGCAGCCCACGCGTCGCTGCTGCCCCGCTACGGCCTCCCGCGCGACCTCGATCCGCTCGAGGGCTGGATCGCGAGCGTCCCACCGCCATGAGCCACCGATGACGCCGCCCCGCCCGAAAGCCCACGCCCTGCTCGTCGCCCTGGGAAGCTCGGGAGACGTCCATCCCTTTGTCGGCCTCGGGCGGGAGCTGCGCCGCCGGGGCCACCGGGTCACGCTCTTGGCGGCCGGATGGTTCCGCGGCGTCGTCGAGAAGGCCGGGCTCGACTTCGTCGATCCGCTCCCGGAACTCGACTTCGTCGAGTCGATCGCCGACGAACGAATCTGGCATCCACGCAAGGGCACGGCGATCATCCTCGAGCGGTTCGTTCGTCCGCTCCTCGAACCGGTCTACCGGATCATCGAACGCGAGGTCGCGGCCGACTCGGCCGCCGGCAGACCGACCGTCGTCGTCGCCTCCACGCTCGCGCTCGGGGCCCGCGTCGCCCAGGAGCGGCTCGGCGTGCCCCTGGTCAGCGTCCATCTCTCGCCGGTGATGTTCCGCAGCCTCGACGAGCCGCCGCGGCTCCCCGGGCTCCTCGTTCACCGCGGGCCGCACTGGTTTCGCCGAGCCCAGTGGTATCTGGCCGATCGCCTCCTCATCGACCCGTTCATCGGCCGATGGCTCAACCCGTTCCGCGGCTCGCTCGGCCTGCCGCCTGCCCGCGGACTGCTCCGCGACTGGCTCCATTCGCCGCTCCTCACGCTCGGCCTGTTCCCCGACTGGTTCGCCAGCCCTCAGCCGGAATGGCCACGCCCCGTGCGGCTCACCGGGTTTCCGCTCTATAGCGAGGAGGGAGTGAGCGACGCCGACGAGGCGACGAGAACATGGCTGGAGGCCGGCCCGGCCCCGATCCTCTTTACCCCCGGCAGCGCCAACGTTCACGGCCGCGAGTTCTTCGCCGCCGCTGCGGAGGCCTGCGCGCGGCTCGGACGCCGCGGCCTCCTCCTCACTCGCTTCCCCGAGCAGATCCCGGCCACGCTCCCCGCCGGCGTCCGGCACGCGGAGTTCGTGCCGTTCTCATGGCTCGTGCCGCGGTCGGCGGTACTCGTGCACCATGGCGGGATCGGCACGGTCTCGCAAGGCCTCGCCGGCGGCGTGCCGCAGGTCGTGATGCCGATGGGCTTCGACCAGTTCGACAATGCCGCACGCATCGAGCGGCTCGGCGTGGGGGCGAGTCTGCCGCGTGACAACTTCCACGGGCCCCAACTCGCCGAGCTGCTCGCGGGGCTGCTCGGCGACGAGCGGGTGGCGGACCGCTGCCGGGAGGTCGCCACGCGGTTCGCGGGCGGCAGCGGCCTCGCCGCCGCCGCCGACGCGGTGGAGTCGGCGATCCGCTGACCGGACAGCTAGCGCTCGGCGTCGCCGGCCCGCGCGAGCACCAGCTCGTAGGCCGCCGCGGCAGGCTGCGTGACGGGCCGCTCCTCCTCGGGCACCACCTCGGCGGGCTGCCGGAACTTCTCGGGCGTCACCTCGCCCACGTACTTGCCGCCCCGCACGCCCCACGTGGCCGTGACGTGGTCGAGGATCACGTCGCGGCAGGTGCCCTCCTCGGGCCCGAAGCCAAGCACGTCGTCCGAGGTCTTCGTTTCGTCGCCGAGTCGGAACCGCATGTGCCGCACCACGAGGTCGCTGCACGCCCGAAACTCGACGCCGTGATCCCGGACCGCGATCCCGCCCCCCGGGCGCGGTCTGGCCCGCCAGCGTGAGGCCCGCCACCTTCTCGATCCGCAGCCGCTTCTTCAGCCGGATCGTGCCCCCGACATCGAAGACCACCGTCCGCGGCACGTCGGCCTGCTTGGTCCTGATCGCATCGCGGAGGCTCCCCGGGCCATCGTCGGCGAGCGTGGTCACGTGGGCGACGTCGCCCCCGCGGCCTCCGGTCGCGAACCGTCCATAGCCCTCCGCCCCGGGAAACGCCGGCAGCCGCTCGGCGGCACCCGCGTGACACGCCGCCAGGATGACGGTCAGGCCGAGACCGAACCGCACACTCCGCATGATCGCCCCCACCTCGGTCTCACGCGAGTTCAAACACCGCCTCGATCTCGACGGCCACGCCGAGCGGCAGCGAACCGGCCCCGAACGCGCTCCGCACGCCCACGCCGTGATCCGGCCCCCAGACCTCGGCGAAGAGTTCGCTGCAGCCGTTGATCACGTGCGGATGCTGCGTGAACTCGGCCGGACAGTTCACCAGGCCCATCAGCTTCACGACCCGACCGATGCGGTCGAGGCTGCCGAGGTTGGCCACGAGCGTGGCCAGGATCGACAGGCCCGTGAGGCGGGCCGCCGCCTTGCCGGCATCGGGATCGAGTTCGACGCCCACCTTCCCCTTCACGAGCGTGCCGTCCGCCGCGAGCGGCAGGTGGCCCGACACGTAGACGAGTCGGTCGACGACGAGGCAGGGCTTGTAGGCCCCGGCCGGCTTGCCCACCGGGGGCAGCACGAGGCCGAGTTCGGCGATCCGGGCGTGGGGCGAGGCGGTCATGGGTGGTGGTCCTTTCGGTGCGGGATCAGGTGGCGTGCAGGGCGGCGTCGATCCGGTCGAGGATCGTGGCCACGATCTCGCGGTCGGTCGCCGGCCGGCGCGGGCTCTGGGGATGCGGTTCGTCGGTGGCGATCAGCCCCTGCAGATGCAGGGCCTGGGCCATCGTGTGCTTGTAGGCCGGAACGGGGGGCCGGAACGCAAAGTCGCCGAGGGCCTGCAGGGCGTCGTCGAGTTCGTCGAACCGGGAGTCGCCGGCAGCCCACCACTGGTCGCGCTGCGCGAACGCGGCGGGGGCGGCGGTGGACAGCCCGAGCAGCCAGTCGCTGCCGTAGCGGACCATGTCGATGGCGAGATCGTTGCCGGTGAACACGTGGAAGTCGGGCCGCACGCGGTCGCGGAGCGCGAGCCGCTCCCACTCCAGCCGCCGCGAGAGCGACGAGTGCTTCGCGCCGAGGCAGTTGGGGATCTGGAGCAGTTCGGCGTAGCCCTCGATCGAGAGCATCCGGCCGCAGGGCACGAAGGCGGTGGAGAGCTCGAAGCCGATGAACGACGGCATCCGCCTGGCGAGCGCCCGGTAGCCGGCGAGCATCGCGGCGTCGCCACCGGCCGTGAGGCCATACGACGGGAAGATCACGGGAGTGGCGGCCGCGTTCACGATCATCTCGATCTGCCGGCCATAGGCGGCCTCGTCGAAGGCGGCGGCCGGCCCATCCACCACGCACGCGCCGGCCACGAGCTTCCCGCTCGGCCCCACGGCGTCACGGGCGATGCGGAGCGTTTCGCGGCGGGTGGCGTCGTCGATCAGCTGCACGTAGCCCGTGTCCATGTTGATGGCGGGCGTGATCCCGGCGGCCGCCGTGCGGGCGACGTGGGCGGTGAAGCCCTCCCAATCGACCGTGAGATCGGCCTTCATCGGCAGGAGGATCGCCGACATCCCGGTGATCACGCGGCGAGGACGGACGAGCGCCGCGGGGTCGATGGACGTGGTGGCTGTCATGGCGGACAGTATCGGCAAAGACGCCGATGTCGCCAATGCCGACGCGGTCCACTCCGCGATTGCCACCGCCGATGCACACCTCCCCCACCGCACGCGTTCGCGACGACCGCTCCGCCGGGTTCACGATCGTGGAGCTGCTGGTCGTGATCGCGATTCTCGGCACGCTCGTCGCCCTGCTCCTGCCGGCCATCCAGGCGGCCCGGGCCGCCTCCGCTCGCGCGCTGTGCGCGAGCAACCTGAAGCAGATCGGCATCGCGTGCCATGCCTATCACGAGGCAAAGCGGACGCTGCCGAGATACCGACGCTGCCCCGACCTATCGACCACCTCTGACCCCGTCACGGGCCAAACGCCCGACGTGGACTGCAACTCGCTCACGAGCGCGACCACCTACACCGGGCCGAACGAGGAGTGGTGGGCACCGTACGACAACAGGCCTGGGTCGAACGTCTGCACGCAGCTCGATGGCGGCTATCCCCGCGGCATTCTCTGGCCATACGTCGAGCAGAACCCGGCGATCTTCGCCTGCCCGCAGGGCTTCGACCTCGACCCCGCGAGCACCACCTACGGCCGGCGGTTTCAGTGCAGCTACGGGATGAACTACGTCACGAACGGCCCCAACGGCCGCAGACTCCCCGACATCTCGCGCGGCAACGGCACGGCCAAGGTGATCATCGTCTGGGACCACGGCCGTACGCCGGGCTGCGCCAACTCAAAGATCGCCGCCCCGCGGGGCCCCTGGAAGCAGGCCGACGGCACGTTCGTGCTCGACTCCGACACGACGCACTATCCAGTCCGACGGCATCAAGGCGTGTTCACTGCCCTCTACTGCGACGGACACGTCGGCTCGCTGCAGCAGACCGACCTGCTCGACAGCATGTTCCAGTGGTCAGGCCAGTGACGGCTGGCCGCCGGCGGTCTCATGTGCGTTGCACTCCCACGGCCGCCATGCGATTCCAGGCCGCGGCGAGTGAGCCATCGACGTCGATACCCCGGCAACCGGCTTCCACGACCGTGACCGAGTAGCCGAGCCGACGGGCGTCGAGCGCCGTGCGGAGCACGCAGAAGTCGGTCGCGAGGCCGACGAGCACGACTTCCCCGACACTCGCCTCGCGGAGCAGGGCGTCGAGGCCGACCGCCGTCGTGCCGTCGTTTTCAAAAAACGCCGAATAGCTGTCGACGCTTTCGTGGACCCCCTTGCGGAGCACGGTGGCATGCGGCGGAACGTGCAGCCCGGGATGCAACGCGGCCCCCGGCGTGCCGGCGACGCAGTGGTCGGGCCAGAGAATCTGCTCGCCAGCGGGGAGCGTGTTTCGGTCAAACACCGGCCGACCGGGATGGCTCGATGCAAACGAGACGTGCCCCGGCGGATGCCAATCCTGCGTGAAAATGACCCGCTGAAATGCGGCGATGAGGTCGTTCACAACGGGCAGGATCGCCTCGGCATCGGGCACGGCAAGTGCGCCCCCGGCGCAAAAGTCATTCTGCACGTCGATGATCACGAGCGCGGACGTCGCCATGGGCGACATCGTACCGCCGACGCGGTTGCGCTTCCTGGGGTTGTCTCGTATGATCATCACGCCTCCAGGGAGCCCCCATGTCATCCTATCCCCGCATCGCTCGGTTCCGCTCCGTTGACGAACTCCGCGCGCACCTCGCCACGCTCGCCGCGCCGATTCCGCTCGACGACGCGCCGCTCTCCGCCGCCGCCGGCTCGCCGCTCGCCGAGCCGCTCGCGCTCGGCGGTCGGACCGTCGGCAACCGCTGGTGCATCCATCCGATGGAGGGCTGGGACGGCAGCCCCGACGGCGCCCCCACCGAGATTCTCCTCCGCCGCTGGCGGCACTTCGGGCTCAGCGGCGCCAAGCTGATCTGGGGAGGCGAGGCCGTGGCCGTGCAGGCCGAGGGCCGGGCCAACCCCAACCAGCTCTGCGCGCCGGCCTGCGGCCGCGCGGGGTTCGCGGCCCTGCTCGCCGAGGTGAAGACGGCCCATCGCGACAGGTTTGGCCGCGACGACGACCTGGTCGTGGCCCTGCAACTCACCCACTCCGGGCGGTTCAGCAAGCCCGTGGCCACGGGCCGCATCCCGCGGATCGCCTACCATCATCCGCTGCTCGACGCCCGCCACGGCGTTGACCCTCGCGACACCGCCTGCCTGCTCACCGATGCCGACGTCGAGCGGCTGATCGAGGCCTACCTCGCGGCGGCCCGCGACGCCGAAGCGGCCGGCTTCGACATGGTCGATATCAAGGCCTGCCACGGGTATCTCCTCCACGAGTTCCTCTCGGCCCGCCGCCGGCCGGGACGCTGGGGGGGTGACTTCGCGGGCCGCACGCGGCTGCTCACCACGCTCATCGAGCGGGTAAAGGCGGAGTGCCCGCGGCTGTTGATCGGCGTGCGGCTCTCGCTGTTCGATGTCGTGCCCTGGCAGATGGTGAACGGCCACGGCGAGCCGTTCTCGTTCACGGGCTCCCTGCCCTACGACTGCGGCTTCGGCGTGGATGAGACGAACCCGCTGGCCTACGACCTGGCCGAGCCGATCGAGCTGCTGAGGGTGCTCCGCGATCTCGGCGTGTGCGCGGTGAACCTGACCGCCGGCAGTCCTTATACGGTGCCGCACATCCAGCGGCCGGCGGCCTTTCCGCCGTCGGACGGCTACCCGCCGCCGGAGGACCCGCTCGTCGGCGTCTGGCGGCAGATCAACGCCTGCCGCGAGGCGAAGGAGGCCGTGCCCGACCTGCCGCTCATCGGCTCGGGCTACACCTACCTCCAGGACTACGTCGTCCATGCCGCGCAGGCGGTGGTGGCCCGGGGCTGGATCGATGCGGTGGGCCT
>JBBAVS010000017.1:32596-34036 GCA_040397585.1 Pirellulales bacterium
TTTCCTACGTGGCCAAAGGTTTCCTACGTGGCCGCAGGTTTTCAACCTGCGGGGTCCCCACCTCCCGGCCTTGGGCAGGTTGAAAACCTGCCCCCACTTTTCCGAAGTGGCCGCAGGTTTCCTACGTGGCCGCAGGTTTTCAACCTGCGGTGACCGGCCTCATTGGCGCACCTGGGCAGGTTAAAAACCTGCCCCCACTTTTCCGAAGTGGCCGCAGGTTTCCTACGTGGCCGCAGGTTTTCAACCTGCGGTGACCGGCCTCATTGGCGCACCTGGGCAGGTTAAAAACCTGCCCCCACTTTTCCGAAGTGGCCGCAGGTTTTCAACCTGCGGGGTCCCCACCTCCCGGCCATGGGCAGGTTGAAAACCTGCCCCCACTTTTTCAGGCAGGTTCCAAACCTGCCCCCACGTGTCACCGCCCTGCCGCCTCACGCGGCAGCACCCAGATGTTGCGGTAGCGAACCGGATTGCCGTGATCCTGGAGGAAGAGCGGCCCCGTCGGCCCCTCCTCGCCGCGAACGCCCCCCGGCGTCACCTTCGCGACCTCGATGTCGTCGTGGATCACGACGCCGTTGTGCCGCACCGTCATCCGCGCGTCCTTCACCTTGCGGCCATCCTCGAACCGCGGCGCGGTGACGTCGATGTCGTAGGTCTGCCAGGTGAGCGGCGGCAGGCACATGTTCACGGCCGGCGGCTTCACGGAATACACGCCGCCGCACTCGTTGTCGCGGCCCTCGAGGCCGAAGCTGTCGAGCATCTGCACCTCGTACACGCCCATCACATAGGCGCCGCTGTTGCCACGGTCCTGGCCAGAGTCGTGCGGCTGATACGGCAGCCGAAACTCGAGATGCCAGCGGGCGTCGCCGAACGACTGTCTGGTCGTCATGCCCTCCATCACGAGGCCGTCGGCGGTGAGCCGCGGATTCATGAGCGTCTGCTTCTCGTCCACCGGCCCTGTCCCGTCCACGAGCACGATCGCCCCCTCCGGCGGCTTCGCGCCGAGCGTCGGGCTCGACCGCTCCACCTTTTCGAGCACGGCCCCCACGCCGCCATCCTCGGCGAGCACCTCGGCGCGGCCTCGCTTGATCACGCCCTCCCGCTTCGTGCCCGACGAGTCGACCCCTTCCACCTTCACGATCGCATCGGCACCCTCGCCGACCCGCCGGCCCTTCGCCGTCTCCTTCATCGGCGCCTGCCAGCCGTCGCCCGGCAGGCCGCCCGGATAGGCGACCACGTCAAACTGCCCCGCGCCGCGCGCGATCACCTGGAGGCCGATCCGCAGCGGCTGGCCGTCGATGGGAATCTCGCCGACGTACTCCCCTTGGAACGGGAAGTCGGCGTCGGCCGCCGCCGGATCGGCGAACACGGGATGGTCGCTGCCGGCAGACCACGCGGCCGCGGGCACGATGGCGACGAGGAGGCAGAGGATCGGCACGACAC
>JBBAVS010000017.1:34136-45590 GCA_040397585.1 Pirellulales bacterium
GGAGCGAAGGCCAGGATTCCCACGCCGCAGACGAACGAACTCGCGCACAGCGCCGCGGCCGAATGCCGAAACGCGGCATGCACCGCGGCGGCCCGGGCCAGCGCCGACCGAGCCGCCCCCTCCCCCTCCGCCGCCAGGCCCCGGCGGAAGAAGGTGAGAAAATGAAACGTGCCGTCCACCGCCATGCCCAAGGCGATCGAGGCGGTCATCACGCTGCCGATGTCGAGCGCGGCGCCCATCCAGCCCAGCGCCCCGAAGAGCAGGATCATCGGAAACACGTTGGGGATCATGGCCACCAGTCCGGCCACCACGCCCCCCTCCACCGCCATCATCACCAGCGTGATCACGCCACAGGCCGAGAGGAAGCTCGTGAACAGGTCGTGCAGCAGCGTCTTCTGGATCGCGTTGATCAGCGGCATCACGCCGGTGTAGTCGGCCCGCACCCCGTCCGCGGCGGCGCCGTGCGCCGCCACGATCGGCTCCACGCGGCTGCGAACGACGTCGAGAAACTCGCCGTAGTCGATCCCCGCGAGGGCCGAGGTGCGGGCGGTCACCCGCCAGAGCTGCTCGCCGTCGATCTCGCGGATGATCCGCATGTCGGCGAGGCCCGAGAGGCTCGACTCCAGCTTCCGCGCGGCCACCGCCTTGCGGGCCGCCGCGAGCGCTCCCGAGGCCGGCTCATCGTCCGGCAGAAACAGCGCCGCCGACACCACGCCCGTCACCCCCGGCACGCCGCCGAGCGCCGCCCCCACCTCGCGGGCCATGTCGAGCCGCTCCGCCGGCCGGATCGCCGACGTGCCCGAGAACCGGAGCACCACCTCCACCGGCACCAGCGGGCCGATGTGCTCCTCCAGCCAGCGGTAGTCGCGGATCACGCGGGTCTCGGGAGTGAAGAGCGTGTCGATCGCCACGGAGGTGCGGATGCCCGACAGCCCGCCGCTCGCCACCGCCAGGGCCGCCGCGGTCAGGCCCACGATCGCCGCCGACCGCCGGATCGTCAGCGCGGCGAACCGCGGCGAAGGGCCGTCGGCGGCCGGCTCCTGGAGCAACCGCCGCCGGATCGGCCACCGCGAGAAGAAGCCTGGCACCACGAGGAACAAGACCGCGAGTGTCGCCATCACCCCCACGGCCGCATGAAACCCGAACACGCGGATCGGTTCGAGTTCGCTGACCACGAGCGACACCAGCCCGAGCGCCGTGGTGCCCGCGGAGAGCATGCAGGGCAGCCAGCCCGTCTTGATCGCCCGCAGCGCCGCCCCGTCGGCGGGCCCCTGCTGCCTGGCCTCGACGAGGTAGTTCACGAGATGAATGCCCCCCGACACGCCGAGCGTGAGCACCAGCAGCGGCATCACGATCAGCACGGGGTTCATGCCGTCCCCCCAGAACCGCAGCGACGCGAAGCACAGCCCCACGCAGGCCAGCGAGAGGAGGAACACGAGGATCGAGTAGCGGACCGACTGCAGCGACCGCCAGGTGAGCAGGAAGATCAGGAGCGCCGCCGGGCCGCCATACACCTGCATGCTCGCGGCGCTCGCATCGTCCACCGACACGTTGTCGATCACCGGGCCGGCGAGGTGGAGCTCGTCCGGGCGGGGTGTTGCGGTGGCCAGCAGCGTGTCGCGGATCCAGGCCGTCGCCCGGCGGCGATCGATGAGCCCGGCACGGGTGAAGCCGATCACCACGCACGTCTGTTCTCCATCCGGCCCCACGAGCACGCCCGTGAGCCGCTGGATCGCGGTGGCACGGTCGAGTTCGAGCGGCGGCTGCACCAGCCGGTCGAGGGCCTGCGACGCGGAGGCCACCGACTCGAACCACGGCCGGCCGGCGGCGTCGCAGGGTGCCGCGGGGCCGGTGGCCGCCGCGATGAACCGGTCGATCGCAGGCGCCCCGATCGTGCACCCCGGCCACGACGCCACCACCACGTCGCCGCTCTCGAACTCCCGCGTGAACTGGTCGTAGGCCCGCCGCGGCGCGAACGACTCGGGCACCCATTCGATCGGCGTAGTCGACTCCACGCCGAGGATCGAGAGGGCCGACATCACGATCACGGGCGCCGCCGCGAGCAGCCCGCTCACCGTGATCACGCTGAGCACGAACAGCCGAGTGAGCGGAGGCGGCTGCCTCGCCGTGTCGCCACGATCGGTGCCGTTTGCCGTCATCCCGCTCACGTGGTGCTCATGAAGCTCGCGGCCTCGGTCGCAAGGCCGCCGCGGCACCCGGGAATACGATACGGACTCCGCCATGGAGCGATAGCCGGCCCGGATTGCGGGCGGTCAGGCCGGCCTTTTGACGCCGCCCCCCAGGACTCGGTAAAGTTCACCCGTCTTTTGGGTGGCCGACGCATGCCGGATCGCCGGCCCTCCCGTGGACTGCCCCCGCGAGCCTCGCGATGCGTTCCCGTGCTGCCCGGTCCGCCGTGATCGCCGCCGAGCCGCTCGAACGGCGGCGGATGCTGGCCGTGCAGGTGATCTCGCCGATCGCCCCCGTGGCCATGTCGATCGGATCGGCGGCCACGCCCGTCGTGATCCGGCTCGCCGACCATTTCAAGGGAGATGCCGGCGGTCTCACCTACAGCGTGTCGAGCCGATTCGGCTACGTCGACAACACGATCGACGCTCGGGGCGACATGACGCTGCGGGCGTCGGCGACGGTGCCGGCCGCCTTCGTGACCGCGCTCGACCAAGTCACCATTCGCGCCACCTCGAAGACCAACTCGGGCGACTCCCGCGAACTCTCGTTCGACGTCTTCCAGCGAACGCCGGTGCGGGTCGGCAACGCCCTCACGGCGACCGCCGGCGGAGCCCTCGTGGCGAGCGCGACCGCGCTTGACTCCGGCACTGCGAAGGCCAGCCTGGTCGCCGCCGCCGCCGTGCCCCGGCCCCCGGTGGCCGGCACGCTCGACTCGCGGTTCGGCGACTTCAACGGCGACTTCGCCGACGACGTCGCCTGGCTCGACGCGCGGGGGCGGATCTGGGTGTCGCCCGCGACGGGTCAGACCGAGTTTCGCGGCGTCTCTGAGTGGGGCGCGCTGCCCGCCGGCCAGCGGTGGCAGACGATCGCGGTGGGCGACTTCGACAGCGACGGCCGGTCCGACATCGCGGCCCGCAACGCCCGGACCGGCGCCTGGTGGGTGGCGCCGAGCACGGGTAGCGGCTTCGCGGCCGCCCGCGTGTTCGGCGCCTGGTCGCGGTCGGTGCCCTGGGACAACGTCGTCGTCGCCGACTTCGACGGCAACGGCACGTCCGACATCGCGGGCCGGAACCCCTGGACCGGGCAGTTCTTCGTGTCGAGCAGCGACGGCGGCCGGTTCACCACGACCTCGTCGGCCCGCCTCAATCCCGGCCTCTTCCGCTCGTTCTCCGTGGCCGATTTCAACGGCGACGGCCGGGCCGACTTCGCCTCACGCAACATCGCCTCGGGCACGTGGACGGTGGTGCTGAGCGAAGGGGCTCGATTCGGCCGCCCGCAGGTGTTCGGCGGCTGGTCGAAGAACGTGGCCTGGAACACCGTCACGCTCGGCGACTTCGACCGCGACGGCCGTGCCGATATCGCGGCCCGCAATCCGCGGACCGGCGACTGGATCGTGTCGCGCAGCACCGGCAGGTCGTTCGTCACGGCGCCGTTCGGCGGGTTCGGCCGTCCGGTGAAGGGGGAGACGATCGTCGCCGGCGACTTCAACAACGACGGCAAGACCGACATCGCGTCCCGCGATCCGCGCTCCGGGGTCTGGCGGATGCTGGCGAGCACGGGCACGCGGTTCGCGGCGCCGGTCTCGATCGGCACCGGCGCCGCAGCGTGGACGAACATCCGGCCGCTGCGCATCGGCTACCGGCAGACCACCTCCGGATCGAGCAGCTCGTCGAGCGCGGCGACCGGCTCCATCAACGTGAACGGTTGGTCAAACGTGGAGACCACCGGCGGAGCCGTGTTAACGACCGGGACCGGCCTCCTCGGCGTCGGTGGCTGGTCCAACGTGGCGACCGGCACGATCGCCGTCGGGTCGGTCACGGGCACGAACGCGTTCACGGGCATCCTCCAGACCACCGGGACCATCCAGGGAACAGGGACGCTACAGGGAACGCTGACCTTGCCTAGCAACGCGTCGATCGGCTCGTCGATTGCGACAAATCCCATAAGGTTCGAACTGGGCACGGAGCTCACCGGCACACTGAAGACCTCTTCCGGCACGGTGTCGACCGCATCCGGCGACGTGGCCGTGCCGCCCGGCGAGTTGACAGTGAAAACCACTCAATCGCCGTTGTCATCCAACACGTTGTCTGTCTCGGGCACGTTGACGACGCCGTCGGGGGTCGTGACGATCACGTCCGGCACGTTGTCGGGCCAAACCGTGACGATCACGGCCGGCACGCTGACGACCTCCTCCGGCACCACGCCGATTCTGTCCGGCGGCATCCCGATCGCTTCCGGCGCGTTGACCGGCCCGAGCGGCGGCATGTCATTCGGCGGGTCCTTCTCCGACACGCTGCAGTATCAGATCGGTACCCTCACGATCGCGGGCCTGCAGGAAACCACGGCAGCATCGTGAGTGCCGCGCTGGCCGCCTGATCGCGGGGTGAATGCTCCCTCCACCCTTGTGTGTGCAGTTCGGCCCACGCGTGCCCACAAACCGGCCTTCATGCCGGGCCGGCGGCAGGGATACGATACGGTACCGGATGACCTCGAGCCTCGCACGACGAGCGTGGCCGGCGCCGCCGCGATCGACGCGATTCTCACGGCCAGCCGCAGCCGAAGCGGGGATTCGCCGAGCGGGGTGCCTACCGCTTCCTCCGCCATCCCGTCTACCTGAGCTTCCTGGGCCTCGTCTGGTTCGTGCCCGTGGTCACGCTCGACCGCGCGGTGCTGATGGCAGTCTGGTCGGTCTCCATCTTCATCGGGAGCGTGCTCAAGGATCGGCGGCTCGTGTTTTTCATCGGCACTGTCTATCGCGACTACCAGGCGCGGGTGCCTGGCTACCCCGGCATGCCCTTTGGCCCTCTCGCACGGATTCGCTCAGCGGGACGTATACTCATACGAACGACCTCGGTCGCTTTCCGCGTCCGCTTCCCCCCTCCCCGCATCGCGGACGGTGCCCCGATGCCCTGGTCGCTCCCGCCGTCGCGCGAACCCGAGTTGATGGACGATCCCGGGATCGCCGCGGCCGATCACCTGCACGCCCTCTCCGCCCTCGGACGGATCAACACCATCTCGCGGACCGCGGCCCGGCTCGCGGAGGGCGTGGTCTCGCTGCTCCCGGCGGACACGGCACGAGCCCGCGGCGGCCCCCTCGTGGTGGCCGACATCGCCTGCGGCGGCGGGGACGTGACGATCGACCTCGCGCGCCGGCTGCGGCGGGTGCTCGGCGGTGCCGTGCAGGTCATCGGCTTCGACCTGAGCCCGCGGGCGATGGCCCGGGCGCGGGAGGCCGCCGCGCGACGGGGCAGCGACGTGTCGTTCGAGGTCCGCGACGTGCTCGCCGACGGCTGTCCCCCCTGCGACGTGGCGGTCAACTCGCTTTTCGTTCATCACCTCGCCGACGCCGAAGCCGACGCGCTCCTGCGGAGCCTGGCTGAGGCGACGCGGCGCGGCATCGTGATCTCCGACCTCGTCCGCAGCCGACTCGGGCTCGGCCTGGCGGTGGTCGGCACCACGCTCCTGTCGTCGTCGCGGGTGGCCCGCGTCGATGGCCCGCTCTCGGTGCGGGCCGCACGGACCCTGGGCGAATACCGCAGCCTCTGCGACCGCGCAGGACTCCGCACCGCGACGATCCGCCGCGTCTGGCCCGAGCGGGTCGTGATCCGGTGGCAGCGGCCCGATGGTGAGGCGCCGGCATGATCGCGCCTGCCTACCTGCCGCGCACCCTCACGGCGACGCTCACGACCGCCGACGCCGTCGGCACCCCATGGCACGCGGTGGTCGTGGGCGCGGGGCCCGCGGGCGCGGCGGCGGCCTGGCGGCTGGCGGCGGCCGGGCTGCGCGTGCTGCTCGTGGACCGTCATCCGCTGCCGCGCGGAAAAGTGTGTGGCTGCTGTCTCTCGACGCGGGCCCTCCGCGAACTCGACGCCCTCGGTCCCGCTGCTCTGCCCGACGCCGCGCTCCCGCTCGACACCGTGCGGCTGGCCCACCGCGGCCGCTGCACCACGATCCCGCTCCCAGCAGGCCGCGTCGTCTCGCGGGAGACGCTCGACTTGCACCTGGTGACGCAGGCGATCGCGGCGGGCTGCCACTGGCTGCCCGGCATCACGGTCGCGGCGCTCCACGACTCAGAGAATACCGGCACGTCGGCCGTGGAACTCGAGGCCACCATCGCTGGCGCGAGCCCCCGGAGCCTTCCAATCCGCGCCGATGTGGTCGTGCTCGCCGCGGGCCTCGCGGATCACGTGCGGATCACCGGTGGCGGGGCGACTGCCGAGCGCGAGCCGCGACGGATCGCCGCCCGCAGTCGGATCGGCGTGGGGGGCGTGCTCGCGGCGGCGGCTTCCGAGCTCCCTGCCGGCGAACTCGTGATGGCGGTCGGCAACGAGGGCTACTGCGGCATCGTGCGGCTCGACGACGGCCGACTCGACGTGGCCGCCGCCCTCGATCGCGCCGCGGTCGCCAGGGAAGCCGATCCCGCGCGGGCCGTGGCCCGACTGCTCGCTCAGGCGGCCGGCGGCAGCGCCTGCCATTTCCCCGCGGCCGACGCGATCCTCGCGGCGGAGTTTCGCGCCACGCCGGCCCTCACCCGCCAAGCCTCGCTCGTGAGCGGCACCGCGCGACGGATCTTTCGCGTGGGTGATGCCGCAGGCTACGTCGAGCCGTTCACCGGCGAGGGCATGGGGTGGGCCCTGGCCTCGTCGCGGCTGCTCGCCGAGTCGCTGCTCTCCCCGGGTGGCCTGCGCACCCCGGTCGAGGCCGCCTCCCGCTACCTCGCGGCGCATCGCCGCGAGTTCGCGAGCCTCCATGCCCGGTGCCGCTTCGTGGCCGAGGGCCTCCGCCGGCCGATGCTCGTCGCGACAGCCGTCGCGGCGGCCCGCGCGATGCCCTGGGCCGCGCGACGGCTCGTGCCGACCATGATCGGCGCACCACGGTGCCTTCCGCAAGCCGCCGGAGGTGGCCGATGAGCCTCGCCATCCTCGGCATCGGCACCGCCACACCCGAACGGAGGATCGCCCAGCGCGACGCGGCGCACCTCGCCGCGGGCTTCGCGGAGGGGGAGCCCGGCCACGACCGCGTGGTCGCGGCGATCTACCGGCAGACCCGGATTCGCTCCCGCGGCTCCGTCCTGCTCGATGATCCCGGCACGCAGGCCTATTCCCAGACGTTCTTCCCGCCCGCCTCGTCCGCGGAGCCCTCTGGTCCATCCACGAGCGTGCGGATGGACCGCTATGCCGCCGAGGCGGGGCCGCTCGCCCTCGCCGCCGCCGCCCGCGCGCTGGCCGACGCCGGGATCGACCCCGGCAGCGTGACCCACCTCGTCACCTGCTCGTGCACCGGCTTTGCGAATCCGGGTGTGGACCTCGAACTCGTCAGCCGGCTCGGGCTGCCCGCATCCGTGGCCCGCACGCACGTGGGCTTCATGGGCTGCCACGGCGCCTTCAACGCCCTCCGCGTGGCTGAAGCTTTCGTCGCCGCGCGGCCGGAGAGCGTGCCGCTCGTCGTGTGCGTCGAACTCTGCAGCCTCCACTTCCAGTATGGCGCGCGGAGCGATGTGATCGTCGCCAACAGCATCTTCGCCGACGGGGCCGCGGCGGTCGTGGGCGGTCATCCCTCGCGACGTGGCACGACGGCCGCCCCCGTCTGGCAGCTCCAGCGACAGTGGTCGAGCGTGCTGCCCGAATCGCGGGACGAGATGGGGTGGACGATCGGTGATCACGGCTTCGAGATGAACCTCTCGGCGGCCGTGCCGGGAACGGTCGCCCGCCATCTGCCCGCGACGGTGGCTGCCGGCCTCGCCGCCGCAGGGCTCTTGCCCACAGACATCGGCTCGTGGGCCGTCCATCCGGGCGGGCCGCGGGTGCTCGCCGCGGTCGAGGAGGCGCTCGCGCTGCCGCCTGAGGCGTTGGCCATCTCGCGGGACGTGCTCGGGGAGCATGGCAACATGTCGAGCGCCACGATCCTCTTCATTCTCGAGCGGCTCGTTCGTGGCGACGCCGCCGGGACGTGCGTGGCGATGGCCTTCGGCCCCGGCCTGACCGCGGAGCTCGCGCTGCTCACCCGCATGGGATAGCGGTTGGCCGATAGCCGTCTTGCCCTTTACGCCTCGGCAATCGCCCCCAGCCGCTCCAGGAGGGGAGCGGGAAGCATGACGATGCGTCGCTTCCGGCGGGAGCCCGGCGGGACGATCTCGGTGATCCCGTACGGCGCGAAACTGACGATCACGCCCAGCGGCTGGTCGTATTCCTGCAGGTATTCGCCAAGGCCTCGAAAGAAGCGGCCGTCGAGCGACAGGCTGGCCTTGCACTCCACCGGCACGGTCTGCCGCTTGCGGGTGAGGAGAAAATCGATCTCTCCACCGGAGGGCGTTCTTTTCCAGCCGCAGAGCGTGACGCCGGTTCGAGCGAGCTCGACCGCCACCTGATTCTCCAGTCCGCCGCCGAGCGGCCCCCGTGCCGTCGCTGCCCGCGTGTTGAGCACGTCGATCGAAGGCATGCCGAGCTCGCGGAAGTGCCGGAGCAGTCCGGTGTCGAACAGATACCGCTTCGGCAGATAGGCATGGCTCGAGTCGGGGGACGGGCCTTTTTGATCGGACCGCAGCACCAGATGCCAGCCCTGCAGCCTGGCAAACACCTCGTTGATGCGGGCATTGATCGTCGTGCCCGGCGCGGGAATCACCGTCGTATTCTTCGACGGACTCCCGACGAAGTTGGCGACGCTGCGGAAGCAGGCGGTGATGATGTCGGCATCCCGCTCGCCGAAAATACGGATGAAGTCTCGCTCGTAATCAGCAGCGATCTGGGCGAGCACCTCCCGGTGGTCGAGGCCGGCGGCAGCAGCGAGCACTGCGGCGGGCAGACCGCCTGTGGTGAGAAAACCGTCGTAGAGTTCCAGGAGACGGGCGTGTCGCGCGGGTGTCACCGGTAGTTCCGCGTTGCGGACGAACGCCGCCAGTGCGGCTTCTCCCCTGGCGGTGAGATGCTCGGAAAAACTGAACGGGGAAACGACCATCTGCTGAACCCGGCCGACCGGATACCGCACGTCGTCACGAAACAGGCGGCTCAGCGTCGATCCGGAGAGGATGACGGTGGCATTCCGCCAATCCTCCTTCATGAACCGCACGAATCGGCCAAGCTGACGGCTCTCCTGTGATTCGTCGATGAACAGGAGGGTGTCGGGGCCGGGGCTGAACTTCAGGCGATCGGCAAGCACCTGCTCGAACTCGGCGAAGTCGTGGCAGTCATCGATGAGCGACCGAAGCCTCGGATCGCGTTCGAGATTGGCACTGCATACCTTCTTGCCCGAGCCGGCGACGGCATGCTCGACGAGGCAGGTCTTCCCGACCTGCCGGGCGCCCTCGACCAGGAGCACGTTCTTGTGCCGCTCGCCACTGCGAATGAACGTAGCCAGAGCGGGTTCGAGCGTCCGGGGCACGTATGCCATATGGCTATTCTATACCATGTTCCGGTTCGAATAGCCATATCCTGATCGGACCGGGAGGGGGCATGGGCCTCAGAAACCCTCCGGACCCCTTCTGATCCGGTATCAGAAGGTGTTCACCGGCCGGGCCGCATGGGACGCCATCCGCATGGCCATCGCATGGTGGTGCGAGTGGATCGCACACTTGATCGCGTAGACCATCCAGACCGCTGGATCCGGGCGACGACGGACGAGCCGCAGCATGCGCTGCCGGTAGGTCCGCCGGAGGACAGGATCGCGAACCCGGAACATCAGCCCGGCAAACACGGCCGCCGCCTTGCCCGCATCGGCTGCCGCCGCCAGCCAGCGGGCGACCGGTCGGCGGCGGAGGTGGGCCGCGCGGGCCTGGCCGAAGCGGAAGTCCCCCTCGAGAAACAGGCGATCGAGCCGGTCGAACCAGACCTGGGGATCGTGGAGCCGGCGCTGCAGGGCCACGTAGCCGCTCGCGAGCCGCTCGCGGGTCATGCCCACGGGGATCACGTTGGTGCCGAAGGCCGGCTCATCGGCGGTGTCGAGCCGTCCCGCGCGGGCCAGCCGGTCGTGAAGTGGCGTCTTGGGGATCGCGGCGAGCATGCCCAGCATCGCGTGGGAGATCCGCGCCTGCTCCACGAACTCGAACTGGCGGTCGAAGATTCCCTCGTCGTCGGCGTCGAAGCCCACGATCAGGCCGCACCAGACGTCGAGGCCCGCGGCCTGGATGGCATGCACCTTCTCCACGAGCGACCGCGCGCCGCGGAGGTTCTGCACCTTCTTTGTCTCGCGGAGCGCGTCTTCGTTGGGCGTCTCGATGCCGATGAACACGCTCGTGAAGTTGGCCTCCGTCATCGCCTGCATCAGCTCGGGATCGTCGGCAAGATCGATCGACGCCTCGGAGAAGAGCGTGAGCGGATAGCCGTTCCGCCGCTGCCAGGCGGCGACCTCCACGAGCAGATCCCGGATTGCGGCCTTGTTGCCGATCAGGTTGTCGTCCACCACGAAGGCGATCGGCATCCCCTGCCGGCGAAGCATGTCGAGCTCGGCGATCACCTGCGCCACCGACTTCATCCGCGGCCGCCGCCCGAACGTGACGATGATATCGCAGAACTCGCACTGAAAGGGGCAGCCCCGCGAAAACTGCACGCTGCCGAAGAGATACCGCCGCATGTCGAGCAGGTCGTAGCGGGGCACGGGCACCGTCGTCATGTCGGTCCGCTCGGCCTGCTCGTAGCGGGGGGCGTGCCGCCCCGCCTGCCAATCCCGAAGAAACCGCGGCCACGACTCCTCCGCCTCGCCCACAAACACCACGTCGGCGAGCGGCCCGAAGGCGTCATCCTGCACGCTCACCCACGGCCCACCCACCACGCAGAACGCCCCCCGCGCCTTCAGCTCGCGGAGGATCTCGGCCATCCGCCGCCGCTGCACGCTCATTCCGGTGAGGCCCACGATGTCACCCCGGGCCACCGCGTCGAAGTCGATGGGCGACACGTTCTCATCGACGATCGTGACCCGGTGCTCCGCCGGCGTGACCGCGGCGAGCAGCGGCAGCCCGGCGGTCGGCAGCACGGCCCGTTTCGCGAACACCGGCAGGGCGCGTTCGAGCCCCCAATACGACTCGTCGAACCGCGGGTTGACGAGCGTGATCGTGGCCATGCAAGCACCCTGCCCGGGACCGGCCCGCTACACCCGCGGGATCTCGTAGCCGGCCCGCGGCGTGCGGGACGCCAGCGCCGACGCCTGCTCGTCGCCGATGATCTTCTCCGCGGCCGGATCCCAGGCGATCGCACGGCCCAGCCGGGCGGCGATCGCCGTCAGGTGGCAGGTGTTCATCGCCATCACGTGGCTGAACACGTCCGACACCGGCAG
>JBBAVS010000018.1:0-1677 GCA_040397585.1 Pirellulales bacterium
ACCGTGAGCGAAGGTGGCGGCCCGATCACGCTCAAGGTGCCGGCGGCCGTGCCCTGAATCGCGTCACGTCCGCTCCGCGGCGTGCTCCTCGGCGACCAGTTCGAGGTCGCTGGCCAGATACTTCACGGCGGCGGACGGCGCGAGGTTGAAGTACACGCGGCCCTGGGTCGCCCAGCGTTCACCGTCGTGGATGAACTCGGCCGTGGCGGCACGGATCCGGGAGACCGCCTCGACCTCCTCCATGCCGCCCCCCTCCACCGCCTCGAAGCTCACCTCGATGGCGACGAGGGCCTTGAGCCGGCGGGTCTTGCGGTCGCGGGCGTAGAGCACATCGTCGTCGAACTCGACGTCCACCCACCGCAGCCCCCGGGGCTTGCCAGTGGCCGCGGCCCGCTCGATGAACTTGGCCTCGAGCGGTTCCCGCTGGCGGTGGAAGTCGCGCTGGGCCCGGGCGAGCCGCTCGGCCTGGCGGGCAGCCCTCAGCGGCCGCATCGCGATCATCGCCGCAGCACCGGCCACGGCGGCGATGCACATGGTGATCGCAGCATGCACGAGCAGGTAGTCCATCGCAGTCCCTCCAGCGCGGCCCATGGCCGACACAGACCAGTGTAGGTCGCCCGCGCCATCCGGCCAAATCGCCATTCCCTCGTACACTGGCGGCCCTTCCCCGGAGAATCGCGATGCCCCGCCGCCCTGCCGCCGGACACCTCCCGCCCCTCGGGGCCCACCATTCCATCGCCGGCGGGTTCTGCCGGGCGGTCGACCGCGCGGTGGAGACGGGCTGTGACTGCCTGCAGGTGTTCACCCGCAACATCAACCAGTGGGCCGTGTCGCCGCTCGACGAGGCGGAGGCCGACGCCTTCCGGGAGGCCGTCCGTGCCTCGGGCCTGAAGCTCGTGGTGGCGCACGACTCCTACCTGATCAACCCGGCAGCGGCCGACGCCGCGCTGCGAAAGAAGTCGATCGCCGCCCTGGCCGAGGAGGTGCGGCGGGCCGACCGCCTCGGAATCCCCTGGGTCGTGGCCCACCCGGGCGCCGCCTGCGGGCAGCCGGAGGAGGTGGCGGTCGCGCGGGCGGCGACGGGCATCGCCGAAGCGCTGAGGAAGACCAGCGGACTCACCGCCGGCATCCTCATCGAGACGACGGCGGGCCAGGGCTCGTGCCTGGGCGCGTCGTTCGAGGAGATCGGGACGATGCTCGACACGATCGACGCGGTTCCCGGCCTGAAGAAGCGGGTGGGCGTGTGCCTCGACACCTGCCACGTGTTCGCGGCCGGCTATGCCCTGGCGCCGGCGGCGGCTCTCGACACGACGCTCCGCGCCTTCGACCGCCACATCGGCCTGGCCCGGCTCAAGGTGATCCACGCCAACGACTCGAAGCGGGAACTGGGTTCGCGGGTCGATCGCCACGAGGCGATCGGCAAGGGCAAGATCGGCCGCGAGGCCTTTCAGCTGCTGCTCCGCCACCCGCGGCTGGCCGGCATCCCGCTGATCCTCGAGACTCCCAAGGAAGGCCCAGACGGCAAGCCGTGCCCCAAGGTCGATCGCCGCAACCTCGCGACCCTCCGCCGCCTCCACGCGGCGGGATCCGCAGGTTGAAAACCTGCGGCCACTTCGGCACGACGGCCACTTCGGCACGACGGCCACTTCGGCACGACGGCCACTTCGGCACGACGGC
>JBBAVS010000018.1:1777-31481 GCA_040397585.1 Pirellulales bacterium
ACGGCGGCCACTTTCCGTCACGCCTCGGGCGGGATCTCGCGGCCGTGCGGGTCGGCGGCCCGCTCGTCCATGTCGGCCTCGAGCCGCTCCCGCATCTCGGCACCGAGATGGTGCTCCACCCACTCGGCCGGCGGATGGAGGTGATCGAGCGGCAGGTCGGCGTGCCGGCCGAGCCATGCTTCCCAGAGGCGATGCGACCGCACGATGTTGTCCGCCTCGCGGCGGCCGGCCGGTGAGAGCCGCCACGACGAGCCTTCGCGGGTCAGCTGGCCGCTGAGTTCCAGCCAGCGAACGACCAGCGACTCCTGCGGCGTCCGCGGCCGCGCGGCCGCGGGGTTGCCCGCCTCCTCGGCCCGCCACACGGTGGCGAGCCTGTCCTCACGCGCCACCCGCCAGGCGAGCCGGAGGCGGGCGACGAGGCGGGCGACGAGGCCGTCGTCGGGGGCGAACACGACCGCCGCCGCATACACGAGGCCGAGGACCACTCCGATCATGCCCGCGGCGCTGGTGTGAAGCCGCCAGGCCGCGAGGTAGCCAACGCAGGCGGCCATCGCGCCGATCCCCATCGCGAGCAGGGCCATGCGGTGCAGCCGCCGGGTGAGCAGCTCCGCCGCCGCGGCCGGCGCCACGAGCATCGCCACCACGAGCACGGCGCCCACGGCGTCGAAACTGGCCACGGTCGCCACCGCGGTCGCGGCGAGGAGGCCGATGGTCACGCCGCCGACGGGAATGCCCGCCGCCCGGGCGCCGGCCGGATCGAAGGCCGTGAACACCTGCAGCTTCCACGTCGCCGCCGCGGCGATCGCGAGGCCCGCGAGCACGACCGCCCCCGCGACGAAGGCCCGGGGCACCTGCCAGCCCGCCAGCGACATGGTGTCGAAGGGCAGGAAGGCGAGTTCGCCGTACAGCACGCAGGCGGCGTCGAGGTGGGTGCCTGGCGGGGCGAGTCCCACGAGCAGCACGCCAGCCGCGAACAGGGTCGTGAACACCACTCCCGCGCCGGCGTCCTCCGACAGGCCGCCGGCCGTCCGCAGGCCCTGCGTCAGCCAAACGGTGAGCAGCGCCGCGGCCACGGCTCCGAGGAACACGAGCGGCCCTCCGGCACGACCGCCGGCCAGCACGGCGACCGCGATGCCGGGCAGCACCGCATGGCTGATCGCGTCGCCGACGAGGCTCATCCGCCGGACCACGAGGAGCGTTCCCACGAGTCCGCAGGAGGCCGCGATCACCGCGGCCGTGGCCATCGCCCAGCCGTGGATTCCTCCCAGGCCCCACGCAGGATCACCAGACAGCCACGCGGTCACAGGCCGCCCTCCGCATCCGCCGCGCTCCAGCCGACCGACGGAGCCCGTGCGACGCTGGCCCGCCGCGCGATCCAGCCGCGCTGCGGGGCGGCCAGGAACGACACCACAAACACCGCCGCCGCGGCGAGCACCACGAGCGGCCCGGTGGCGAGGCCCGGGCGGGCCGCGCTCATCGCAACGCCCGCGACCGCCGCCGCCAGCCCGATCAGTCCCGCGAGCACCACGAGCGTGCCCACGCGGTCGGTCCAGAAGCGGGCGGCCACCGGTGGGATCACCACCAGCGCCGTCACCAGCACCGCTCCCACGGCCGGCAATCCCGCCACCACCATCAGGGCCACGAGCCCCACGATCACGTAATCGATCGCGGCCACCGGCCAACCGGTAGCCGCTGCGAAGGCCGCGTCGAAGGCGACCAGTGTCGCCTCCTTGAGGACCGCGGCGACCACCGCCACGGCCACGAGGGCCACGCCGCCGAGGAGCCAGGCATCCCGGGAGGTGAGCGCGGCGGTGTGGCCGAGCAGAAACTGCTCGAGCCCCGCGGAGTTGGCAAAGCCCCAGGCGGGCAGGCCCGACACCAGCGTGATCCCGAGGCCGAAGGAAACGCCGATCACCAGGGCCGTCGCCGCGTCGTCGCGGGTGCGGGTGAACCGCCGCAGAAGCACGAGCACACCCAGGCCCGCACACGCCGCGAGCAGCGCCCCGGCCAGCAGCGTGAGCAGGTCGCGACGACCCGTCGCCAGAAACGCGCAGGCCACGCCGACCAGCGTCGCATGCGCCGCCGCGTCGCCGGCCAGGGCCCGCTTCCGCAGCACGCACAGGCTGCCGACCACGCCCGCCGCGAACCCGACCGCCCCCACGCCCACCGCGACGACGAGCGTGTTGTAGGAGACGAGGTCGGTGGCCGTGGTCATGGCGTCCGCCCCCGAGCCGCGATGGCCTGGGCCAGATCGTCGAGCACGTCCACGTGCCCGGCGTAGGTCCGCTGGAGGTTCTCGGGCGTGAGCGTGTCGCTCGTCCGGCCCGCCGCCACCACGCGGCGGTCCACCAGCGCGACGCGGTCGAACCACTCCGCGGCGGTCCGCAGGTCGTGGTGCACCACGACGACCAGGCGGCCACCCGCCTTGAGGTCGTCGAGCACGCGGAAGATCCGCTCCTGCGAGCGGACATCCACGCCCGCCATCGGCTCGTCCAGAAAGTAGACGTCGGCCTCCTGGGCGAGGGCCCGCGCCAAAAACACCCGCTGCTGCTGGCCGCCCGAGAGCCGGCCGATCTGCCGGGCGGCCACGTCGGCGAGGCCGACGCGGTCGAGGCACTCGCGGGCGAGCCGCCGTTCCCGGTCGCCCGGCCGGCGAAACCAGCCGAGGCGGCCATAGGTGCCCATCAGCACCACGTCCATGACGTTCACGGGAAAGTCCCAGTCCACCGTCTCCCGCTGCGGCACGTAGCCCACGCGGCCGCGAACGCGGGCGAGCGGTTCGCCGAAGAACAGCACCTCGCCCCCCACCAGCGGCACGAGCCCGAGCGCCGCCTTGAGCAGCGTGCTCTTCCCCGCTCCGTTGGGGCCGATGATGCCGAACAGGCATGGTTCATCGATCACCAGATCGACGTTCCAGACGACCGGCCGCCGGCCATAGGCGACCGTGACGTCGTGAAACTCCACGAGCGGACGCGGCGACGGGGTCACGGCGACGTCTCCTCGCGGCCCACGGGAGGCTCCGCGAGGGCGGCCACGATCGCCGCCACGTTCGCCTCGAGCGCGGCCTCGAGCGTCTCGGCACCGCTGCCAGGCCCCCCGAGCGAATCAGAATAGAGCGTGCCTCCGAGGCCGACCTCGTGACCGCGGGCCCGCGCGCCCTCGCGGAGGGCGGCCACGCTGCGATCCGAGACGCTGGTCTCGATGAACACGGCGGGAATGCCCCGCGAGGCCACGAGATCGACGAGCCGGTTGATGTCGGCAAGCCCCGCCTCGCTCTCGGTGCTCGTGCCCTGCACCCCCACGACCTCGACCGAATAGGCGCGGCCGAAGTAGCGGAAGGCGTCGTGGGCCGTGACGAGCACGCGGCGGCCCTCGGGAATCGCGGTGACCAGGGCCCGCAGCCGCTCGTCGAGGGCCTCGAGCCGAGCGACGTACGCCGCGGCGCGGCTGCGGTGGGCGTCGGCATGCACGGGGTCGGCCGCCGCGAGCGCCTCGGCCACCGGGGCCACCGCGCGGCTCCAGAGCCTGGCATCGAACCAGACGTGAGGATCGAAGAGACCGCCGCCGACGGGGATCAGCTCGCCGGTGGGCAGGGCGTCGCCGACCAACACGACCGGGCGACTCCGGCCAAGCCGTTCCAGCAGGTCGGTGAGCTTCCCTTCCAGATGGAGTCCGCTGGCCACCACCAGATCGGCCCCGGCGAGGCGATCGGCGTCGCGCGGCGTCGGCTTGTAGGAGTGCGGATCGATGCCGGCCCCCATCAGGCAGTCGACGGCCACCCGGTCGCCCCCCACCTGCCGCACGAGGTCGGCCACCACCGTCGTGGTGGCCACGACCCGCAGCGGCCCGCCGGCAGCCGGCCGGGTGGCGGGCACGCGCTCCCCACAGCCCGTCAGGACGGCAAGCAGCCAGCCGACGGCAGCAAGAGCCGTCCACGGGCCCACGGGGGCCGGGGCCAGCGTCCGGGATCTGGAGCCCGCTGCCCGATTTTTTGGAGCGTCAAAAATCATTTTTTGAACCATCAAAATCATACCCGCGATGGGCCGGCGGCGACAACGCGGCCACGTTTTCCCCCCGAGACGGATTCTTCCGGCCACCGGCGCGTTGACCGTTTCGCGTGGCAGACTTACGTTCGGGCAGAGGCGATGGCAGCGAGCGGGCCCGAGGAACCTGGTGATGGACTCGACCTACTTCAAGCGATACCGGATGGAGGTGGACCTGTCGGTGCCCCGGTTCGCACCGGCCCTGCCGGCCGACTACCGGCTCGTGCCCTGGAACGAGGCGGTCCTCGACATCCACGCCCGCACCAAGTTCCGCTCGTTTCGCGACGAGATCGACTCCGTCGTGTTTCCCTGCCTCGGCAACCTCGAAGGCTGCCGGCGGCTGATGCGGGAAATCCGCAACAAGTCGGGCTTCCTGCCCAACGCCACCTGGCTGATCGCCCATGGCGCCACCCCCGAATCGCTCCAGTGGTGCGGCACGATCCAGGGGGTCGCGGAACGTGGGGGCACGGGCATGATCCAAAACATCGGCGTGGTGCCCGGGCATCGCGGGCTGGGGCTGGGCACCTGCCTGATCGAACGCTGCCTCGCGGGGTTTCGCATGCACGGCCTGCGGCGGGTGTCGCTCGAGGTCACGGTGGAAAATGCCGCGGCCGTCCGCCTCTACCAGCGGCTCGGCTTCCGCCGCGTGCGGACCGTGTACAAGGTGGTGGACGAAGCCGCCGTCATGGCCTAGTGTGCGGAGGGTTCGGGCCCCCGACGGGTGGCCGGCCATCCTCTGAAGGCATCCCGCGTTGAAGCAGTCGCTCCATTCGACCACCCTCGGCAACGGGATCACGATCGTCGGCGAGCGGCTGCCCGAACTGGAGTCGGTCGCGGTCGCCTTTCACGCGCCGGCCGGCGCGATTCACGATCCGCCGGGCCGGTGCGGTCTGGCGACGGTGACCGGGGAGATGTGCCTCCGTGGCGCGGGCACTCGCGACAGCCGCCGCCTGGTGGAGGATCTCGAGTCGGCCGGCGTGCAGTGGGCGCAGGGCGTCTCGAGCACCCACATCAGCGTGTCGGGCGCGATGGTGGCCCGCCAGCTTCCCGAGGTGCTGCCGCTGTTCGCCGACATCCTCCGCCGCCCTCTGCTCCCCGCCGACGAACTGCCCGCCGCGCGGCAGATGGTGCTGCAAAACCTCGCCGGCATCGAGGACGACCCGGCCCACCGCACGCTCGCGGCGCTCCGCCGGCTCCAATCGCCCGCCCCCTGGGGAATGCCGACCGAGGGCATCTCCGCCGAGGTCGCGGCGATCGAGATCGAGGATGTCCGCGGGTTCGTCGCCCGCCACCTGCAGCCCGACGGCATGATCGTGTCGGTCGCCGGCCGCATCGAGTGGGACGACTTCGTCCGCGGCGTGGAGGCGCTGCTCGGCGACTGGCCGGCGATGGGCACGCCGCGCGTGGCCGCCGGTCCCCGGGGGCCGGCCACGCTGCACGTGCCGCACGACGCCCAGCAAACCCACGTCGCCGTCGGCTGGCCACAGCCCCCATACCGCGACGACGCCTCGCACGAAGCCACGGCCGCGCTCGCCGTCCTCGGCGGCGGCCCCAGCTCGCGATTCTTCAGCGAAATCCGCGAACGCCGGGCCCTCTGCTACACGGTCTCGGCGGGCTACCAGACGAGCCGCGACTTCGCCCATGCCGTCTGCTACTCGGGCACCTCGGCCGACCGGGCCCAGGAGACCCTCGACGTGATGCTCGCCGAGATCGCCCGCCTGCCCGGCACGATCACCCGCGATGAGGTGGACCGCGTGAAGGCCCGGGCCAAGAGCGGCCTGATCATGCAGCAGGAGTCGAGTGCCGCCCGGGCCGGGGCGATCGCCCGGCAGTGGTATCACCTGGCGTCGCTGCGAACGCTCGGGCAGGAACTCGAGCGCTACGACCGGCTCGACGTGGCCGCGATCGAGGCGTGGCTGGCGGCCCACCCGCCCCGCGATCTGACCGTCGTGTCGCTCGGCCGCGAGCCCCTGGAGGTGCGGCATGCCCTTCCTGCATGAACGGCTCCCCAACGGCCTCGACGTGATCGCGGAGACGTCGGCGGCGGCCGTCTCCACGAGCGTCGGCTTCTTCGTGGCCACGGGTTCCCGCGACGAGACCGACGAAGTCTCCGGCGTGAGCCACTTCCTCGAGCACATGGTCTTCAAGGGCACCAACGAGATCAGCGGCGACGCGATCAACCACCGCTTCGACGCCATGGGGGCGAGCGTCAACGCCTTCACGAGCGAGGAGGACACCGTCTACTACGCGTCGGTCCTGCCGGAGCAGCAGCACGAGGCGGTCGAACTGCTCGCGGCGATGATGCGGCCGGCCCTCCGCGACCACGACTTCGACACCGAGAAGCTCGTCATCCTGGAGGAGATCCGGATGTACGACGACCAGCCGCCGTTCGGCGCCGACGACCGCTGCCGCGCGGCCTTCTTCGGCCCGCACCCGCTGGGGCGGAGCGTGCTCGGGACGGTCGAGTCGATCGCCGCCCTGCCCGCGGCGGCGATGCGCGACTACCACCGGCGGCGCTACGCGGCCGGCAGCATCGTGCTGGCGGCCAGCGGGGCGATCGACTTTCCGGCGCTCGTGGAGTCGGCGAAGCGGTTCTGCGGCGACTGGGAGCCGGCCGTGACCGCCACCCGCCGCCTGCCGCAGCCGCCCCGCCAGGCGGCCAGCCCCGGGACCGAACGGATCGTGAAGGCCAGCGCCGCGCTCGACTACGCGGTCTGGATGGTGGCGGGGCCGGACGAGTTTCACGCCGACCGCCACGCCGCCCGCGTGCTCGCGATGCTGCTCGGCGACGCCTCGGGCAGCCGGCTCTACTGGAGCCTCGTCGACACCGGCGAGGCCGAGCACGCCGCCTGCGTGCACCAGGATTACCTCGACGCGGGCCTGTTCGTCACCCAGCTCTCGTGCGATGCCGCCGACGTCGACGCGCTCCAAGACCGCATCGCCGACGTCTACGCGGCGGCCGCGGCCGAGGGCCTCGAGCGGGCGGAGTTCGAGCGGGCCCGCAACAAGCTCGCCAGCCGGGTGGTCCTCGGGGGCGAGAAGCCCCGCCGGCGGCTGTTCGAGGTGGGGCTCGACTGGTCGCACGCCCGCACCTACCGGTCGGTCGCCGACCAGCTTGGCCTCGTGGAGCACGTGACGCTCGACGACGTCCAGCGGGTGCTCCAGGCCTGGCCGCTGGACGCCCCGGCGGCGGCGGTCGTCGCCGGCCCCGGGGAAGCGGGCTGACCACGCGGGCGGCTTCCACCTGCCTGCCAGGCGAGCCATAATCTCCGGCCGGTGTCCCGGTTTCGGGCCCCCGAAGCCCGCAACCCGCTGGTGACGCTCCCGATGATCGTGCCTCTGTTCGCCAACGCCAACCGCTGGCTGATCGCCCTGCCCCCGATCTGGATGGTGGGGGCCGCCGCGGCCGCCACGCTCGTCGCCGCGCTCGCGGTCTACGGCCTGCTCCGGCTGGTGGCCCCGCGGCTCGCCGCCGAGGCCCGCGTCAGCCTCGGCGATGGCTTCCTCGGTCCGCTCGCCTGGCTGCTGCTCGCCTACTCCGCCGCGGCCATCGCCTTCACGCCGCTGGTCCCGCTCGACCAGGTGACGCGGTCGCTCACCCGCCTCTGGTCGAGGAACGACTTCCAGCGGACGGTGTCGATCGAGCCCGGTGCCACGCTCCAGGAGATTCCGCTCGACCTCCGGCCGCAGGAACTCTCCGACCTCACGCTGGAGAGCGATCGCCCGCTGCTCGTTCGCACGCAGCAGCCCGTGGAGGGTTATGCCCTCGTCAAGGAGGCCGAGGTCTCGCTGGCCGCAGGCACGCCCTGGTCGTGGACGAAGACCGACGGGGCCACCAACCCGTTCGTCGGCCAGCGTGCCAAGCTCGAGGCCAGCAACGACGGCACCGCACCAGCCCGGCTCTCGATCGGCTGGCGGCTGGCACCCGAGAATCCGCAGGCCGGCGTGCTCCCCTGGACGTTCGTAGCGCTGGCGGGCCTCCTGGCTGCCTACGCCGTCTTCCGGCTCGGGGCGCCACGTCTCGCCGCCATCGCCTCGGCCACCACGAAGGAGGCGATCGGCCAGCCGGTGTTCACCGTCGCGATCGTGGCGGGCATCGCCCTGCTCCTGGCCTTCATCGTGATCCCCTACAACACGTTCGGCGAGGACGTGAAGATGCTCAAGGACAGCGGGCTGACCCTGATCAAGGTGCTCGCGCTGTTGGTCGTCGTCTGGACGGCGAGCATCTCGGTCGCCGACGAGATCGAGGGCCGCACCGCCCTCACCGTGCTCTCCAAGCCGCTGGCCCGCTGGCAGTTCGTGCTCGGCAAGTTTGCCGGCCTGGTGCTGGTGGCCACGCTGGTGTTCCTGATCCTCGGCGGCGTGCTGCTGGCGACCACGAGCCTGAAGGTCGTGTACGACGCCCGCGAGGCGTCGAAGACCGATCCGCTCTGGCGGGACTGTGCCGAGGAGATGATCACGGTCGTCCCCGGCCTCGTGCTCTCGCTCCTGGAGACGATCCTGATGGCGGCCGTGAGCCTGGCCGTCTCGACCCGGCTGGGCATGGTGCCCAACCTGATCATCTGCTTCACGGTCTACGCCCTCGGCCACCTCGTGCCGCTGATCGTGCAGTCGAGTGTCGGGAAGTTCGCCATCGTGCGGTTCTTCGGCAAGCTGATCGCCACGCTCTTGCCCGTGCTCGACCACTTCACGATCGAGGCGGCGGTGGTGGGCGGCACACCCGTGCCCTGGGTTTATCTCGGCTGGGCCGCCCTCTACGCGGCGCTCTACTCGGCGCTCGCGCTGCTCGTGGCCCTGATCCTCTTCCAAGACCGCGACCTCGCCTGAATTGGCCGCAGGTTTTCAACCTGCGGAATCCGAAGTGGCCGCAGGTTTTCAACCTGCGGGATCCCATCATGGGGTGCTCCCCGCTCAGGGCCGCCCATACCCCGTCGCCGGACGCTCGCTCCGGGGCATCCTGCCCTCCGCTCGCTCGGTGCTGCTCTCGCTTCGCCATCCTGGCTGCGCTCGACCAGCAACGCCGGCTCCCGGGGCACGGGCAGCCCCTCGCTCGTCCAACCGCAGGACTGTGAAACGAGTCTTCAACCTGTGGGATCCGACGTGGCCGCAGGTTTTCAACCTGCGGGATCCCATCATGGGGTACTCCCCGCTCAGGGCCGCCCCCGCCACCGTCAGCGGGTCAGGCCGGTGCGGGCCGCCACGCCCACCATCGAGGAGCCGTCGGTCGCGGTGCCCGGCAACGACCACCAGCCGGTCGTGGCCGACCGCATCGCCTGCGCCTCGGCCTTGCCGTCGAGAAACACCGTCACTCCCTTGCCGAGCCGCCGCTCGATCCGCGGCCCGAGTTCGACGCCGATGAGGCCCCACTCCGCGTTGTTGCCGAGGATGGTGCGAAGCTCGAGCGACTCGCGGCCGTCGCCGCGATCGTTGGAGACGCCGACCTTGCCCATCCACCGGTTCGGTCCCTCGGAGACCACATGGGCGTCGGCCAGCATGCCGGCCGAGATGTCGAACCGGGCGATCCGGCTGCGGAGCTCCGCCGCCAGCGGCACGGGCGGCGCATCGCGGCCGACCGGCCCCTGCATGGCCACGGCGAGCTCCGGCATCCGCGCCAGGCTCTCCCGCTCGCGGGCGGCGGTGATTCGCTCCAGGTCGGCCGCGATCGAGTCGGTGCCCTCGAAGTTGTCCAGCCCGAAGCCGTCGAACTCGACCGGCGGCGCGGCCTGGCCGACGACGGCGAGCGCGGCGAGGGTGAGCGTGGCGATGAAGCGGCGCATGGGCGGTGCCTGGAGCCGAATCTCTCTGGTGGTATCGGCACCCGTCGTCCGCCACGCGAGTCGGCCCGGACTGTCCGCTGGAGGGATCGTGCCGATCGACGCGGATCTGCGGGTCAGCCGGTCTTGCGATGGGGGAAGATCGGGATCGTCGGGGCCCGACCGGTCGAGGCCGCACGGTCGCGGCCGAACCGCGTGCATTCCAGGGCGTCGAGAACTCGGGCAGCGATCTCCACGGCGGCCGCCCCGGCCGCGGCCGTGACGAGCGGAGGCCGCCCCTCTCGGATCGCGGCGAGGAGGTCGTCGTGCTCGCAGGCGATCGCGTTCGCGTCGGCCACGGTGACCGTCTCGAAGGGGAGAATCTCGGCGAAGAATCGGTCCTTCATGGCGGCCCGCTCGGGGGCGGGCACCGCGGCGGCGGAGAAGCCTCCGGCCCGCACGGCGGCCGATGGTGCGACGACCTCGACGGTCTTGGTGGTCAGGTCGCAGTGCAGCATCGCGTCGGCCGACCAGAGGGAGACGGTGCGCCGCGCCGCCGGACTGATCCGCGACGCCGTCAGGTCGGCGACGAGGCCCGAGGCGAACACCAGCCGGGCCCGGGCCACGTCCTCGAAGCCCCCGGTGGCCGTGATGCCCTGAGCCTCGACCCGCTCGAGCCGCCCCGGATCGAGCGCCAGGACGAGGTCGATGTCGTGGATCATGAGATCGTGGACGACGCCGACGTCGAGCGAGCGAAAGGTGAAGGGGGCCGTCCGCGTCGCCTCGAAGAAGATGGGTGTGCCGGCACGCGACGCCGCCGCCTGCCAGGCGGGATTGAAACGCTCCACGTGGCCCACGGCGACCGTCCGGCCGCAGCGACGGGCGGCGATCACGATCGCCCGCGCGTCTTCCACGCCGGCGGCGATCGGCTTCTCGACGAGCAGGTCGATCCCGGCCTCGAGCAGCGGCACCGCGACGCCCGTGTGCAGGCCGGTGGGTGCGGCGACGACTGCGGCATCGACGAGGCCGACGAGTTCGCGGGGCTCCGCGAGGGCCCGGCAGCCGTGGGCCGCAGCGACGCGATCGCGGCAGTCCGCCACCGGGTCCACGACCGCCACGAGTTCGGCGTCCGCGCGGGCGGCCAGCAGCCGCGCGTGGATCGCCCCGAGATGCCCGCAGCCGACAACCGCCATGCGCATCCGCTTCATGCCGCCTTCCTCCGTTCGCGGGCGCGGCCGTGCCGCCCCTGTTGCTGACGCTCGAGAAACTCGAGCAGCTCGTTGACCTGTGGCACGAGCATCCCCTGCGACCGGAGGATCTCCCGTGCCGGCTCGACGCCGACCTTGGCCCGATAGAGCAGCCGGTAGGCCTCCGAAATCGCCTCGATCACCGGCTGCGGAAACCCGCTCCGCCGCAGGGCCACCACGTTGATGCACCGCGGCCGCGCGGGCGAGCCCTCGCAGAGCATGAATGGCGGCACGTCGTGCAGCACGCGGGACAGCCCCGCCACGAACGACCAGCCGCCGATCGTCGCCCAGTGGTGCACAGCCACCACGCCGGAGAGCGAGGCCCGCGAGTGCACCCGGACATGACCGCCGAGCAGCGTGCCGTTGGCGATGATCACGTGGTCCCCCACGTGGCAGTCGTGGGCCACGTGGCAGGCGGCCATCAGGAAGTTGTGGCTGCCGACCGACGTCAGCCCCTCTTCCTTCTCGGTCGCCCGGTTGATCGTCACGCCCTCGCGAATGATGTTGTCGTCGCCGACCTCGACCCGGGTGTCGGTGCCGCGGTAGGTCAAGTCCTGCGGTTCGCCGCCGATCACGCAGTTCGGGAAGATTCGGTTTCGCTCGCCGATCACCACCCGGCCCGAGATCGTCACGTGATTGGCAAGCACCGTCCCGCGGCCGATCGTCGCGGCCGACGAGATCACGCAGGAGGCGCCGATGATGACGTCGGCGGCGATCCGGGCGCCGTCCTCCACCACGGCCGTGGGATGGATCTGCGGCGGCTGCCCCACCGCACCGGCGACCGGATCCTGCTCGTCGTCGGATTGATCGTGACTCGCCACGTGGCATCAGGCCGAGGCCCGCCTCCCCTGGCCTGCCGCGAGCCATGCCGCCATGGCTCCGTTGAGACGATGACCGCTGCGCCGACCGCGGACGTGGGCGTGCAGCGGCCGCCCCACGAGTGCCAGGTCACCCACCAGGTCGAGGACCTTGTGCCGCACGCACTCGTCGGGCCAGCGGAGCACGTTGCCCACCGGCCCGTCCGGGCCGAAGACCAGCAGATCGCCGTAGCCCACGGTGGTCGCCAGCCCCGACTCCCGCAGCCGCCCCGCTTCGGCCTCGGAGATGAACGTCCGCGCCGCGGCGAGTTCCGCCCGGTAGGTGTCGGGCGTGACGTCGATGGCGAGCGTCTGGCGGCCGATCGGCCCGGCCCCGTAGTCGAGTTCGTACTCCACCGACAGTCCGGCGAAGCGGGGCGGCGCAACCTCGACCCACGCCTCGGTGTCGCCGACGCGAAATGTCTCACGGACCACGAGCGGCTCAACCGGCACTCCCAGCGACGCGCTGCCGGCGGCGTCGAGCGCCTCGACGAAGGCCCGCGAGGAGCCGTCGAGCCCGGGCAGTTCCTCCGCATCGACCCGCACCGTGCAGCAGTCGATGCCCAGGCCAGCCAGGGCGCTCAGGGCATGCTCCACCATCTCGAGCCGCGCGCCGGCCGCGGCCAGGTTCGTGCGGGCCGTGGCCTCCACCCGGCGGTCAACGGCGGCCGGAATGCGGGCCGGCTGGGCCGTGTCGATCCGCTCGAACACGATGCCGCCGCCCGCCGGAGCCGGTGCGAACTCGACCGTCACGGCCCGACCGCTCCAATAGCCGGTGCCCGACACCGAGACGGAACGGCGGATGGTCTGCTGGGTGCGCATGCGGGACGGGTGGAGGGTGTGAGACGGGCCCGGAGGGTCGTCGGCGACGCCCCTCCGGGCCCGGTGAATCGACGCCGGCCCGGACGCTCAGCGAAGCGGCTTGGGCTGCGCGGCGGGAGCCCCGGCGACGGCGGCGCCGTTGAGCATCCGCAGCACGTCGGGCGTGATGTCGATCTGCGGATCGTAGTAGACGATCGGCTTGGTGATGCTGCCGAGGATTCGGTTGCGGTCGGTCGCATCGACCGGATCGCCGTCGAAGCGATGCACCACTGCGATGCCGTTGTCGCGGGCGAACTGGCTCACGCCCCGCTCGATCTCGTTGTAGACCTGGAGGTAGACCTTCGCCTCGCGGTCCATGAAGTCCTTCTTCTGGAGCTGGGCATTGACGCTGAAGTCACCCTGCGCCTTCGCCACCTCGGCCTCGAGCTTCTTGAACTCGGGCGTGCCCACGTTGAAGCCCTTGAGCTGCTCCATCAGGCCGTTGATGCGGTCGCGCTCGGCCTTGAGGGCGTTTTCGGCCTGCATCACCTCGTCCTTCATCTTGTCCATCGCCTGCTTGAAGCGGGTGTGGTTCTTGAAGACGTAGCCGATGTCGATCACGGCCACGTGGGCGGCGGGCCGCGCGGCGGGAGGAGCAGCGGCCGGAGCCTGGGCGTGAATGCCGGTCTGCCCGAGGGCCGCGGCGACCGCGAGTGCGAAGATTGCCAGATGCCTGTTCACGGAATGCTCTCCTTGCTTGCGGAACGTGCGCCAGACCTGTGGCGTCCGGCCCGCCGAGGCGGCCGTCCGTGGCCGCCGGTATGCCGACGCGGGCGGGATGATGGCGACACGAACCCGCCGACTCAAGGGCAACTTCGCGGCGGAAAACCCGCAGGTTTCGCACCTCTCGGTCCATCCCGAAAGGGGCCGCAGGGTTTCAACCTCTCGATCCTGCCCGAAAGTGGCCGCAGGTTTTCAACCTGCGGATCCCCGCCGGGCGAGCCTCCCCGTCGCCGCCACCGCGAACGGCCGAGCCTCGCTTCCAGCGGCTTGCTGCCTGTGCGAGAATCGGAATCCCCCGTTTCCTCGACCGTCCCGGACGACTCCACCGTGCCGTCGCTGTTCGTCATCCAGGGCCGCAACCGCGGCGCCCGCTTCGACCTCCAGGCCAACGAGGGGGCGATCAGCATCGGCCGCGAGGCGGGCAACGCGGTGCAGGTGGACGACAACGAGGTCTCCCGGCGGCATGCCGAGATTCGCCGGGTGGGCGACGCCTACGTGCTCGGCGACCTCAAGAGTTCCAACGGGACGTTCGTCAACGACGCCCGCGTCGAGCGGCTGGAGCTCACCAGCGGCGACCGCATCCGCCTCGGCCGGACCGTGCTGATCTATGCCAAGGACGGGGACGATCCCGAGGTGTTCGCGGCCGTGCACATCGTGCCCACCACCGAGGCCGGCGACGGCTCCCGGATCGTGCGGACGATGCGCGAGGACGACTCGATCGTGCTCGCCGCCCCGGAGGAGTCGCAGAACCGCTGGCTCGCCCGAGCCCGCAGCAATCTCCAGGTGATGTATCGCACGTCGCTGGCGGTGAGCCACACGCTCGACATCGACGAGCTTCTCGGCCGGATCCTTCAGCTCGTCTTCGAATGGGTCGAAGCCGACCGCGGCTGCATCATGCTGCTCGATCCCGAGAGCCGGGAACTGCGGACCAAGGCCCGTCGCGACCGTAAGGCGGGGGACTCCGCCACGATGCAGATCAGCCGCACGATCCTCGACTACGTGCTCGACCACCACGAGGGCGTGCTGACCAGCGACGCCCAGGAGGACGACCGGTTCGCCGCCGGCAACAGCGTGGTGCGCACGGGGGTGCGGGAGGCGATCTGCGTGCCGATGCGGGGCCGCTACGACACCGTCGGGCTGATCTACGTCGACACGACCACGCCCCTGATCGAGGCGGCCGACCAGGGACAGCGGCGGTTCAGCGACGACCACCTCAAGCTGATGATCGCGATCGGCCACCAGGCGGCCCTCGCCGTCGAGGACACCACCTACTACTCCGCGATGGTGCAGGCGGAGCGGCTCGCGGCCACGGGCCAGGCCATCGCCACGCTCTCCCACCACATCAAGAACATCCTCCAGGGAATCCGCGGCGGCAGCTACCTCGTGGAGATGGGCCTGGAGAACGAAGACCTCGGGGTGCTCCGCAAGGGCTGGGACATCGTCCGCCGCAACCAGGACAAGATCTCGTCGCTGGTGATGGACATGCTCACCTTCAGCAAGGAGCGAGAGCCCGACCCGTTGCCAACCGACCTCACGGCCTTGATCGACGACATCGTCGAGACGGTGCAGCAGCGGGCGACCGAACTGGGAGCCACGATCCACTGGCGGCCGCCCGCCGATCTCCCGCTCATGCTCTTCGATCCCGCGGGCATGGCGCGGGCGGTGCTCAACGTGGTCACCAACGCGCTCGATGCCGTCGAGGGCCGGGAGCACGCCGCGGTGACGATCACCGCCGCCGCCGACCGCGAGGCCGGCGTCGCGCGGATCACCATCTCCGACAACGGCGCCGGCATGTCGACCGAGACACTGGCCGAGATCTTCACGCTGTTCGTCTCGACCAAGGGCTCGAAGGGCACCGGCCTGGGCCTGACGGTGAGCCGCAAGATCCTTCGCGAGCATGGTGGCGACATCCACGCCTCCAGCCGGGTCGGCGGGGGGAGCACGTTCGTTCTCGAGTTTCCGCTGCAGACGGCGGAGAACACCGCCGCCGCGACGGCGGCCACCGGTCAGGGCACGCCGCCCCCCGGGACGTCCCCATGACCGGCCCGACAGCAGCGGGCGCGACGGGCGCGTCGCCGCCGATCTCGGCTGTCGTGATCACGAAGAATGCCGAGCGGCATCTCGCGGCGGTGTTGAAATCCGTCGCCTTCTGTGCCGAGCGGTTGGTGCTCGACTCCGGCTCCACCGACGGCACGATCAGCATCGCGCGGGCCGCTGGCGCCCGGGTCGAGCATCAGGAGTTCCTCGGCTACGGGCCGCAGAAGCGGCGGGCGGTCGACCTCGCCCGCCATGACTGGATCCTGTCGCTCGATGCCGACGAGGTGCTCGACGACGAGGCCCAGCGGGCCGTCGGAGCAGCAACCCTCGGCGATCCCGCCGCCTGCTACGCCCTGCGTCGCCGCACGTTCGTCGGCCGCCGTGAGATCCGCCACGGGCCGTGGAGCGACGACCGCGTGCTGCGGCTGTTCAACCGGCGTACCGCCTCGTTCAAGCCGCTGGCCGTCCACGAGGCGGTGGAGGCGGCACGGCCCCCGATCCTGCTGCCGGGGTCGATCCTGCACTACAGCTACGCATCGTGCGGGGACGTGCTCGCGCGGTCGCTCCGCTACGCCCCGCTGAAGGCCGAGGTCATGCGGGACAAGCGGCAGCGAACGAGCCGGCTCACGATGCCCCTCCGCGGCCTGACCGCCTTCGTGAAGAGCTACGTGCTGCGGGGCGGCTGGCGGGACGGCGCCGCCGGATTCATCGTCGCCCTGTCACGGGTGATCGACTCCACGCTGCCGCGGGCGATGCTGCTCGAGGATGAACTGCCGGCCGACCCGCCGCCGCGGCTCAGGCCGAACCCGCCGACCGCAGCGCCGCAAGCATCCGCTCCAGATCAGCCGGCAGCGGCGCCGAGAACGTGAGCCGCTCCCCCGAGGCGGGATGATCGAGGGCAAGGCTCGTCGCATGGAGCGCCTGCCGCTCCAGGAGGGGCGGCCCGGCGGGGAGCCGGAGGAAGCCCGGCTCGATCAGCGTGCGACCGCTGTAGAGCCCGTCGCCGAGCACCGGGCAGCCGATCGCGGCCAGGTGCACGCGGATCTGGTGCGTGCGGCCGGTCTGGGGCGTGACCCGGACGAGGGCCCCGGCTCGAAACCGCTCCAGCACCTCGTAGCGGGTCACCGCCTCGCGGCTGGTGGCGTGGTCACGGCGGATCGCCATCTTCTCCCGCTGGTAGGGATGGATGCCGATCGGCATGTCGATCTCGTCGCGATCGAACCGCGGGACGCCCTGGGTGATCGCGAGGTACGTCTTGGCGGTCGTCCGCTGCTCGAACTGCCGCGCCAGGGCGTGATGGGCCTCCTCGCTCCGTGCCACCACGATCACGCCGCTGGTGTCGCGGTCGAGGCGGTGCACGATGCCCGGCCGCACGGGCCCGCCCGCCGTGGACAGCCCGCCCCCCTCGCGCTCCAGATGCCACTTGAGCGCGCCGGCGAGCGTGCCCTTCCAGTTGCCCTTCGCGGGATGGACCACCATGCCGGCTGGCTTGTTGACCACCGCCATCCAGGCGTCGACGTGCAGGAAGTCGAGCGGGATCTCCTCGGCGGCCGGCCCCTCACGCGGCGGCTGGGGCACCGTGAACCGCACCTGAGAGCCGACGCGCAGCTTGTGCGACGCCCGGGCCGTCAGGCCGTCAACGCGGACGGCCCCCTGCTCGATCGCCCGGGCGAGGAACGAGCGGCTGAAGGCCGGAAACGCCGCCACGAGGAACACATCGAGCCGCTGGCCCGCCTGCTCCTCGGCGACGACGAAGCTCGCCTCATCACCCGGCCGGTGCTGCGGTTCCGGAGGCGGCGGGTTCGGCTGCGGGGGTGGCGGCGGGCTTGGCATCTTTGGCAAACCAATCGTACCAGGCCGCGGTCGCCGGGCGGGCCAGCGCCGCCGCATGCGTCTCGGCGAGGCTGCGGAGCGGGCTCTCGGGGTGTTCCTTGACCAGCGTCTCGTAGCCGCGGCGGGCAGCCTCGAGCTCGCCGAGGGCCTCGCGAGCGCGGGCCAGCCCGAAGGTGGCCCGCTCGGCGGCAAAGGCCTGGGGACGCTGCGACATCACCGCCGCGTAGGTGTCGGCGGCGGCCTGGAGCCGCTCCCGGCCCCGGGCTTGATCGACGAAGATGATCCGCGATCCCTCGGCCAGGGCGTTGTCTCCCAGCAAGACCTGCGACCACACGGCCGCGGCGGACCCCGGGAAGCGGGTGGCCACGCCGCTGAGCCGCCCGACGTCACGGCTGCCGACCGCGGTGAGGCACTCGTCCCACGCCCTCTCCGTCTCCGCCGCCTTCTGCGAGGAGATCAACGTCCAGGCCGCGAGCGCGGCGAAGCCGACGCCGATCGCGGCCATGATCGTGGTCAGGTGCGGACGGATCCGGTCGACGATCGACATCGTCGCCTGGGCGAGTTCGTTGTCCTCGATCTCGGCAAGGTCGGCGGGCTGCATCGTCGTGGAGTCTCCGGGGAGCGCCGCCGCGGGCCGTCTCGCCCGGCACGTCGCCGGCGAAAAATAGAGACGCACGAGTCGCGGGCGTCAAGACGATCATCGCTGGCGGCGGCGGCGCAGCGGCCGAGACGTGTGGTAGATTCCGCCCATGTCCCTCACGCCATCCTCGCCCGCGTCGGCTCCGCCCGGTGCTCCGGCGGGCGAAGCCCAGCCCGCCGCGCGGCCGGCTCCGCGGCCGGCTGCCGCGGCCCCGCGGAGTTCGGGCCTGAATCCCGCGCAGCAGGAGGCGGTGCACGCCGCCCCGGGGCCGCTCTTGGTGCTGGCCGGCGCCGGCACGGGCAAGACCCGCGTGGTGATCGCCCGGATCGCCCACCTCGTCTGGCGCGGGGCGAAGCCGTCGCGGATCCTCGCGGTCACCTTCACCAACAAGGCCGCCCGCGAGATGCTCGCCCGGGCCCAGAAGGGGCTGAAGAAGGGATCGGCGGAGAAGCCCGAAATCTCCACGATCCACTCGCTCTGCGTGCGGATCCTCCGCCGGCACGCGGCCCGGCTCGGGTATCCCGACCGGTTCGCGATCATCGACCGCGGCGAGCAGGAGGCGGCCGCGCGGAGCGTGCTCAAGGAGCTCAAGATCGCCGACACCGTGCTCCGGCCGGCCGACCTGCTGGATCGAGTCGGCCGCTGGAAGAGCCGCGCGGTCCGCGCCGACGCCGCGCTCGACGCGGTGCCGGCCGACGCCGACGACAGCTGGACGCTCGCCGCAGCCGGCTACCGCCGCTACCAAAACGCCCTCAAGGCAGCCGGCGCCGTCGACTTCGACGACCTTCTCCTGCTGGTCGATGAGCTGTTCCTGCAGCACGAGGACGTGCGGCGGGCAGAGGCCAGCCGCTTCGAGCACCTCCTGATCGACGAGTATCAGGACACGAGCGGCATCCAGGAGCGGATCCTCTCGGCCCTCGCCCGTGACCACAAGAGCATCTGCGTGGTGGGCGACGACGACCAGTCGATCTACGCCTGGCGGGGCGCCGAGATCTCGCACATCCTCGACTTCGCCAACCGCTGGCCGGGCGCCAAGATCGTCCGCCTCGAGGAGAACTACCGCTCCACGCCCGAGATCATCCGGGCCGCGAACATGCTCATCGAGCGGAACGGCCGACGGCACGGCAAGACGCTCGTCTCCAACGCCCCGTCGGGCGTGCCGCCCGCGATCATCCAGGCGCAGGACGAGGTGGACGAGTCGCGGCGCATCGTGTCCGACGTGGAGAGCCTGCTCCGCGAGCGGCTCGTCGATCCCTCCGAGGCGGTGATCCTCGTCCGCACCGGCGAGCAGACTCGCACCTTCGAGCAGGAACTGCGGCGCCGGCAGATTCCCTACGAACTCGTCGGCAGCCGCTCGTTCTTCGATCGCCGCGAGGTCAAGGACGTGATGGCGTTCCTGCGGGTGCTCGTAGACCCGGACGACGACCTCGCGCTCGCCCGGATCGCCAACGTCCCGCCGCGGGGCCTCGCCGGCTCGGCGGTGCAGCAGGCGCGGGCCGACGCGGCCACCGCGGGCCATAGCCTCTGGCGGGAGCTGCTCGCCCGCCGCGACTCCGCCCGGCTCTCGCCGGCGGCGCGGGGGGGTGTGGACGCGGTGGCCCGGCTGATCGCGCTTGGCGAGTCGGCGCCGCCGGCCGCCCCGGGGCAGTCGCAGGCAGCCACCGTGCTCCGCGGGCTGCTCGACGCCGCCGGCTACCGGGCGTTTCTCGACAAGGAATACGCGGACGACCCCGCCGAGGCGGAGACCCGCTGGGCCTGCGTGGAGGAGGTGGCCGCGGCGCTCGACGAGCATGAGCGGGCCCGGCCGGGGCAGAGCAGCCTCGCGGCGGTGATCCGCGGGTTCCTCGACGATTTCGTGCTCCAGGTCGAGGAGCAGGAAGACCGCTTCCAGGACGACAAGCCGAAGAACAACGTGCTCCGGCTGATGACGCTCCACGCGGCGAAGGGGCTGGAGTTCGACTGCGTGTGGATGGTGGGCATGGAAGAGGGCATCCTGCCGCACCACCGTTCGCTGGGCGACGGGCTCCAGGCGGTCGACGAGGAGCGGCGGCTCTGCTACGTGGGTGTGACCCGCGCGAAGCGGCGGCTGATGCTCTCGATGTGCCTGACGCGGACGAAGTGGGGGAAGAGCAAGCCCTGCCGCCCGAGCCGGTTTCTCTACGAGCTCACGGGCCAGGCCGACAAGTTCAGCGAAACGCCGCCCGACAAGCCGGACAAGCCCGAGCCGCCCCCGCGCGGCCGCAAGCGCCGGCGGTAGCGGCGGACGCGGCCGGCTCACTTGCCGATGCAGTGCCTCGCGAAGATCCGATCGAGCAGGTCGATGCCGATCGCGGCGCCCGTGACCTCGGCGAGCGCCTCGGCCGCGGCGCGGAGGTGGCCGGCGACGACCGCCTCGTCGAGCGGACCTCCCGCAGCGGCCCCGGCCACCTGCCGCCGTGCCGCCGCGACGGACTCAGCGGCCGCAGCGGCAGCCACCCGCATTCGCAGCGTGGCCGATTCCGAGGCAGGCAGTGCCGCCACGGCCGCATCGATGGCCGCGTGAACTGCGGTGATGCCCTGCCCGGTTGCGGCACTCGTCGCGATCGCGATCTCGGTCGCGGAGCCGTCGCCGGCCGCGCCGCGATCGCATCGCGTGACCACATCGATCCGCAGGCCGGAGCCCGTAGCCACCGGGGCCGCACCGTCGTCTGCGGCATCGCGGCAGGCCACGATCAGATCGGCCCGGGCCACTTCCGCATCGGCCCGAGCCCGGGCTGCCGCGGCGAGCGGGTCGCCGCCGGCGTGCGGCGCGGCGTCGAGGCCGGCCAGATCGACGAGCAGCCAGTCACGGCCGTGGCCGCCGCGGACAGGGGCCTCGACCGAGTCGCGGGTGGTGCCCGACTCGTCGGCCACGAGCGCGGCCTCGCGACCGACGAGGGCGTTGAACAGGCTGCTCTTGCCGATGTTGGGCCGCCCCACGAGCACGACCCGCGGCAGATCCCCGGCGGCGGCATCGCGGCCCACGAGCGTGGCGGCAGCCCGCCCGATGGCGGCGTGGCAGCCGTCGAGCCGGATCGCGAACGGCTGCCAGGCGGGCGTGGCCGGCACGGCGTCGGGCGTGGTCTCGTCGGCGAAGTCGATCGCCGCCTCGACGTCGGCGAGCAGGTCGAGCAGGTCGTCGCGAACCCGAGCCAGAGCGCGGCCAGCTCCGCCGCCGAGCCGATCGAGGGCCCCGGCGAGTTGCTCGGGCGATTGGGCATCGACAACGCCGAGCACCGCCTCGGCCTGCACGAGGTCGAGCCGGCCGGCGAGAAACGCCCGCAGCGTGAACTCCCCGCCCCGAGCCAGCCGCGCGGCGTGCCGGCAAGCCTCCGCGATCACGGCCTCGACGAGCGGCGTCGACGCGGGGAGCTGGATCTCGGCGAGCGGCCCACCGATGGGCCCCGCAGGCCCGGGCCAGACGAGCACCTCGACGGCCAGTTCTCCCCAGTCGCGTCCCAGGCCGGCCGCAGCAAGCGTCGCCTTCACGACGCGTGGCGCGTCGCCATGCCGCGGCCAGTCGGCGGTGCAGAGCGTTTGCAGCAGGTCGGCGAGCCCGTCGCCGGCGAGGCGCACGATCGACCGCGCCCCGTGTCCGGGCACGGTCGCAGCCGCGACGATCAGTTCCTCGGTGGACCACATCAGGGTGTCGACGATACCGCAAATCGTTCGCGGCCTCACGGAAGGGCATCCCACCCGGGGCAGAGCTCGAATCGGCGACAAGCCCGAGCGGCGTGGCAGCCCACGAGGCCAGGCACCGCAGGTTGAAAACCTGCGGCCACTTCAACCTGCGGCCACTTCAACCTGCGGCCACTTCAAACCGGCGGCCACGTCAATCCCGCGGCCACTGTCGGACGGCGGCAGCGAGGGGCTGCCCGTGCCCGAGAGCCGGGCTATGGAAGCAAGCGCAGGCAGGATGCCGAAGCGCAGCGGACATGCAGTGAGCCGAGGCCCGGAAGGCCGAGGCGAACGTCCGGCGACGGGCATGGGCAGCCCCGAGCGGCGGGGTGCCACTCGATCCCCATCGCTTACGCGATTGGGCTTCCTGACGAAGCGAGCGATCCCCATCGCTTACGCGATTGGGCTTCCTGCATATCGCAGCGGCACCAAGGCCGGAACGCTACTTCCGCTTCCGGGCCTGCCGCTTCTCGCGGGCCGCCGAAGCGGCGCCGTTGGCCGACGCCTTGCCCGCCGGCGCGAACGACGCGTCCACGACACGTCCCCCGCCCGCCGCCGCCGGCAGCGTCTTCGGCATCCAGAGCCGCTCGGCGATGCCCCACAGGCTCGAGGCGATGAAGTACAGGCAGAGACCGCAGGGCACCTTGAAAAACATCAGGGCCATGAACCACATCATGTAGTTCATCACCTGCTGCTGGATCCGCTGCTCCTCGTTCATGGCGGGAGGCATGAAGAGCTTCTGCTGCCAGAGGAACAGGCCGATGGTCACGAGCGGGAAGAGATTGAGGAAGGGACCGAGCCAGCCCTCGGGGGCGGTGAGGAAGGGTGGCAGGACCCTCGACCAGTCCCAGAGCATGTCGGGGGCGGCGAGGTTGGAGCACCAGCGGATCGCGGAGCTGAACAGGGGCGCCTGCCGCAGCTCCACATCGGTGGCCAGCGAGCGGTAGAGCCCCATGAAGATCGGGACCTGGATGAAGACGAGCAGGCAACCGCCCATCGGGTTGTAGTTGTGCTTCTTCCAGAGCTCCTGGGTGGCCTGCGTCTTCTTGGTCGGGTCGTCGGCATACTTCTCGTTGATCGCCTTCATCTCGGGCTGCAGCTCCTGCATCTTCTGCGAGGAGATCGCCTGCTTGCGACTCACCGGAAACATCGCCCCACGGACGAGCACCGTGAGCAGGAGGATCGCGATCCCGTAGTTGCCGATCACCGCATGAATCGCGTGCAGGATGGCGATCATGGGGCGGGCCACCCAGCCGAACCAGCCGTAGTAGACGAGGTCGTCCATGCCGGAGTCGGGCACGCCGAACTGCCGGAGGAGCTCGGGCCGCTTGGGGCCGGCGAAGATCCGGTAGTGATGCCGCGTGGCGCCGCCGGCGGGGATCACGAGGTCCTGCGAGACGAGGCGGCTGGTGACGTTGACGAGCTTCTTGCGGGCCGCGGCCGGCACCTCGCCCACGGGCAGGGGCCGCACCTCCGCCAGCTCGGGCCGCTCGCCGCCGGTCTGGTCGGGGATCACCGCCGAGGCGAAGTACAGCGCGTCCACGCCGGCGAACGACAGCGGCGTGCCCTCGCCGATCCGCGACGACGGGTGCTCGAGCTTGCCGTCGGCGATCTTCAGGCCGCTGACGATCGCCCCGGGCTTGCCGACGAACCGCACCGCCACGTCGCGGACGGCCAGCGAGCCCCAGTCGCGGGCCACCCGCTGGGTGTACCACCAGCCTTCGGTCGGCAGGCCCGTCGGCCCGTCGAGCGCGTAGGCCACGCTGACATCCTTCCCCGCGGCCTCGAGGCCGACGGCGAGCTCGAGGCCGTAGCCCGCGTCGCCGGCCGCGTCGGCTCCGGAGGCGAGCCGGTATTCCTTGACCGCGGTCAGGCCGCCGGGAAGCGTCCGCGTGAACCGTACTCGGGTGGGATCGCCCGTCTCGTCGAGCTGCCAATCGACGTCGGCGAGTTCGAGGCCCTGGATCTCGGCGAGCGGCTCCGGCGGCCGCTTCCGTCCGTCACGGGATTCGAGCGACAGCCGGAAGGAGAGCGGGTCGTGGGGACTGCCGTCCGGATCGTCCACGGGGGCGGCGCGATACTCGGGCCGCACGACCTCCAGCGGGCGGCGGTCGAGCGCGGCATCGAGCGTCAGCGGGCCGCCGTCGCGGAGCACCTCGAGGGCCGCCTTGGCCCGCGGCTGCGTGGCGCTGAGGGCTTCGCGGAGCGCCGCCGCATCGGGCGTCGGCGTGCCGTTCACGCCGGCGATGATGTCGCCGGCCTTCAGTCCGGCCCGCGCGGCGGGCGTGCCGGGCCCCACCACGCCGACGCGGCAGCCCCCGGCCGCGGCCTCGACGGCGAGGTGGCCCAGGTAGCCGGAGCGGTCGTCCTGATCGTGAAACTTCTCGTCGGCCAGCTCGATCCGTTCGACCGCCGCCCCACGGCTGGTGAGCGTAACGAGCATCCGCGCCGCAGCGGGATCGAGCGAGCCGAGCGTGCGGCGCACCCGCGGGGCGGCCGGCGCCGGTTCGCCCCCGGCGACGTCAGCAACCGCTGCAGAAGTCGGGGCCGCGGCCCGTGGCTGCGGCTCGTCCTTCTCCGCCGGCGCGGCGGCCACCGGCGCCGCTGCGTCCTCGACGGCCGGCTTGGGGGGCGCGGGAAACAGCCATGTCTGGAGCGCCTGGCTGGCCATGATGATCGCCAGCGAGACCACGAAGAACTGCAGGTAGCGACGGTCCAAGGGAAAAACTCTCTGAAGCGGGAACGAACGGCGGGCGGGAGGCTCAGCGGCCCTGGCCGAGGCGATCACCGAGGAAGTTGTCGAGGTCGGGAATCGCGTGGATCTTCCGGGATGTCGCCTCGAACGGATAGGCGATGCGCCGGAAGCGGACGCGGCGGTCCCCTTCCACCACCACGTAGCAGGCCCGGGGATCGTTGTCGCGGGGCTGCCCGACGGAGCCGACGTTGACCATCGCCTTCGTCGCCGGCAGGTCGAGGGCCACCTCCGCCTCGCTCCGCGGCACGCTCGGCGAGATGAACTCCGGCGACGTGGTGAACACGCCGGGGATGTGGGTGTGGCCCTGGAAGCAGTAGCGGCCGATCAGCTCGAAGATGTGCTCCATCTTCAGCGGATTGTAGATGTCCTCGGGAAAGACGTATTCGTCGAGCGGCCGGCGGGCCGACCCGTGGACGAAGAGGAATTCGCCGTCCGTGTGGGTCCGCGGCAGCTCCCCGAGGAAGTCGGTGAGGGGGTCGGCGGCGTTCCGCGGCATGCGGTCGTGCAGTTCGAGCTGGTTGCGGGTCCAGCGGATCGCCCGCTCGGCACCCGAGTTGAATCCATCGGGGTCGAACAGGGCGCCCTGGTCGTGATTCCCGAGGATCACCAGACTGCAGCGGTCGCGGATGAGCTTCACGCACTCGCAGGGGTTGGGGCCGTAGCCGACCACGTCACCGAGGCAGATGACGGTGTCGACCCGCTCGCGGTCGATGTCCTCGAGGACAGCCTGGAGGGCCTCCAGGTTGCCGTGGACGTCGCTGATGATGGCCCGCTTCACGTAAACTCCACCCGTCGCGGGCCGCGATAGGGCTGGCTTTCCGCGGAAATTGAGACTACGGCCCCCCTCCCACACGGTCAAGGACGCGGTCCCGCCCCGCGGCACCCCACCATGCGGATCCTCGCGATCGACACGAGCGTCGGGTCCGGATCGGTTGCCGCGGTCGACGCCGGCGGCTCGGCGGATCGGCCGCTGGGCCCCGCCGGAGGCCACGCGCGGGTGCTCACGGAAGCGCTCGCCGACGTCGCCGCGGCCCGGGGCTGGGGGCCGCTGGGAAGCCTCGGACCGGACGACGTGATCGCCGTCGTCCGCGGTCCGGGGTCGTTCACCGGACTGCGGGTCGGCGTGGCCGCGGCCAAGGCCCTGGCGTGGACCACGGGCGCCCGGCTCGTCGGCGTGTCGGGGTTCGAGGTGCTCGCAGCCCGCGCGGCGCGGCTCTCGGGCTGGCACGGCGCACCGCTGGCGCTCGCCTACGACGCCGGACGCGGCGACGTGTTCGCGGCCAGCGCCACACCGATCGCCGCCGGCTGGACGATCACCACCCCCGCGCTCCTGCCACTCGCTGCCTGGATCGACAGCCTGCCAGAGGGAAGCCGCATCACCGGGCCGGCCCTCGACCTCGTCGCCGAGGCGACCGCCGCCCGCCCCGATCTGGCGGTGGCAGCGGCGGAGGTGCGGTATCCGGCGGCGGTGGACGCGGCCGCGGTCGCCCGCGTGCGGGCCGAGGCCGGCGACACCGACGACCCGCTCACCCTGATCCCCGACTACCTGCGGCCCAGCTACGCCGAGGAACCGAAGCGGCCGGCCGCGGGCTGAACGGGCCCATGGACCGCGGCGGCCGCCGCCGAATCGGGCGCAAGGATGTCGCCCCGGGGGGCCGCCGCTACATTGATGCCCGCAGGCGGTTCCGCGGGGAGATCACGCGGTTCGGTCCCGGTCCGCCTCGGCCCCACTTCAGCATCCATACGCCATGCGGCCCATCACCAAACTCCTCGTCGCCAATCGCAGCGAGATCGCCATCCGGGTGTTCCGATCGGCGCACGAACTCGGCATTCGCACCGTCGCCATCTACGCCCACGAGGATCGCTTCGCCCTGCACCGCTTCAAGGCCGACGAGGCCTACGTGGTGGGCCGGCCTGGAGAGCCGATCCGCTCCTACCTCGACATCGACGGGATCGTGGCGCTGGCCAAGGCCCACGGGGTGGACGGGATCCATCCCGGCTACGGCTTCCTCTCGGAGAACCCGGAGTTCGCGGCGGCCTGCGGCCAGGCGGGGATCACGTTCGTGGGCCCGCGGGTCGAGCTCTTGCAGACGCTCGGCGACAAGACCGCCGCCCGCGATCTCGCCCACAAGGCGGGCGTCCCGATCCTCGCGGGCAGCGCCAAGCCGGTGGCCAGCCTCGCCGACGCCCTCACGATCGCCAAGCAGCTCGGCTGGCCGGTGATCCTCAAGGCGGCGCACGGCGGCGGCGGCCGCGGCATGCGGGTGGTCCGCGGCGAAGACGAGCTGGCCGTGGCGCTCGAAAGCGCGCAGCGCGAAAGCAAGACCGCCTTCGGCTCCGCGGCGGTGTTCGTCGAGAAGTTCATCCAGCGGGCCCGGCACATCGAGGTGCAGCTGCTCGGCGACCTGCACGGCAACCTCGTCCACCTCTTCGAGCGCGACTGCTCGGTGCAGCGGCGGCATCAGAAGGTGGTGGAGCTGGCCCCCGCCCCGAATCTGCCCGAGCCGACGCGGCAGGCGATCTGCGAAGCGGCGCTCGCCATCGGCCGCACCGCCCGCTACGAGAACGCCGGCACCGTCGAGTTCCTCGTGGATGCCGACACCGGCAAGTTCTACTTCATCGAGGTCAACCCGCGGATCCAGGTGGAGCACACCGTCACCGAGGAGATCACCGGGATCGACATCGTGCGGCGGCAGCTGCTCGTGGCCCAGGGGCACCGGCTCTCCGATCCGGAGGTCGGCCTCGGCGACCAAAAGGCGATCCGCTCGATGGGCGCGGCGATCCAGTGCCGCGTCACCACCGAGGATCCCGAGAACCGCTTTCTCCCCGACTACGGCCGGATGACGGCCTACCGCTCGGCGAGCGGCATGGGCATCCGCCTCGACGCCGGCACCGCCTTCTCCGGCGCCGTGGTCACCCCCTACTTCGACTCGCTGCTCGTGAAGGTGACCGCCCGCGGGCTCACGCACAAGGAAGCCGCCGGCCACATCGAACGCTGCCTGCAGGAGTTCCGCATCCGCGGGGTGAAGACCAACATCCCGTTTCTCATCAACCTCGTCACGAATCCCGAGTTCCTCGCCGGCAACTGCACGACGCGGTTCATCGACGAGACGCCGGCCCTGTTCGACTTCCCGATCCGCCGCGACCGCGCCACGAAGGTGCTGGAGTACCTCGCCGACGTGATCGTCAACGGCAATCCGCTGGTCAAGGGCCGGCCGGCCGCGGCCCGCCGCCAGCCGGCCCCGCTCCCGGACTACGACCGCTTCGCCCCGCCGCCGGCCGGCACGCGGACGAAGCTCCAGGAGCTCGGCCCCGCGAAGTTCGCCGCCTGGGTCCGCGAGCAGAAGCGGCTGATGCTCACCGACACGACGATGCGCGACGCCCATCAGTCGCTGCTGGCCACGCGGATGCGGACCCACGACATGCTGTCCGTGGCCGACGCCTACGCCCGGCTCTGCTCCGGCTTCTTCTCGCTGGAGATGTGGGGCGGGGCGACGTTCGACACCTCGATGCGGTTCCTCAAGGAGTGCCCCTGGGACCGGCTCCTGCAGCTCCGCGAGCGGATTCCGAACATCCTCTTCCAGATGCTGCTCCGGGCGAGCAACGCCGTCGGCTACACCAACTACCCCGACAACGTCGTGCAGGCGTTCGTGAAGGAGTCGGCTGCCTCCGGGATCGACGTGTTCCGGGTGTTCGACCCGCTCAACTGGGTGCCGAACATGCGGGTGGCGATCGACGCCGTCGTCGAGAGCGGCGCGATCTGCGAGGCGGCCGTCTGCTACACCGGCGACGTGCTCGACCCGAAGCGGACGAAGTATGCGCTCGACTACTACGTGCAGCTCGCCAAGGAGCTCGAGAAGGCCGGCGCCCACATGCTCGCCATCAAGGACATGGCGGGCCTCTGCAAGCCGTTCGCCGCCGGGAAGCTCGTCGCGGCCCTGCGTGCCGAGATCGGCATCCCGATCCACTTCCACACCCACGACACGTCGGGGGCCCAGGTGGCCGCGGCGCTGGAAGCGGCCCGGAACGGGGCCAGCGTGGTGGATGCGGCCTTCGCCTCGTTCGCCGGCCTCACGAGCCAGCCGAATCTCAACGCCCTGGTCGAGGCGGCCCGCAACACGCCGCTCGACACCGGCCTCGATCCGGAGCCGCTGCGGCACCTCTCCCACTACTGGGCCGCGGTCCGCGAGCACTACACCGCGTTCGAGTGCGGCATGAAGGCCCCGGATCCCGACCTCTACCTCCACGAGATGCCCGGCGGCCAGTTCACCAACCTCCTCGAGCAGGCCAAGGCCCTCGGCCTCGGCGACCGCTGGGAAGAGGTCTGCCGCGCCTACGCCGACGTCAACCAGCTCGTCGGCGACATCGTGAAGGTCACGCCCACGAGCAAGTCGGTGGGCGATCTCGCGCTGCTGCTCGTGACCAACAACCTCCACGCCACGGACCTGCTCACCGACTCCCGCGAGCTGGCCTTCCCCGAGTCGGTGATCGACCTGCTTGCCGGCCGGATGGGCCAGCCGCCGGGCGGGTTTCCGGCCGACGTCGTCAAGCGGATCGTCCGCAAGGCCGACGTGGTCACGGGCCGTCCCGGTGAGTCGCTCGCGCCGGCCGATTTCGCCGCGGCGGCGAAGAAGGTGGGTGAGCTCGTCGGCCGGACGGCGTCGCCCCGCGAGGTGCTCTCGTGGCTGCTCTATCCGCGGGTGTTCGCCGATTTCGCCGCGCATCGCGGCAAGCATGGCGACGTGAGCGTGCTGCCGACGCCGGCCTTCCTCGAGGGGCCGAAGCCGGGCGAGGAGCTCTCGGTCGACATCGAGCCGGGCAAGACGCTCCTGATCCGTCTGCTCACGGTGGGCGAACCGCACGCCGACGGCACGCGGACGGTGTTCTTCGAGCTCAACGGCCAGCCGCGGAGCGTGTCGGTGGCCGACAAGAGCCTCGAGGCGAAGGTGCAGAAGCGGCCGAAGGCGGTGATCGGCGACGCCCGCGAGGTGGGCGCCCCGATGCCGGGCCTGATCGTCACGGTGGCGGTGAAGCCCGGAGACGTGGTGACGAAGGGGCAGAAGCTGCTCTCGCTCGAGGCGATGAAGATGGAGACGACGGTCTACGCCGAGCGCGACGGCCGGCTCGCGGAGGTGCTCGTCGCGCCCGGCACGCCGGTCGAAGCGGGCGAACTGGTTGCACGTTACGCTGACGCGTAACGGAAAGTGGGTGCAGGTTTGCAACCTGCACATGAAACACAGTCGGCGTCGGGCTCCCGCA
>JBBAVS010000018.1:31581-45451 GCA_040397585.1 Pirellulales bacterium
CTGCACATGAAGCGGCGCCGGCGTCGAAATCCGCAGGTTGAAAACCTGCGGCCACATGGAAAACCTGCGGCCCGCGTCACCTCGCGAGCGAATCCCGAATCGCGGTGAACTCCGCGGTCGCGTCGCTGCCAGCCCCCTCGAGCTTCCCGCAGCGGCGATACCAGTAGCGGGCGTTGCCCGTGTCGCCCTCGAGCTTGTGGAGCACCGCATGCAGCCAGTCGGCCGTCGCATCCCCCTCGTGACGCTGGGCGATCTCGTGGGCCGCGTCCCAGTCGCCAGCGAGCGCGAGCTCCACGCCCCGGAGCAGTTCGTCGGCCGTCGTCACTTCACCAGATCCTTGAACACCTTCCGCACCTTCGCCACCTTCGGCGCCGCCGCGGCCTGGCAGTAGGGCTGATAGGGATTCTTGGCAAAATAATCCTGGTGGTAGTCCTCGGCCGGATAGAACACCGACGCCTTCGTGACCTCCGTGACGATCGGGCCCGGAAACACCCGCGCCTGGTTGAGTTTCACGATCACCTCCTCCGCGATCCGCTTCTGCTCCTCGTCGTGGTAGAAGATGCCCGAACGATACTGCGTGCCGACGTCGGCCCCCTGGCGGTTGAGCGTGGTCGGGTCGTGCGTGGCGAAGAACACTTCCAGGAGTTTCTGGAACGACACGATCGCCGGGTCGTACGTGATCTCGATCGCCTCGGCATGGCCGGTCTGGCCAGTGCAGACGTCCTTGTAGGTCGGATTGGGGACGGCGCCGCCGAGGTAGCCGCTGGTGACGCTCTTCACCCCCTTAAGTTCCGCGTAGACCGCCTCCGTGCACCAGAAACAACCGCCGGCGAACGTGGCCGTGGCCAGCGGCGCGTCGGCGGCTCCCGAAGTCTCGATTCCCATGGCGATGCTGGCTCCCACGACGAGGGTGATGACGACATTTCGACGATTCATGGCGTGATTCTCCGTGACAGAAAGATTGTACGAAGGTCGGCCGGATCGACGACGAACCGCAGCGGTTTTTTGGCCCAGGTGCCGGCGTAGTCCACGCCGATGCGGGGCGTGCGCTCGATCCGCCGCGGCGGCACGCGGATGCCGCTGGACTCGAACCACAGCCCCCCGGACCGGTTGGCCGGCCGGCCGTCGAACGAGCCATCGATGCCGAGGGCCTTGGTGAGACGGCCCGGCCCGGCGTGCTCGCCGACGCCCCGGATCAGCACCGCCGCCGGCGCGCCCGCGTCTCCGGTGACGACGTTGAGCATCCAGTGCATCCCGTAGCAGAGATAGACATACCAGCGACCTGCCGGCCCGAACATCGTGGCGTTGCGCTTGGTCATTCCCTTCGAGCCATGGCAGGCGAGGTCGTGGGCCCCGAGGTAGGCCTCCGTCTCGAACACGACATGCCGCGTCGACCGCCCCTGCGGCCCCGGCACCACGAGCCACGCCCCGAGCAACTCCCGCGCCACCCGATCTGCCGGCCGGTCGAAAAAGTCGCGTGGAAGGACAGGGCCCGTTTTCATCACCTCATTTTCTAGGCGATAAGGGTTCCGGGGGCGACTATCGCCTCCGCTCAATGGCGTCCCGCGGGAGCCCGGGCGGATCGGGGGAAGTCGAGGCGCGTAGGCGTATCCTCGCCTTCTGAAGCCGAGGCTTTCACCGTCCGCCCGGGCGGCTTGGGCCCATCGGAGCAATCTTCTAAGATGCCGACCCCCCCGGAACCCTCGCGCGCGGAGCCCACCCCATGGAAGCAGGCATCGTCGGACTGCCGAACGTCGGCAAGAGCACGCTCTTCAACGCGCTCACCCAGTCGAAGGCGGCGCAGAGCGCCAACTATCCCTTCTGCACCATCGAGCCCAACGAGGGAATGGTGAGCGTGCCCGACGGGCGGCTGCAGCGGATCACGGCGTTCATCCCGCCGCAGAAGGTGATCCCGGCGGCGCTCAAACTCGTGGACATTGCCGGGATCGTGAAGGGGGCGAGCGAGGGCCAGGGCCTCGGCAACAAGTTCCTCTCCCACATCCGCGAGGTGGACGCGATCCTGCAGGTGGTCCGCTGCTTTGACGACCCCGACGTGATCCACGTGGCCGGCAAGGTCGATCCGCTCTCCGACATGGAGACGATCGAGATCGAGCTGATGCTCGCCGACATCCAGCATCTCGAAAACCTGATTCCGAAGGCTGAGCGGGCGGCGAAGGGGGCCGACAAGGACGCCAAGCTCAAGGTCGAGGTGATGAAGAAGTGCCTCGCCTGGCTCAGTGAGCAGAAGCCGCTGCGGACGCTCACGCTCGACGACAACGAGACGAAGGCGGTCAAGGAACTCGGCCTGCTCACCGCCAAGCCGATCCTCTACGTGGCCAACGTCGATGAGACCGACGTCGAAGGCAAGAGCCCGCTGGTGCCGGCGGTGCGGGCGGCGGCGGCGAAGTCGGGGGCCGAGGTGGTGCCGGTGTGCGCCAAGATTGAGGCCGAGATCGCCGAACTCGACGAGGCCGACCGGGCGGAGATGCTCGAGGGGGCGGGGCTCGCAGAGCCGGCGCTCGCCGTGCTGGCCCGGGCGGCCTACAAGACGCTCGGCCTGCAGAGCTACTTCACCGCGGGCGAGAAGGAGGTGCGGGCCTGGACGATCCCGATCGGCACCACGGCCCCGCAGGCGGCGGGCGTGATCCACACCGACTTCGAGAAGGGCTTCATCCGGGCCGAGATCTACGCGCTCGAAGACCTCGAGACCTACAAGAGCGAGAAGGAGATCCGGGCGGCGGGGAAGATGCGAGTGGAGGGCAAGGACTACGTGATGCGGGACGGCGACATCTGCCACTTCCTGATCAACAAGTAGCGGGCGAGCGGGGGCGGGTTTTCAACCTGCACAATTCTTTCTCCGCAGGTTGAAAACCTGCGGCCACTTGCCGGACGTGGGTGCAGGTTTGCAACCTGCACAATTCTTTCTCCGCAGGTTGAAAACCTGCGGCCACTTCGGAAAACCTGCGGCCACTTGCCGGACGTGGGTGCAGGTTTTTAACCTGCACAATTCTTTCTCCGCAGGTTGAAAACCTGCGGCCACTTCGGAAAACCTGCGGCCACTTGCCGGACGTGGGTGCAGGTTTTTAACCTGCACAATTCTTTCTCCGCAGGTTGCAAACCTGCGGCCACTTCGGCACACCTGCGGCCACTCCGGAAAGCCTGCGGCCACGGTGCGCCTGCGGCCGGGGCCCGGCATCCTGCCGGGCCCCGGCTCCGCAGGGCTGGACGTCACTGCGGGTCTGACACGTTCTCGCCGCCGGCCCGCGTGACCATTGCCGCGAACACGCGGATCTCGACATCGTCGCTGACAGTCCGGGCCGAGCCGTCGCCCATCAACACGTTGACCGTGCCCGGGTGGAACGAGTACGGGTCGGACGTGCCCTCGCTGCCATACTCCGGCCCCTTGAAGATGGCGGTGGTCACGTTCTCGCCGTTGGTCACGTTGATCGCCTGCACCGCGTTCGTCCCCACCGCGGAGCCGTCAGCCGCCGCTCCCTTGAAGGCGAAGTCGCTCGCCGGCCGGCACCAGCCGCCGCCGTTCACGCGGTCGGTCGGAAACGTGCCCACCTTCTTGCCGCGGACGTACTTGGCGGGCCGTCCGGCACATTCGGCCAGGGCGATCGTCTTCGACAGGCCGTCGGTGCACTGGCTGATCTTGGCCTTCGTGCGGCCATCGTAGTCCTTGTACAGCAGCCCGGCCGCCGCGGGACTCGAAACCGTGCCGCTCGACACGACCCGCTGCGTCCCCGGCGCCACCACATCGGCCTTCCCGGCCAGCCGGCTGTCCACGAAGGTGGTCGGCGAGTAGTCGGTGGTCGCGCAGAACAGTCCTTGGGTGGTGAACCCGGTGCGGGTGGGGTTCACCGTGGCCGGGCTGCTGCCGTAGGTTGGCGTGCTCGCGGTATCCGGGTCGCCGTCGTAGCTCTCGGATCCCTCCGGATCGGACGGGCACTGGAGGATCGGGATCACCGTCATCACGAGCACCGCGTTCGGCACCGTCCGGCCCGACCCGGCCCGGGCGGTCACCGAACTCCAGTTGGCACCCGCGGCATCCAAGTCGTAGGCATCGGCCAGCTGCCGGTCTTCCATGTAGGCCAGTGTTCGCGTCGTCCACGAGACGCGGCCGTTGGGTCCCGACGGCGGCCGCGAGCTGTTGGGGAGCACGCCCTTGGCACTCACGAACTGGTGGATGGCCAGGCCGCACTGCCGGATGCTGTTGCTGCACTGCGTGCGGCGGGCGGCCTCGCGGGCGCTCTGCACGGCCGGCAGCAGCAGCCCGATCAGCGTGGCGATGATCGCGATCACCACCAGCAACTCGACGAGGGTGAAGCCCGCGCGACGCGGCGGGCGAACGAGGGTCGGAAACGTGACGGACATGGTGGGAAGCCTCCTGAGGAAACGAACTCGGGTGAATCGAACTGGGAATCGAACATCGCGACGGCCTCCGGTTCGTCCGGTCGGAGTCACAGAAACGGATGACGGTGACATGAGCATGGCGAGCCTCAGCGGCCGAAGCGGGTCTTCTCGGTCCGCTCGATCTGGACGACGACGCCGTCCTGCACGATCGCGACCACCGAGCCGTACCGAAGCCCACGGAGGGCGTCGCCAAGCCGGCGAAGGGTCGTGTCGGAAGTCACGGCGGCCGGCTGTGCGGGAGCCGTGTCCTTCCGGCATTCGTCGCGAATCTGCGAAATGTCGCTCATGCGCTCGAATCTCCGGGGATCAGATCACGTATTCAGGTGCGGGCAGGAAGACCCGCGCCCGCCGCGGCGTGATCGCCACGTTCGAGCCAGGCTCGAGCGTGAGCGCACGGGCGGTGTCGGTCGGGACGTCGACGTGCAGTTCGGCATCGGAGCCGTGCGGGCGGCAGGCCACGCGGGTCACCGCCCCGCTCCGCGTCACGCGGACCACCCGGGCAGACAGGCTCGTGCCCGGACGCTGCCGCCCATCGGCGGCGGGCGTCAGCTCGAGCTCGTGCGGCCGGAGGTAGACGCGGGCCTCGCGGGCCTGCGCATGGGGATAGTCGGGGTAGTCGATCGGAATGCCGTGCCAGAAGGCGCGGCCGTTCTCGACCCGCCCGTGGTAGACGTTCACGTTGCCGAGGAAGTCCATCACGAAGGGCGTGGCCGGCTGATCGAAGACCTCGTCGGGCGAGCCCTCCTGCTCGATGCGGCCCTGGTTCATCACCACGACCCGGTCGGCAAGTTCGAAGGCCTCCTCCTGATCGTGCGTGACGAACACGCTCGTCATCCCGATCTCGTCGTGGAGCCGCCGCAGCCACTGCCGCAGTTCTACGCGGACCTTCGCATCGAGGGCCCCGAAGGGCTCGTCCAGGAGGAGGATCTTCGGCCGGATGGCCAGGGCTCGGGCGAGAGCCACCCGCTGCCGCTGGCCGCCGGAGAGCTGCGACGGCTTGCGACCACCGAGCCCTTCGAGCCGCACGAGCCGGAGCAGTTCCTCGACCCGCGACCGCACCTGGGCGTCGGGCGTCTTACGGACGCGGAGGCCGAAGGCGACGTTCTCGAACACGCTCATGTGGCGGAACAGCGCGTAGTGCTGGAACACGAACCCCACCTCCCGCGAGCGGGCGTGCAGGTCGGTGATGTCGGCGCCGTTCTCCTCGATCGAGCCGCTGTCGGCATGCTCCAGTCCGGCGATGATCCGCAGGAGCGTGGTCTTGCCCGAGCCCGACGGGCCGAGCAGCGCCAGGAGCGCCCCGTCCGCGACGTCGAGCGACACGTCGTCGAGCGCCGTGAACGAGCCGAAGGTCTTGGTGACGTGGCGAATGTGAATGCTCATGGTCAAGCCGCCTCTCGTGGTGCGTCGTGGGTTGTCCCGTCCGCAGATCGTGCGCGTTCGAGGTCGCGGGCCTCGACCGCCAGCCGGTGCTCGATGACGAACTTCGCCACGAGCGTCACCAGCGCCAGGCCGGCGAGCACGCTCGCCACGGCCATCGACGCCGGCTGCCGGTATTCCTGAAAGAGTTTCTCGACTCGCAGCGGCATCGTGTCGGTCGCGCCGGCGATGTGGCCGCTGACGACGTACACCGCCCCAAACTCCCCCATCGCGCGGGCGTTGGCCAGCACGATCCCGTGCAAGAGCGCCCAGCGGATGTTCGGCACCGTGACCCGCCAGAACATCTGCCAGCCGTTCGCACCGAGGCTCACCGCGGCCATCTCCTCGTCGGGGCCGATCGCCTCCATCACCGGGATCAGCTCGCGAACCACCAGCGGCAGCGTCACGAACGTGGTGGCCAGCACGAGGCCGGGCCAGGCGAAGATCACCTTCCAATCGAGCCAGGCGAGCGTGGGGCCGAGCAGCCCCTGCCGGCCGAAGATCAGCACGATCGCGAGGCCGGCCACCACTGGCGACACGGAGAACGGCACGTCGAACAACGAGATCAGCAGCGACCGGCCGGGAAACCGGAACCGGGCCACGAGCCAGGCGGCGGCCACGCCGAACACGGTGTTGATCGCCACCGCCACCGGCGCGACCGTGAGCGACAGCCAGATCGCATGCCGGGTGTCGGGGTCGTGGGCCAGCGCCTGCCACCAGGCCGCCACGCCCGGCGCGAACGCCTCGGCGAACACGGCCACCAGCGGCACCACGATCAAGAGCCCCACGATCGCGACGGCCGCGGCGACGAGCAGTGCCGCGATCGGCTGCGAGATGTCGGTGGTGGTGGAGCGTGACGACATGGCGGGTGGACGGCTACTGGGCGTTGCGGGCGAGCCGCTGCTGGAGGGCGTTGACGACGACGAGCAGCGTGAGCGACATGGCAAGCAGGAGCACGGCCACGGTGGTGGCCTCGGCGTAGGCAAACTCCTCGAGCCGCGACACGATCAGCACCGGGGCGATCTCGGTCTTGAAGGGCATGTTGCCGGAGATGAAGACCACGGAGCCGTATTCGCCGAGCGCCCTGGCGAGCGACAGCGCGAAGCCGGTCACCACGGCCGGAAGGATGCCGGGCAGGACCACGCGGAGGAACGTCTGCAGCCGCGACGCGCCGAGGATCCGGGCCGCCTCCTCCGTATCGCGGTCGAGGCTCTCGATCACCGGCTGCACCACGCGGATCGCGAACGGCAGGCTCACGAACACGAGCACGAGCACGATGCCGAGGAAGGAATAGGCGCCCTTGATACCGAGCGGCACGAGCCACTGGCCGAGCCAGCCCTTGGGCACGTAGAGCGTGGAATACACCAGTCCGGCCACGGCGGTCGGGAGCGCGAGCGGCACGTCCACAAGCGCGTCGAGCAGCCGTCGGCCCGGAAAGCGGATCCGGGCGAGCACCCACGCCACCACGAGCCCGAGCAGCGAGCTCGCCACGGCGGCGATCAGGGAGGCGCCGAGCGACACGGCGTAGGCGGCGCGGGCCCGCGGCGTCCAGGCGGCGGCCAGAAACCCGCCGGGGCCGAGCGACGCCGCCCGGAGCACGAGCACCGCGAGCGGGAACACGATCAGGGCAAACACCACGAGCGACGTGATCGCCGCGGTGGTGCCGAAGCCGGGCAGCACCGCCGGCCGCCGCCGGCGTCCACTGCCGACAGCGCCGCGCGCCGGCGCGGGCTGCACCGGGACGGGCGACGGATTGGCGGCGAAGGCGATCATCGGTGGTGTGCGGGGTGTCATCGGGGCCGGCGAGGCTCAGCCACCCGTCGGCTGGTAGATGGCGTCGAACACGCCCCCTTCGCCGAAGAACTTCGGCGTGGAGGCTTCCCAGCCGCCCACGAGGCTGATGTCGAAGGTGACGATCGCGGGCCAGACCGCGCCCACCGCGGGGGGCGGCGGGTTTTCGCCCCACGGCCGGCAGTGGTGCTGGGCGATGATCGCCCGGCCCTCGGGCGAGTAGAGGAAGCCGAGGTAGGCTTCCGCCGCGTGCCGCGTGCCCTTCTTGTCGGCGGTCGCATCGACGACGGCGATGGGCGGATCGACGCGGATCGACCGCGGCGGGTAGACGATCTCGAGCGCGCCGCCCGATTCGTTCACTTCCAGGTGGGCTTCGTTCTCGAAGGTCAGGTGCACGTCGCCGATCCCCTTCTGCGAGAACGTGGCGGTGGCGGCCCGGGCGCCGGTGTCGAGCACCGGCGTGCGGCGGTAGAGCTCCGTGACATACGCCTTGGCGTCATCCGCGCTGCCCCCGGTGGCCAGCACGGAGCCCCAGGCGGCGAGGAAGCTGTACTTGCCGTTGCCCGAGGTCTTGGGATTCGGCGTGATGATCGAGACGTCGCCCTTCACGAGGTCGGGCCAATCCTTGATCCCCTTGGGGTTGCCCTTGCGGACGACGAACACGACGACCGAGTGGTAAGGCACCGCCTGGTTGTCGAACCGCTTCTCCCAACCGGAGCGGATGAGACCGGCCTTGGCGACGGCCTCGACGTCGGGCCACACGGCGAGAGTGACCACGTCGGCCTCGAGGCCGTCGATCACGGCGCGAGCCTGGCTTCCCGAGGCGGCGTGCGACTGCTTGATGTCCACCGCCCGGCCATGCGCCTCCGCATAGTGACGGACAAACGCCTTGTTGATGTCGCGATAGAGTTCGCGGGTGGGGTCGTAGGAAACGTTGAGCAGCTCGATCGGCGTAGCCGCCGCGGAACCGGCCACGCCGTCGGGGGCCCGGCTGCTGCAGCCACCGGCCAACGCGCCGGCCGCGAGGCCGAGAACAACGACAGCGAACAGACGCGGCATGGGCGATGGCTCCAGGGTTCCGACACCTCCCTAGCTATGCAACCGGCGTGCCAAATGCGCGATCGCCCTTCCACCTCCCCGCAAAGCCCCGCCAGGTCTCCGGCCTTTCCCCAGCGGGCGAGCGTCCGGCGAACGCCGGCAAAATGCACCGGAGAACGAAGCCTTTACTGCCATCGCATGAGATGGACACCTCGCATATAACACGGCTTGAAGGCACTTAGGCCTTGCTATTTGACGGACCATGCTCATCAAATATCCTCGATTCTCCTCTTTGCCGAGAAAAACATGGCCCCCCAAAACACCACCACGCGCGACCCAGATGCTCTCGCGAGCGTCTGGCGGGAGGCCTGCCGACACATCGAAATCGCGACGTCCGTCGCTGCGATCGCGAAAACACTCGCAGGATCCATCCCGCTCCAGGGCCTCGCCGTCCTCCAACCCGACGCGGCGTCGCGGACGCTGGAGACGATCGCCAGCGGCGCGGCCGCACCAGGCTTTTCGCCAGCCGCCAGAGGCCCCGAAATCGCCGGCGCCGGATGGCAGCGGCTGAACCGCTGGCTCAAGTCGGACGAGGTGGCGAGCACGGCCGATCGCACCGCTGCAGACTGGCTGCGAGTGTCGCTTCCTCGAGGACTCGAGGCCACCGCCCTGCTCGGCCCGCTCCAGACGGCCCACCGCGCGCCGGGTGTGCTCGTCGCCGTGGCGGCTCCCGGGAAGTTGTTCGCCGATCGCGATCTCGAGGTGTTCCGCAGCCTGCTCGAACCCCTGGCGGTGGCGCTCGACAACGACGGCCGGCTTCACGAGCTCCGCTCGCTCCGCGAGGCTGCGGAGGCCGACCGGCAGACGCTCCTCTCGCGCCTCGGCCGACAGGACATCAACGAGGACGTCGTCGGCGCCCGCACGGGCCTCAAGCATGTCATGGAGCGGATCGAACTGGTGGCGAACTCGGATCTCCCGGTGCTGATCCTCGGCGAAACGGGAACGGGCAAGGAAGTGGTCTCACGGGCGATCCATGCCCGGTCGCAGCGGGCCGACGGCCCCTTCATCCGAGTCAACTGCGGGGCGATCCCGCCGGAACTGGTCGATTCGCAGCTCTTCGGCCACGAAAAGGGGAGCTTCACCGGCGCGTCGCAGCAGCATCAAGGCTGGTTCGAGCGGGCCGACCGCGGCACGCTGTTTCTCGACGAGATCGGCGAGCTGCCCCTGCCGGCGCAGGTGCGGCTGTTGCGCGTCCTGCAGGACCACCAGATCGAGCGCGTCGGCGGACGGTCGCCGATCCACGTCGATGTCCGGATCGTGGCCGCCACGCACCGCGACCTCTCCGCCATGGTCAAGGAACGAACGTTTCGCGAGGACCTGTGGTACCGGGTGAACGTGTTTCCGATTCTCCTGCCGACGCTGCGAGAGCGGCTGGAAGACATCCCGGCGCTCGTCCGTCACTTCGCCCACCGCGCGGCCGCGCGGTTCGGGCTCCCCGCGGTGGAACCGACCGCCTCGGACCTCGGCCTGCTGTCGTCCTACCCCTGGCCGGGCAACATCCGCGAGCTCGGCGCGGTGATCGACCGGGCCGCGATTCTCGGCGGCGGCCGCACACTCGCGGTGGATGTGGCCCTCGGGCTCGGGCGGCAGCCGACGGTGCCGCCAACACCCCCCGACGAAGCCACGCTCTACGAAGTGATCCCGGAATCGGCGGCGTCGCCGACGCCCCTTTCCCCGGCCGCCGGACCGCGGGGCGACATCGCGCCCCTCGCCACCGCGATGCGGCAGCACATCGAGCGGGCCCTCGCCGCGACCCGCGGACGGATCGAGGGCCAGCGGGGAGCCGCGGCGATCCTCGACATCAATCCGCACACGCTTCGCGCCCGGATGCGAAAGCTCGGAATCGACCCGATGCGGTTCAGGGACTGAGGCCGACGGGCAAGGCCTGAATCCGCCCATCACGAGCAACGGCGGACCGTGCGGGGTGATGGGACCACACGTCGCGGCCGTTATCCCGCCACGGCATCGTCGGCACGACCGGCGGAGTCCATGCCCGGCCGCACCCGGCGGAAAGCGGCACGAGACTTGCTGCTGCATCGGGCGGCGGCCCCGCGATCGTGTCGGCCGCCACGTCACCCCCTGCTGGAAGGTTCCTTCGATGCATCGAGCGTGTTGTCGTCGCTGTCCCTGCTCTCCGGACATCGCCCGGCCCCACAGCCCCCCGCTCGGATGCACCCCTCGGAACGAACTCCATGCCCCTCGCCCCGACCACCACCACCGCCCCGGCAGCCTTCCTCATCGGCCGATCCCGCCGCCGACTCGGTCCAGCCTTGGCCATCGTGCTGTTCGCGATCCTGGCGAGCGGCACATCCCGGGCATCAACCCTGGGGCCCGTCCCGTCGTCGCCGGGCGGGGGTGAGCCAAGTCTCGACGCGGCCGAGGCCCGGGCCGTTGCGGCCGAAGCCTATGTCTGGGGATGGCCGCTGGCCTACGTGCATCAGGTCCGCGTGGCCCTCGAACGCGTGCCCTACCCTGGCCGCAGCGGGGGCATGCCGGTGGCGCCCCTCAATCGCCTGGCGATGCTGACCGACCGCGCCACGCCCCGCCTCCGCGGCGTCGCCTGCCCGAACCAGGACGTGTTCTACGGGTTCGGCATGTTCGACCTCGAGGCATCGCCCGTGGTCCTGCAGGTGCCCGATTTCGGGCCCAGGTTCTGGCTCTACCAGCTCGGCGACCAGCGGACCGATGCCTTCGCCGACTTCGGCAGCATGCACGGCACGAAGCCGGGCTGCTACCTCGTCGTCGGCCCCGATTGGTCCGGCGCCGCGCCGGCGGGCATCGCGGGCATCGTCCGCAGCCCCACGCGCTACGCCTATTGCATTCCCCGCATCTTCTTCAGCGACGCCCCCGGCGACCGCGACGCGGCGCTGCCGCTGGTCAACCAGGTGGCCGCCTACCCGCTCGACGAATACGACGGGACGATGCAGCGGATGAACTGGTCGAAGCCGCGCTGGCTGCCCGACATCACCGGCAAGAGGGGGCGGGCCATCGACGTCTCGCCAGACACGTTCCTGGCCGTTCTGCCCACCCTGCTCTTCGACGTGCCGCCTCGGCCCGACGAGAAGCCCTTCTACGCCAGGATGCACAGGCTCGTCCGGTCGCTCGAGTCGGATCCCGCGCTGCGGCAGCACGTGGAGGAGGCGATGACGAACGCCGATCGCAACGTGGTCGCCCCTCTCTTCCACTTCCGGAACGTCGGCGCGTCCCTGCCCACCGGCTGGACCACCCTCGTCAACGGCGGTGAGTTCGGCACCGATTACCTGACGCGGACGGCGGTCGCCAAGTCGAACGTGTTCGTGAATCGCCGGCGCGAGACCGCCTACTACTTTCTCGACGTCGATGCGGAAGGCCACCGGCTCGAAGGCGGCCGCGAATACCGGCTCACCTTTCCCCGCGGGAGCCTGCCTCCGGCCCGCGGCTTCTGGTCGCTCACGGTGTACGACGAGCGGCATGGCCTGCCCGAGGGTGCGGGGGGCAGGCACTCGCTCGGCTCCCGAACCCAGGGTCTCGAACACGGCCCCGATGGGTCGCTCACCATCACGATCGGGCCGGCAGCCGACGGGCTCGGCACGGCGGCGGCGTCGGCCGCGAACCACAACCGACTGACCACCCCGGCCCGGAGTTTCTCGCTGTATCTGCGGCTCTATTGGCCCGAACCGTCGGTGGTCGAGGGGGCGTGGTCCCCGCCAGCGCTCGTTGGCATCCAGCCCATCGATCGGACGGCCGAGCGACCGACGCCAGCGGGAACGGCGGACAACAGCCCGCAGCCGGCCACTTCTCAGGATTTGGCGGTCTCGCTAACCTACGTGAACTTTGCCGTCCGGGATGGATTGTCCGGCGATGCAAAGGTCCGACAACCAGTTTCGCAAGCGCTGACCGGACCACACGGAGGCGGTTCACCTCTCCTCGGCGGTTACCGCCGAGGACAGCAAGGAGGCGCCGATGTCCGTGTTCCATGACAACGTCGACACGATCGGCCGCACGCCGCTCGTCCGGATCAACCGGCTGACGAACGGCTTGAACGTCCGGGTGCTCGCCAAGATCGAGGGCCGCAACCCGGCCTACAGCGTCAAGTGCCGCATCGGCGCGGCGATGATCTGGGACGCCGAGAAGTCGGGGCGGCTGAAACCCGGCCAGCATGTCCTCGAGCCCACCAGCGGCAACACCGGCATCGCCCTGGCCTTCGTCTGCGCCGCGAAGGGCTATCCGCTCACCCTCCTGATGCCCGAGTCGATGTCGATCGAACGGCGGCAGCTGCTCAAGGGGCTGGGCGCGGAACTCGTGCTCACCCCGGCGGCCGAAGGCATGCGGGGCGCCGTGGGCCGCGCGGAGGAGATGGCGAAGGACCCGAAGTACTTCATGCCGCAGCAGTTCAAGAATCCAGCCAATCCGGCGATCCACTTCACCACCACCGGCCCCGAGATCTGGAACGACACCGAGGGGAAGGTGGACGTGTTCGTGTCCGGCGTCGGCACCGGCGGGACGATCACGGGGGTTTCGCGGTTCTTCAAGGACGCCCAGGGGCAGAAGCTCCACACCGTGGCCGTCGAGCCCGCCGCCAGCCCGGTGCTCTCCGGCGGCGCTCCGGGGCCCCACAAGATCCAGGGGATCGGCGCCGGCTTCATCCCCGACGTCCTCGACCGATCGCTGATCGATGAGGTGCTCACCGTCACCAACGACGAGGCCTTCGCGATCGCCCGCCGGCTCGCCAAGGAGGAGGGCATCCTCTGCGGGATCTCCTGCGGTGCCGCGATGCACGCCGCGCTCCGCGTGGCCGCCCGCCCCGAGTCGGACGGCAAGACGATCGTCGTCGTACTCCCCGACTCGGGTGAACGCTACCTGTCCACGGGAATCTTCGACGCATGAGCGACAGCCTGCTCCAGCGAAGCGTGACGACCGCGGTGGCCCGCAATCTCGCGACCACGTCGAAGACGCGGCCGATGATGATGTCGATCACGCCGCGGCACCTGCTGCACCTGCTGCCGTGGGTGCAGGTGGAAGGGGGCACCTATCGCGTCAACCGCACGAAGGTGGAGCTCTCCAAGGCCGAGCGGATCGAGATCGGCGCGGATGGCGGCTCCTTCGCCGCGGAGGAACTCCGCAGCGTGCCGCTGTTCGCCGCCCTGCCGCAGTCGCTCCTGGAGCG
>JBBAVS010000019.1:0-45183 GCA_040397585.1 Pirellulales bacterium
TAGTGAAGATGGCGTCGAGCCCGCCGGCGTCCTCGACCTTCTCGAGCCGCTCCGTCAGCCGGGAGACCTGCCGCTGCCGGCTCGTAATCTCCTGCTCGAGCTTCTTCTCGGTGTCCTGGGGCCGTCGGGCCGCCTCCGACAGCCGGATGTTCACCTCGGCCGTGAGGTCCGTGATGAAGCCGTCGTCGAGGATCTGGGCCGACACCGCCTTGAGCACAGCCTCGTCGATGATCCGTGCCGACTTGTTGCCCTTGTTGCGGCACCCATGCCCGCCGTGAATCGCGTTCAGGCAGACAAAGCTCTTGTACTTGCCGGTGGATCGGCTCAGAGCCATCGGCTTACCGCAGCCGCCGCAGACGGGACGGACGAGCACGGTCGGGTAGACGTCCACCCTCCGTCCCGGATCTGTTCCATCTCGACGCAGGTCAGTCGCGTTCTTCCCGAATCGCATGCTGCCGAGGTTGAGCTTTGCCTTCACGGCGTCGGCCAACTCGTCCTCGAGGATCCGCAGGTCCGGGCATTCGCGGATCATCCACTGCGAGCGATCGTTCTGCACCACGTCCACGTGGCCCGTGTCGCGGTCGCGGATCTGCTTGGTCTTGCGGAAGACCTCGACTCCGACCAGCCGCTCGCGGGCATAGAGCTTCCGGATGCGGTTGCTCGACCACGTCCGGGTGCCACCGACGTTCTTGTCGTTGAACACGACGGCGACCGCGCCCGGGCTTCGGTTGTCGCAGACGATCATCTCCGCGCCCCGCTTGATCCACTCGGCAGCCTCGAGGTCGTTCTCCACACGCTTCTGGATCGTGCCCTTGCGGGTAAGCACGGGCTTACCCTCCGCATTCAGCACGTCCACCAGCCGATAGCCGAAGCCCGGATGCTGGACGATGCCACCCCGCTTGAACGTGTCGGTCTGCCCGCGGTGCACCTTCGCCTTCAACTGGTCGATGAAGACCTCGTTGAACGAACTCATCATCGCCAGCATGATCTTGGACTGCTGGTTGCTGCTGTCGAAGCCGTCGCTCGCACCGATGAGCCGCACCTGTGTCGCCTCGACCAGTTCGCCGAGCCGCAGCGACTCGAGCGTGTTGCGGTTCATGCGGCCGAGGTCGTCGATGATGAACCAGGCGACGCCCGTCTCTGCCCGCCGCTCCACAAGCATCTTCGCGACCGTGTAGCCGCGGCGGCACGCGAGCGTGCCACTCACGGCGTAGTCGGCGCAGACGTAATGCCACGGGATAAAGACGCCATCGCGGCGGGCCCGCTGCAGCACGTTATTGAGCTGCTGGTCGAGCGACCGGGGATTCGACCCCTCGTCGCTGAAGCGGACGTAGCCGAGGCCGATGGCATCCCACACCCGCCGCAGGCCGGCCGGATCAAAGATGTCCATCGACTGGGTGCGGAACCGATGCTCGAAGTCGTCGGCCATCGCCTCTACGACCGCGTCGGTGACGACTGGCACCGCGGGGGTGCCTGCCAATTCCGGCCAGAGCCGGGCCTGCGTCTCGAGGTAGGTGCGGGCCAGCTCGAGCAGGCTGGGCCGCGCGGTCAGGCCAAAATCATCACCGCGGGGCCGTCCGCGGCCGAATCGATATCCACTCGAATTGTCAGGGGAACCAAAGGAACCGTGCCCGGCATCGCCGGGACCTGAAGTGATCTCAAACATTGGAGAAATCCTCATGGCGACCATGAAACTGGTCACCGAGGGGTTCCTCCGTCATCCGCCGAACGGTCAGGCCGCTGTGGGCCCGATCGCCAGCCGGATGGCCGCCGCTTCACCGCGAATCGCCCCAGATCGGCCGCCGTGAAATGCACGTACGGACCTAGAATCAGGGCGATTTTGGAGAAATGGTACGGCCTCGTGCACAAGACTGAGCAGCCGGCCGCCGCTAGTGGATCGAAAACCCTGCCGAGAGCGTGAAAAACGCTCACCGGCTCCGCGAGGAGTCGTGCGGCTTCCGAAGGGCGAAAACCCAGTACGTACTGGATTCGCCTAACTCTGGAGGCTTCACGATGTCTGCTCGCAAGGTTCCCTCGCTCCGCCACCACAAGGCCCGCGGCCTCGCCGTGGTGACGCTCGGTGGCAAGGATTTCTATTGCGGCAAGTTCGGCTCGCCTGAGAGCCGTCGCGAATACGATCGCGTGGTCGGCGAGTGGCTCGCCGCTGGCCGCCCGGAGGTTGTTGGGGCTCCTCACCGGCTCACGGTGGCGGAGCTACTGGTCTCCTACATGCGGTTCGCAGAGGCTGACCTGCCCCCCTCAAACGTCACCTCTTTCAGAGAGAGAATCTCCGGCGGCGAGGACCGCCAGAGCCGGGATCGCATGCAGCCGTGACCGAACGACTTGTCATTGGTCAGCCCTCCGACCGTCTTTCGGCCGGGTTTGCGGCTCGACGCCCTGCCTCGTGGACCGCATGGAAAACGTTCGGCGGCCGGATTACTGTTGTCCTGTCGGCGTCCGTGGTGGGCCTGCACGCCTCACCCGCATCCAAGAACGTTCTTCGAGAAAGCGCATCACGTGAAACGCGTCCGCCAAGCCGCCGCGACTGGGTCTGCGGGAACTTCCTCCGCGATCGAGTCTTCTCGGGATCGTACCTCTCGCACGCTCCGGCCTATCGTCGCCGATGAGGACTACAACGATTGGGAGCCGCGGACGATTTGCTGGGGTCTGCTGATCGGCAACCTCGCCGGCAATCTGCTTCCACTTCTGGCCCTTGGCGCGGGAGTCCATAACGCCTGGCAAAAGGGGTTCGGTTGGCCGCTGTTCGCCATCACCACCGTCATGTACGTGATGACGGCGCTCGGCATCACAGTCGGGTTTCATCGACTCTTCACGCATCGCTCCTTCAAGACAGGCCCCATGGTCACCCTGCTTGCGGGGATTCTCGGTTCGATGGCCCTTCAGGGCCCCGTGATCCAATGGGTGGGGATGCACCGACTCCACCATCGATACAGCGACGACCGCGGCGATCCGCATTCGCCGTACGTGCTCGGCACCGAGGTCTTGGGCGGCCTGAGGGGCTTCCTGCATGCGCACATCCTTTGGCTGTTCACTCATGACGTGCCCGATTACCGCAAATACGTCAAGGATTTGCAGGCCGACCCGTGGGTCGTTTTCGTCGACCGGTTGTTCTTCGTCTGGGTTCTGCTCGGGCTGGCGATCCCCGCGGCTGTGGCGGGGGGGATCTATGGCACATGGCGGGGTGTCTGGATGGGCTTCTTGTGGGGTGGATTGATCCGCATCTTCCTCTTGCACCAGGTCACATACGGCGTCAACTCGTTCTGCCATGTGTGGGGCCAACGATCGTTCAGGACTCGTGACGACAGCCGCGACAATTGGCTGTTCGGTGTGCTGGGGTTTGGAGACGGCTGGCACAACGGTCATCACGCGTTTCCGACCTCGGCCCGACACGGGTTGCTCACCGGGCAAGTCGATTTTTCGTATGCAGTGATTCGCCTCCTGGATCGCATGGGCCTTGCGCGGGACATCGTCATTCCGACGGAAGCCGACATCCACGCCAAGCGGCACCACCAGGGCCCGTGACCCGCGCAGGCTCGAGCGGTTCGCTGACGTCCATGTCGCCGCGCAAGGCATCACAGCTCTTCCACAGAGCGGCGGAGCGTTGAGATCTCACCGCGGGCCGCCGTTCAGAAGCCGCTGCCGCCGCCGCCGCCGAAGCCGCCACCCGAAAAGCCACCGCCACCGCCACCCCCGCCGAAGCCCGAACTGGAGGAGCTGTTGCCTCCCGAACTCTCAGACCGCGGGGCCGACTGCATCGCGGAGGTCGTCACGTTGCCCATCTGGGCGAGGTGCTGCGTGAGCCCCCCCGGCTCGAACGTGCCCACCGGGCCGCTGCCCACGTACCAGTCGGGCGGCTCCTTGCAGATCCCCTCGAAGGCCTTGGACCAGCGACCTTCCACGCCCAGCGCCATCGCGTAGGGCAGGTACTTCTCGAAGAGCTCGGGCGTGAGCGGCATCGTCGCCAGCCGGTGGCGATCGACGCGGCCGAGGAACTCCTGGAATCCGCGGACCGCCATCCGTGCCCGGGCCCCCTTGGTGGTGCGGGCCGGCATCACCACGCCAATGACCCCGACGACGAGCGCCGTGAGCACGGCCGAGCCCACGATTACCGGCACCATCCAGCCCGGAACACCGGGGAAGATCCAGGCCGCGAGCCCGAAGCCGCCGACGAGCAGGAGCGCAGCCGACCCGAATGCGATCCACACATACCGCTGCAGCACGTGGTCGGGCCGCTCGACGTAGTGGCCCTCGCGCACGAGACCGTCGAAGAGCGCGTTACGGATCTTCGGCAAGTGGACGTAGAAGCTGTTGGTGAGCTCGGTGGAGGTGACGGTCTCCACGACGCCGTTCGCCCCCGGCTCCCCGTCGGTCTTGTCGAACATCGCCTTCAACAGCCGCTCCTCGCCCCCGGTGACGTTCGTCCACTGGCTGCGGGGCCGGAGCAGTTCGAAGGCATACTCGGCCTTGCTGAACCAGCCCGCCTCCTGGGTCTCACGGATGCGGATCACCCGCTTGACCGCACAGTCCACGAGCATCGCCATCAGGTCGCGGGCGTCCGGGGAGTTGTCGACGAGGGTGCCGGCCTCCGCCGGGCCGAGGCCGGCCGGCGGCTGGTATTCCACGACCACCGGGCCCGTGCGCGGATCGCGTCCGAAGCTCAGCCAGCGCGAGAGCATGAGGCCGAGCGCCACCAGCGGCGCGGCACCGAGGATGCCCACGAGCCCGACGCGGCCGAGGTTGTCGAGCACCCAGGCGAACCGGCGCTCCAGCGCCGTCGGCCGCCGGATCGCGCCCGGGTTCCACGCGACGGCGGCGGTGAGTCCTTCGCGGATCCCCAGCGGCCGCGCGGCCGCCACCTCCACGACGTGCGGCCCCTGCACCGGGGCCGGCTTCTCGGCGTCGCGGGTGAAGGCCTGATCGGGGTCGAGCCGCTCGCCGTCGATCGTGATCGCCACCGTCCGCTCGCCCGACCCGTAGCCGCCGGTGAACGCGTTGGCCCGCACGTTCGCGACCGCCTCGGGAAGCGAAATCACCGCCCGCGCCTGGCCGATGGGATAGGGCCACTCGTCGCCGGTGATGTTCCAGTAGAGCTCGTCGTGGTCCTCAAAGAACCGCAGGGCGTTGGAAACGCGGTAGCGGATCACGACCGTCCGCACCGCGTCGGCCGCCCCGGGCACCCAGATCTTGAGCACCTGGGAATGCCCGACGTGCGACCGGGCGACCCGCAGCGGCGTGCCGGCGGCGTCGGTCACCCGCTCGACCGCGAGTCGCAGCCGGTAGTTCCCCGATGGGCCCGCCTGATAGTCGACCGGGATGAACCGCTGGATGCCGTTCCACTGGCCCTCGAACCGCAGCCGGATCGTCTCCACCACCTCGAGCGACCCGTTGACCGCCACGGTGAGGGCGGCGTCGAAGTCCTCGATCACGATCGACCGCGCCGTGGCGACGCCGGTGAGCATGCTCAGCACGAGCGCGGCGGCCAGCAGCCGCCCGCGCTGGCAGGCTCGACCGCCCCTCCCGCTGGTGGTCACGGCCGCGGCCATGGGCTCACCCCATCTTCACGCTGGGCACCGCCCGCTCCGCCGCGTCGGTGATCTCGAAGAACTCCCGCGGCTTGGCCCCGGCCGCACCGACCAGCAGGCTCCAGGGGAACATCCGCACGGAGCCGTTGAGGTCGCGGACCGTGGCGTTGAAGTAGCGGCGCGACGCCTGGATCGAGTCTTCGAGCGAGGCGAGCTGCTCCTGGAGGTGGGTGAACTGCGTGTTGGCCTCGAGGTCGGGGTAGGCCTCGGCGAGGGCGAAGAGCGTCTTGAGCGTGCCGGTGAGGGCGTTCTCGGCCGCCGCGGCCTCCTGCGGCCCCTTCGCGGCCATCGCCTGCGAACGTGCGGCGACGACGGCGTCGAGCGTGCCGCGCTCGTGGCTCGTGTAGCCCTTCACCGCCTCGACCACGTTGGGGATCAGGTCGTGCCGCCGCTTGAGCTGCACGTCGATGTCGCTCCACGCGTTGTCGCAGCGAACGTCCATGGCGACGAGCTGGTTGTAAAGGACGATCGCGCCGATCACGGCCGCGGCGATCGCCGCGAGCACGATCCAGATCACGGGCACCGAAGACGCATCGGGCATGGCAGAGACTCCGGGGAAGAGGGACCGTGGGGAGCGGACGGGTCGAACGGCCACAACTCCCAAGCATACTCCCGGACGTCAGGCGAGAACCGGACGAGGAACCGGACGCGACCGGTTTCGGAGAGCCGAGCACCCCTTAAATCCAGGGGGCAACCCCGGGGGACGGCGGCCGGGGGGGACTGTCCCTCTGACAGGCCTGCACACGTTTGGGCACGAACTACACTCGCCATGCTCCTTCACACGTCGGCACGTCGCCCGGAGAACTCACGTGTTGCACTACGAACCCTCAAACATCGTCATCGGCTTCGTCATCTGGCTGCCGGTCGTCTATCTCGGCGTGGCCATCGCCGAATACGTGGCTCATCGTTGGGTCATGCACCGGAATACCACGCTGACGAAAGGCGAGTTCGAGAAGCACGCCGTGCAACACCATGCGCGTCGCGTCATGGAACCGCGGTACCCGTACGTCGACCTCGCCCTTCATTGCCATCTGATCTACGGGTCGCCTGCCTGGGGCGGGTTTCTGATCGGCTTTCTCTGTGGCCGCCCCTATGCACTCGGCGGCCTGATCGCCACGCTGACGATGTTCACATTCCACTCGTACGTCTGGTCCAAGCTGCATCGCGCCCAGCACGATCTGGAAGACAACTGGACCTGCCGGCTGCCATGGTTCGCGGAGCTCAAGCGCCACCATCTCGATCATCACATCCGACCGTCGCGAAACTTCGCGGCGCTGTTTCTGTGGACCGATCGCCTGTTCGGCACGTACTGGCGGTCACCCGAAGCGGGCAGCGACCCCTGCGATGCGCGGCCGGCGTGAGATGAGCCGGGCCGCGGCAGGCTCAGGCCCGCGTGCGCCGGCGGCGCCATCTGGCGGCACCGCCGAGCCCCAGGCCGGCCATGCCCATCACCCACGACGACGGTTCCGGCACGGCCGTGATCAGGCCCGGGGCCGGGCCGCCGAGGGCCGCGATCTCCGCTCCGCTGAGGGCGTCGCTCCGAAAGAGCATGTTGGCCACGTAGAGCTCGCCCACCTCGTTGTTGTTGTCGTTGAACGCGAAGAATCCCGAGGCGTTCGCCGGCAGCGAGGGCTCCGTGTCGGAGAGCGCCCCGACCGACCATGTGCCGTCCGGCACGAGGTCGAAATCCTTGAGCTGGGCGTTGCGGTTGGAGTCGACCACGATGTTGTCCCAGATGATCTCCGCATAGAGCTGGCCGTTGAGATAGGCGTCGTACCGCGGCGCCGACGTGGCCGCGTCGAGCTGCGCCACCATCGCGATCCGGTACCACGTGTCGGGGAGGAAGGGGCTGCCGTACGCCACCGCCGCCCCCAGCTCCTGCGTCGGCTTCCGCACGAAGAGCGCGCCGTCGGCATTGCCGCGGGACTGGAAGAGGTCGAGGTAGTTGGGCAGCGTCGCGAAGCTCGAGGCGGGCACGAGCACGTCGGTGACAAACGTGTAACGGTTGAGCTTCGTCGCCGCGGCGCCGCCGCTCGTGGTGCCGTTGGCGAGCAGCGGGAACGACGCCATCATGCCGACGGCCGGTCCCCGACCCCGCATGTCGGGCACCCGGAGGACGGTGGCAGCGCCGCTGCCGAGCGGGGCCACGCCGAACGAGCTCGTGGTCGCGTAGGCGAGCGGCGGCGGGTTGGGGGTGCCGCCGAAGGCGGCGTAGAGCGGCGTGGCGGGCAGCCAGCTGAGCTGGGTGCCGGGCATGCCCTCCGCGGCCGCGAGCGAGCCCGTCGCGAAGTCCCAGCTCCCGACGACGGCCGCCGCGGACGTGCCGCCGCCGAGGCACGCCGCGATCGCCATCGCGACGACGCCCCGAACCATGATGATGCCCACACGCGTCGCGACCATGCTCGCTCACTCCATGAGAAAAAGAGTTACGGACGAAGGCGAGCGCGTCGGACGGGTCGGAAGACCGGCATGATCGCCGGCGGAAGGTGAGCGACTGAAACGGCCCACGGCCCCACGCCTAGAGGGGCAGTGAAGAAGCGACCTCGTGAAAGGTCAGCGGGACGCCGAATCAGGGCCACCCGGGAAAACTCCCGGCATGACCGACGTGCTCACAAGCGGTTCCAGACCAAAGGGTGGACGGGCCGAAGAAACCCAATCGGGCGGTGTTCCGCCCCCACTGGTGGGAGTATAACGGTAGGGTGGGCGTTCGCAAGCGACAGTCGTCGCCCGAAGAACTCCTCGCGGCAGACCGCTCGCAACGACGGTCACCGGGCGGCAGCGCGTCTGAACGACCGAGGGACGACCACAGCGATGGCTTCTCCGATCCACTCGTCGTGCGAGCGGGACGGTGGGGGCGACACCGCCGGCCGGCTTCTCGAAGCGGCCCGGCAGGGCCACGACGACGCCTTCGGGCAGTTGTTCGAGAGTTTTCGGCGTCACTTGCTCCTGCTCGCGCACCGCGAAATGCCCCTCACCCTCCGCGGAAAGGTCGGGCCGTCGGATCTCGTCCAGGAGACGGCCGTCGATGCCCGCCGGAACATCCCCCGCTTCCGCGGCTCCACCGCGGAGGAGTGTTATGCGTGGCTGCGGGCGATCCTTCGCAACAACATGATCGATGCCGTGCGACACTTCGAAACCACGAAGAAACGCGGCGGCTGTCACGAGATCAGCCTCGCCACGGAGGCGGGCCGCTGCCAGGGCGGCATGATCGCGATCCGGCACGGGGGCCCCGACGGATCGGCGATTCGGCGCGAGAATGCCGACGTGCTCGCGAAGGTGCTCCTGCGACTCTCCGACGACGATCGCGCCGTCCTCCACCTGCGGTATTGGGAAGGCCTCTCGTTCCCTGAGATCGGCGCGCGTCTGGGACGATCGCCGGACGCCGTTCGCAAACTCTGGTATCGGGCGGTCGAACGCCTGCAGGAGGAAATGAACGGTGAGGCGAGCCGCGCCAGCCAAGGCTCCGACATCCCGACGATCGGCGCCATGGTGACCGAGCGAAAGTAGAACCCGGATTCGCGATGGCCGCAGACCGGAACACGAGCGAGCCGGCCGCCGACGCCCCGACGCCCGATCCCGTCGATCGCGCCGCGGCGATCGACGACTATTTCGGCGGCTTCGCCGCGGAACTGCCCGCCTCGGCGTCGGGCCTGGCCGCCGACGACGTTGGGCTGCCAGGCTCGCTCGACCTGCTGCTGCTCCTGCGGCAGGCCGCCACCACCGCAGCGCCCCCCGCGGCCATCCCCGCCACCATCGGCCGCTACCGCGTGATCGGCCTCGCCGGCCGCGGAGGGTTTTCGGTCGTCTGGGAAGCGTTCGATCCCGTCCTGCGCCGCCGCGTGGCCGTGAAGTGCTGCTCCCCCGATGCGCTGGTGTCGCCGACGGTGCGGCGCAGGTTCCGCCGCGAGGCCGAACTCGCGTCGCGGCTCGTCCATCCGCACATCGTCACGATCCACGAGGTGGGCGACGACGGCGGCCTCGACTTCATGACGGCCGAGTTCTGTGGCGGAGGGTCGCTCGCGGCCTGGCTCGGCCGGCATCCGGGCCCCGTGGCTCCGCTCGTGGCCGCCCGGATCGCCCGGGCGATCGCCCTCGCCGCCGAACACGCCCACGAGGCGGGCATCGTTCACCGCGACATCAAGCCGGCGAACGTGATGCTCGTGCCGGTGGACGGCCATGATTCCGGAGCCTGCATCATTCCGCCCGATGGGGTTGCCGAGTCGGCGTCGGCGGGCATGACGGTCAAGCTCGGCGACTTCGGCCTCGGCTTTCAGCGCGAGGCCGGAGCCGACGACGATCCGCTGACCCAACTCACCGCCGACGGAGCCCGTCTCGGCACGCCCGCGTGGATGGCGCCCGAGCAGATCGACCGTTCGTTTGGCGCGGTCGGGCCCGCGACCGACGTGCATGCGATCGGCCTGCTGCTCGATCGCATGCTCACCGGCCGGCCGCTGCGGGCCGGCAGCACCACCGTCGAGACCTACCGCGAGATCATGCTCGAGGAGCCGGTCGCCGCGAGTCGGGTGCAGCCGCACGTGTCGCCCGATCTCGCCGCGGTCTGCCTGCGGTGCCTCGCGAAGCAGCCCGCGCAGCGCTACGAGTCGGCGGCCGCCTTGGCCGATGACCTGGGCCGATGGCTCGCGGGCCTTCCCACGCGCGCCAGACCGCTCACGCCCGCCGCGCGGCTGGCCCGCAGCATCGCCCTCCGCCCGCTCGCATGGGGCTTCGCGGCCGTGGCGGTCGTCGCGTCGATGGCGGCCGTCTGGGCGTTTCGCCAGCAGGCCCTCGCGCTGGGGCTCGCCGCGGCCCAGGAAGCCACGCTCGTTCAGGAGCATGCCGCCGACGAGTTGCTCCGGGGCTTCGCCGCCCTTCGGGACGGGCAAGTCGCCGCCGCACGCCAACAGCTCGACCGCACCGCCGCGCTCGATCCGCGGCTCGCCTCGTCATTCGCCGGCCGCTGGCTCACGCGGCGCACCCACGGAGACAGCGACGTCTTGCTCGCTGCCGAACCGGTCGCCGACAAGCCGGCCGACCTGCACTCCATCGCGGTCTCGCCGACGGGCGACGTCGCCGCCGTGGGGGGAGCCGATGGCCGCCTGTGGCTGCTGCGCGATCACGATTCGAGCCCCTCCGCCGTGTCGGTCGAGGCCCATGACGAGATCAACGACGTCTGCTTTTCGCCCGACGGCCGCCTCGTCGCCTCGGCCGGCCAGGATGGACGGTTGCGATGGTGGCGGGTCGATGCCGCGCCAGGCCGTATCGAGCCGGCGGGCGAAGCCGAGCGCGTGGCGGCCCCGCTCTACGCCGCCTGTTTCGCGGAGGATGGCGCGGCGATCCTGTACGGTGGCGAGGATCGCGTGCTGCGGATCGTTTCCTTGGCAGACGACGCGCCGCCGCACGAAGGCCACCGCTTCGAGCCCCTCGCCGGTTTTCATCAGGACATCGAGGCGATCGCGCTCGTGAACGCCACGACCGCCGTCGTGGCCTACGGGCCGACGCTCTCGATCGTCGATACCGCCACAGGACGGCGGCTGCGGGAGCTCGAGCGGGGCAATCTCGACCAAGCGCCCTCCGTACTTCACAACGTCGCCGTCTCCCCCGACCGCGGGCGGCTCGTGGCGGCCGGGAGCGACCGGATCCCCCGCATCTGGGATGTGGCCTCGGGGAGGATCGTGCAGACGCTGCCGGCCCACCCCGATTGGGTGCATGCCTGCCGGTTCACGCCCGATGGACTGAACGTCGTGACAGCATGCCGCGACGGCGTCGGCCGCGTGTTTGGCGCGGCGACGGGCGAGCCGCGCGCGAAGCTGCTCGGCCACCAGGGCCGCATCTGGGACATCGCCTTCGACGGCCAGGGCCGACCGGTGACCGTCGGGGCGGACGGCACGGCGCGTCGCTGGACGATCAGCGGCGACGGCCGGGGCGTGGCGCTCCGCAGCGTGCCGGTCTCCGGGGGTGACGCCTGGAGCGTCGTGGACGCCGACACCGGGAGCCAGCCGAGGGCGATCGTCCTCCAACACCATGGGCCGTTGAACGTGATGACGTTCGCCGCGAGGCCCGAGGTCACAGCGGTGCCCATCGATGTCGCGGGGTCGGCCGCGGTCGCCTTCGATCAATCCCGCCGGCGGATCGCGGTCGGATTCCACCCCGAGGCGCGACGGCCGACGCCGCTCGTGTGCGAGCTCCGCGACGACGGGAGTGTCGTCCCCTCGGTCACGCCCTGTGCCAGCAGACACGAACCTGTGCGGTCCGTTGCCTGGACGGCCGACGGCCGGCTCGTGGGCTGCTCGTCGGAGGGGCGGGTCGTCGCCTGGACGCCCACGCTCGACGCGGTGCGCGAGGTCGGCCGCGTGAAGGTGCCGACGAATCTCGATGAGGTCACGGCGCGGGTGATCACGGCCTCCCCCACACTGCCTCCCCGAATCGCGGCCTGCTGCCTGGACGGGTGGATCATCACGCTCGGCGATGACGGCAGGCCCGTCGGCCGTCCCACGCCATTGGCGCTGCCAGGCTCCGTGGTGACCGCGGCGGCCTGGTCGCCCGACGGCGGTCTCGTCGCCTGCGGAATGCGCGATGGCGGCGTGCACGTGTTCGACGCCGCTTCCGGGGCGCTGGTGGGCTCGCTCATGCCGCACCTTTCCTACTTGTATGACCTCGCGTTCGCCCCCGACGGCCGCACGCTCTTCACGGCCGACAACGAACATCTGCGGATCTCGGATGTCGTCACGCGCCGGACGTTCGATGAGCTGGTGCCGGGCTGGACGATCCAGTCTCTCGCCCCGTCCGCGGATGGTCGGCGGGTGGTGGTGGGAGGCAAGGGGAGCCTTGGCCTTCCCGGGAACGAGCGGGCGAAGCTCGCGGTTCTGGAGCTCGACGCCAAATGACGCGGCTTGTTCCACGCCGTATGGCGAATCTCGGCGACCGGTGTCGCGGCCGAGCCGCGGCCGGGATGACGCTCGTCGAACTCCTCGTCGTCGTGGCGATCATCGCCTCGCTCGTCGGCCTCCTGCTCCCGGCCACGCAGTCGGCCCGCGAGGCGGCGCGGCGGACGCACTGCCTGGCGAACCTCAAGCAGCTGGCCCTCGGCGCCCGGGCCCACGAGCAGGCCCGCGGTGCGTTTCCCTCGGGGGGCTGGGGGGGCGAGTGGACGGGCGATCCCGACCGTGGCTTCGATCAGCGGCAGCCGGGCGGCTGGGTGTTCAACCTGCTGCCGTGGGTGGAGCAGGCGGCGCTTCGCGACCTGGGCGCGGGCCTGAGCGATGCCGAGGCGAAGGCCGATGCGGCAGTCGTCCGCCTGACCACCCCGCTCCCACTGGCCGTCTGCCCGTCGCGCCGCTCGCCGGGGCTATTTCCCACGAACGTCGGGATCGAGTTCTGGGTGGTGGCGGTGCCGACCTCGGTGAAGCGGGCACCGGCCGCGGTGGCCCGCGGCGACTACGCGGCCAACATGGGGGGCGGCACGCGGCCCAACAACTATCAGGGGGGAGCATCGTTCTCCCCCGCCTCCTCCGCCGATCGCATGACCGAGGCCCGCTGGCAGTCGAACTTCGGGCCGCCGACCGACGGCCTGGTGTTCCGGCGCAGTCAGGTGCGACTCAAGGACGTGACCGACGGCGCGGCCAACACATATCTCGTGGGCGAGAAGTACGTCGACCCCGCGCGGCTCGCCGCGGGCACCTTCGAGGACGACGACCAGAGCCTCCACTCCGGCTTCGACCGCGACGTGGTCCGGGTGGGGAGCGTGCCGCCGTATCGCGACCGGGCCGGGTTCGACCCGAAGGACGCCCACGGCGGCTATCCGGTGCCCTTGGCCTACGGCAGCGCCCACCCCGATGCCTGCGGGATCGCGATGGCCGACGGCTCGGTGCGGCCGGTGGAGTATGCGATCGACCCCGCCGTCCACCGCAGCCTCTCCTCCCGCAACGACGGGCAGTGAGGCCTCGTTCGCGGCGGCGAACGCTCGCGTCAGGCGAGGATGCCCTTGACGAGGTTGCCGTGCACGTCGGTGAGCCGGAAGTCGCGGCCCTGGAAGCGGTAGGTGAGCTTCGTGTGGTCGAAGCCGAGGAGGTGGAGAAGCGTGGCCTGTAGGTCGTGGATATGCACCTTGTCGCTCGCGACCTGGAAGCCGAGGTCGTCGCTTGCCCCGTGGATGTGTCCGGGCTTCACGCCGCCGCCAGCCATCCAGACGGAGTAGCAGTCGGGGTAGTGGTCGCGGCCGAGGATGTCGCCATTCGCGGTGCGGCCCTCGCGGAACGGCGTGCGGCCGAACTCACCCGTGCAGAGCACGAGCGTGTCTTCGAGCAGCCCGCGTCGCTCGAGATCCTCGATGAGCGCCGCCGCGGGCTTGTCGAACGTGGCTGCCTTCTTCGTGAGGCCGTCGCGGATGTCCTCGGAGGGACCCGTGCCGTGGAAATCCCAGCCCCAGTCGAACAGGTGCACGAACCGCACGCCCTCTTCGACGAGCCGGCGGGCAAGGAGGCAGTTGTTGGCGAGGCTCGCCTGCCCGGGCGTCGCCCCGTAGGCGTCGAGCACGGCCTGTGGCTCCTTCGTGATGTCCATCACGTTGGGCACGCTGGCCTGCATGCGGTAGGCGAGCTCGTACTGTGCGATCCGCGTGACGGTCTCGGGATTGCCGAACTCCCGCGCCTGCCGCTCGTTGAGATCCTTGAGGGCATCGAGGGTCTTGCGGCGCAGCGCCCGGTCCATCCCCGGCGGGTCGGACGCATACAGCACCGGATCGCCCTTCGACCGGCACTGCACACCCTGGAACACGCTGGGCAGAAAACCCGACCCAAAACTGCTCGTGCCGCCGTTGGGCTGCACGCCCGACGAGATCAGCACGACGAACCCGGGCAGGTTCGCATTCTCGCTGCCCAGGCCATAGGTGGCCCAGCTGCCGAGGCTCGGCCGGCCGGCCCGCGGCGAGCCGGTGTAAACCATCAGTTCCGCCGGCGCATGGTTGAACTGATCGGTGAACATGCTCCGCACGAGGCAGAGCTTGTCGGCCACGCGATGGAGGTTCGGAATCGCATCGGAGAGCTCCATGCCGCTCGCGCCGCAGCGCACCCACTTTCGCGGCGTGCCCAGCAGTTTCGGCGTGCCGGAGGTGAAGGCGAACTTTTTGCCGGCAATCGTCTCGGCCGGGCAATCCTGGCCGTCGCGCTTGACGAGTTCTGGCTTGTGGTCGTAGAGATCGAGGTGGGGTGGGGAGCCCGTGAGGTGGATCACGATCATCCGCTTGGCCTTCGCCGGCAGCGGCGGCTGCTTCGGAGCCAGCGGATCGACCAGGGGCGCCGGCGTCGGTGTGGATGCGGCCGCTCCGAGCAGGTCGTGCATCGCGATCGCGCCAATGCCGCCGGCCATCGACCCGAGCAGATGCCGCCGGGTCGCGAGCAGTTTCCCTTCGAGAATCGGATCCATGTTCAAAACGGTGCCGGGCACCGATTTCCTGTCAGGGGCACATGAAGGTTTCGTCGAGGTTCAGGATCACGTTCGCCACCACGGTCCACGCGGCGAGGTCGGGGATGTCGGCATCGAGATCGTCGGGGGGTGGACCCAGGGGATCCGTGGCCATCTGCATGGCCTTGTCGGGCTTCACTTGAAACTCTGCAAGGGCCTCGTCGTGCAACTGCACGAGGCGGTCGATTTCGGCGGCCACGGGCTGCCGGGCGAGAACCAGTCGGAAGCCACGCAGAGCCCGATCGGCCGTGGTCGAGCCACCCTCGCGGACCATCCGCCGCGCCAGCGCCTGCGCCGCCTCGACGTAGGCGGGGTCGTTCAGCGTCACGAGCGCCTGAAGCGGCGTGTTGGTCCGTGGCCTGCGAATCGTGCAGACCTCGCGTGACGGCGCGTCGAACGTGGCCATCGACGGATAGGGATTGCTCCGGCGCCAGGTCGTGTAGAGCGCGCGGCGATACCGGTCTTCGCCCGCGCTCGTCTGCCAGTCGATGCCGCCACCAAACGCGGCAGCAAGGCCGAGATTCGGCTGTGGCGGTTTCACGCTCGGGCCGAACTTCTGCCGCGAGAGCAGCCCTGCGGCCGCCAGCGCCTGATCGCGGATCACCTCGGCGGAGAGCCGCACCCGCGGCCCGCAGGCCACGAGCCGATTCTCCGGATCGCGAGCCACGAGTTCGGGCGGACACTTCGACGTCTGCCGGTAGGCGGCGCTCGTCACGATCAGCCGGAGCATCTGCTCGAGATCCCAGTTCCGTGCGACGAGTTCGGTTGCCAGCCAGTCGAGTAGTTCCGGGTGGCTCGGCAGTTCACCCTGACTGCCAAACTCCTCGCTCGTGGACACGATGCCGATCCCGAAGAGCCGCTCCCACATCCGGTTGACCACCACCCGGGCCGTGAGCGGATTGGCCGGGTCGACGAGCCACTTCGCCAGCGCCATCCGATCGATCCGACCGTCGGCGGAGACCGCCGGCCGATGGAACGCCGCCGGCACACCTTCGGCCACCTCGTCGCCGAGGTTCTGCCAGTTGCCGCGCAGCTGGATCTTCGTCACCCGCCGCTTGTCGCCCGCCAGTTCCTCGAGCACCGGCACCGTCATCGGCGGCGTATCGGCGAGCCTCTTCCGCAGGTCGTCGATGATCTTCCGAGCTGGCTGAAACTCCGGGGGTTCCGGGCGGTCCGTTGGAGCCGGCTTCGCGAGTTCCGGGATGCCGGCCTCGATCGTGGCGATCTGGTTTTTGAGGTCGTGCCGCGGCACATCGACCGATGCCCAGGGGATCTCGACAAACGGCGCCTCGTCGCGGAGGTCGGCATCAGCCGTGTTGTTGAGGACCGCATAGAGTTGGAAATACTCCTTCTGCGAGAGCGGATCGTATTTGTGGTCATGGCACTGGGCACAGGCCATGGTGGTACCCATCCAGGTGGACATCGTGGTGTTCACGCGGTCGATGACCGCGACCGTGCGAAACTCCTCGTCGATCGTCCCTCCTTCGTTGTTCGTGAGCGTGTTGCGATGAAAGGCCGTGGCCACCCGGTCATCGAGCGTGGCGTTCGGCTGGAGATCGCCCGCCAGTTGCTTGATCGTGAACTCGTCGAACGGCATGTTGGCGTCGAACGCGCGGATCACCCAGTCGCGCCAGCCCCAGATCGTGCGGTGCGGATCGTCGGCATAGCCGGCACTGTCGGCGTATCGCGCCAGGTCGAGCCACTGGCGGGCCATGTGCTCGCCGTAGCCAGGATGGGCGAGCAGGCGATCGACGAGTTTCCCCACGGCGTCGGGCGACGGATCGGCGACGAAGGCGTCGATCTCCTCGGGCGGCATCGGCAGCCCCGTGAGGTCGAGGGCGAGCCGCCGCGCGAGCGTGGCCCGATCGGCCTCGGGCTGGGGCGCGAGCCCCTCCGCCTCGAGCCGAGCGAGGATGAACCGATCGATGTCGTTCTCGGGCCACGCCGCGTTGTTCACCGCGGGCACGGCCGACCGCGTCGGCGGCACATAGGCCCAGTGCCGCTCGTAGGTCGCCCCGGCCGTGATCCATCGCTTCAGGAGATCGACCTGCTTCTCGGGCAGCCGCTCGCCCGCCTCTGGCGGTGGCATGACGAGATCGGGATCAGCGGAGGTGATCCGTGCGATGACCGCGCTTTCGTCAGGCTTCCCCGGCACGATCGCAGCGTGGCCACCGAGATCGGCGGTGGCACCCGCGAACGTGTCGAGACGCAGCCCATCGTCGCCACCGCCGTGGCGATCCTCGGCGTCGGGCCCATGGCACCGCACGCAGCGGTTGGACAGGATGCCCTTGATATCCCGCGTGAACGACGGGCCGGCTGCGGGTGTTGCGGCGGCTGCGGGCAGCGCAAGCAGAGCCGCCGCGATCGCGGCGGAAACAGGGCACCCTCCCCAGCGGTTGCGGACCGCGCGTCGGCTCATGGAATCACTTTCATCCACGCGACTGAAACCCATTCAAGGATACCATCCGAGCAAGCAAAGTTCAGCCTCCAATCATGTGTCGCTCTGACGATCCGACGTAAGGTCGAAGTCGAAACGGCTGGTGCCGGGGCCCGTCACGTCGGCCGTGAGCGTCGTCGGCGACTGACGCGGGCCGGCGCGGGCGACACTCCGGAGGAGGCCGATCATTCCGTCTTCGTGCCGCCCTCGACGTGGGGCGGAATGAACGGACAGTGGCGGCAGCCCGATCCGCAGCAGAATCCGCGCTCGAGGTGGAATGCCGCGGTGTAGACCAGCAGACCGTTCTCAACATAGTGATCCGGCCGCTGCGGAGGCGGTTTGGGCGAATCGTTATTCATGCCTGCAACCAGTGTTCCACGTGTTCTCGCTCGAGTGGCCTCGGATTCGCCAGCGTAGCGAACCCCGTCTCCTCTACCCAAAAAGGATCTCCGTACCAGTGCACTTCACTCGGCGGGACGTCCTGCAGGCCGGAACCGCGGCAGTGGCTGCCGCCGTGGTCGCCACAACGAGCGGTGAGAATTCCCCGGAGCAGGCGGTCGACGTCTGCGTGTGCGGGGACACCGCCAGCGGCGCGTGCCGCCGACGCCGGCAACGCGGAGGACCCCGCGACCCGGGGTCAACGCCGGCGGCGCACGAGGATCGCGACTCCGGCGGCGAAGGCGAAGGCGACCGAGCCGTTCCCATTGTCGAGCCAGCCGACCGTCCGTTCGCCGCAGCTGGCGGCGGCGGAGCCCGAGGTGATGCCAGTGGTGCCGTTCCAGCGGCCGTTGCCTCGGCCCGCTTCCAGGGCCACCACCATGTCGGCGGCCGAGAGGCCGGAGGCGACCGTGACCAGGCCGCTGCCGACGTCCACCAGACCCCCGTTGATCGTCAGCGTTGCCGAGCCGGCGGAACCGACCGACATGTCGTCGTGGCGGCTTCGGCCGCCGGCGGCCAGGCCAGACCGCCGGCAAAGAGACCAAGGCAGGCGGCAAAGAGCCATGCCGCGAACGAGTTGATGGACACGCGGCATGCTCCGAGGGCGTCGGCCAGGGAGCGAAGGCCAGGTGCCTGCCAGTCACTCCGCAAGCACCGCGGGACTGTCGCGACGCGCTCCGCCCGCTGCTCCCGACCGCTACACTGCCGCGCCTCGGGCGACGCGCCCGGGATGGCGACGGATGGCGGCCGTCGCCTGCCGGCCGTGTGGACACGGCTCGCGAGTGCGTTTTTCGAGTGGAATCATTCCATGATTGCCGCCCCGGGCTCGTCGCCCATCCAGGCCCTGCTCGACTCCCTCCACGCCCGCTACGCCGGTTTCCGCGACGGCGAGGTTGCGGCCTACATCCCTGAGCTGGCGAAGGCCGATCCGGACTTGTTCGGCATCTGTCTCGCCACCGCCGACGGCTTCGTGTATGAGTCGGGCGACTCCCGGCACGAGTTCACGATTCAGTCCATTTCGAAGCCGTTCGTCTATGGCCTGGCCCTCGATGGCGACCCGACGGACGCCGTGGACGTGTACTTCCAGCAGTGCTCGATCTCCGTGCGCTGCGTCGACCTGGCCCTGATGGGGGCCACGCTCGCCAACCAGGGCATGAACCCCGTCACCGGGGAGCGGGCGATCGAGGACGAGCACGTCGAGAACGTGCTCAGCGTGATGGCGTCGTGCGGGATGTACAACTTCTCCGGCGGGTGGATCTACAACGTGGGCATGCCCGCCAAGAGCGGCGTCGCTGGCGGCGTGCTGGCGGTGCTTCCCGGCCAGCTGGGCATCGGCGTCTTCTCGCCGCGGCTCGACGAGCAGGGCAACAGCGCGCGGGCTCTCAGGGTGTGCGAGGACCTGTCGCGGATCTGGCAGCTGCACCAGTTCAACCCGCCCTCCAGCCCGCAGTCGAGCCGCCGTCTGTCCTGCACCGCCGCCGAGAGGAGCTCCACCCGCAGCCGCCACTCCGTCGAGCGCACCTGCCTGCGGAACCACGGCGCGCGCATCCGCATGGTGGAGATCCAGGGCAACCTCGCCTTCTCGACGACCGAGCCGATCGTGCGCTGGATCCTCGGTCAGGCCGACCAGCCGCAGACCGTGATCCTCGACTTCCTTCATGCCACCGCCATCAACGGCGCCGCGGCGCGGCTGCTCGCCGAGCTCGCCGCCGACCTCGCGCGGCGGACGTACGCGACGGGCGAACTGATCATCCGCAGCGGCGACGACGCCACGAACCTGTTCCTGATCACCAAGGGGCTCGTGGGCGTGTGGCTGGGAGAACCGGGCAAGGGAACCCGGGTGGCGAGTTTCTCGGTCGGCACGATGCTGGGGGAGCTGGCCTTCATCGACGGCGAGCGGCGGTCGGCCAACGTGGCGGCCGAGATGGACCTGGAGTGCGGCGTGCTGGAAGTCGCAGACTTTCTCGGCCTGCAGGGGAGCCACCCCCGGATCAGTCCTCGCCTTGCGCCTTCGTGAAGCCGTCGGCGCCGTTGATCCGCAGCAGCCGCTCCACGTGGCAGACTTCGTGCACTTCGTTGATCCGCCGCGCGAGGTCGAGCGCCTGGTCGAACCGGATGGGGTCCCCGCTGCGGCTCACGAACCGGCAGCGGTGGTGGCTGACGCAGTCGATGTTGGGGTTGCCGTCTGGATAGACCTTCGTGCCCCGGTTGGAGATCATCTTGAGCGCGAGCGGAGCCGCCGCGCTGATCGCCTCCAGCGAGCCGCCCAGTTCCGCGGGCGAGAGGCCGCTCTCGACGAAGATGTCGGCGCCCACGACATCCTTGGTGGCGGCGGGGCGAAACACCGGATCGCGGCTCACCTGCGGCATGCGGATCGGCTGGGCCGAGCGGACCGTCCAGCCGTCGGCCCGCCGGCCGAGGTTCGCGATCACGTGCCGGGTGTAGTCGCTCGTCCGCACGCCCTTGTCGTAGCCGACCACGTCGCCGGTCAGCCGGCCCTCCTGGAGCGTGACGAGCACGGCATGCTCGATGTCGGCGGCGGCCGCGAACTCGCCGAGATACTTGAGCATCATCACGCCGCTGAGCAGCACGGCCGTGGGATTGATCACGTCCTTGCCGGCGTACTTCGGGGCGGAGCCGTGGACTGCCTCGAAAATCGCGATCCCGTTGCCGAGATTGGCCGACGGGGCGAAGCCCAGGCCGCCCACCAGCGCCGAGGTGAGGTCGCTGATGATGTCGCCATTCATGTTGGTCGTGACGATGACGTCGAACTGCGCCGGCTTCTTGACGAGCTGATGGGCGCAGTTGTCGATGATCACATGGGAGGCGCGGATGTCGGGATACTCCGGGGCGATCCGCTCGAAGGTCCGCTTCAGCTCCCCCTCGGTGAGCTTCATGATGTTGGATTTCGTGGCGCAGGTCACCGCCTTCCGCCCCTCGGAGCGAGCGAACTCGAAGGCGACCCGGACGATCTTCTCCGAGCCCTTGGCGCTGATGAGCTTCAGGCACTGCGCCACGTCGGGCGTCTGCATGTGCTCGATTCCGGCGTAGAGATCCTCGACGTTCTCGCGGACGACGACCAGGTCGATGCCCTGGCCGGTGTAGGGCGTGACCACGCCCGGAAGTTCCCGCACCGGACGGATGTTGGCGAAGGTCTCGAACAGCTTCCGCAGCGTGACGTTGGCCGACTTCTCGCCGAAGCCGACGGGCGTGCCGAGGGGGCCCTTGAGGACCACGCGGGTCTGGCTGATCGAGTCGATCGTGTCCTGCGGCACGCCGGAGGCGATGCCCTGCTTGAAGACCCTCTCGCCGGCGTGCTGCTCGATCCAGTCGATCCCCACGCCGGTGGCGTTGATGACGTCGATCGCCGCATGGACGCACTCAGGACCGATACCGTCTCCGGGGATCACCGTCACCGCATGTCGAGTCATCGTTGGGTTCCTTCGTGACTGGGTTCCTGGGAAATCTATAGCACGCACTCAGGATGGGACGGACGAAGCCGCCATCGCGGCTCCGCTGGAAATCCGCTCCATCGACTCGATGTGAAACTCGCGGGCGATGAGGACGAGGAGTTCGGCCACCTTGGCGAACCCGATCGGCATCCCGGGCCGGGCGGGCCGGAACGCGACCTCCCAGGTCCCGTTTCCGAGGGGGTCGAGGCCGCGCACCCGGAACGGACCCGCGGCCGTCAGGGCTGCCAGCCGCTGCTCGACGGCAGCCCGTGAAGAGGCGGACGAAATCGTGATCGTGGCGTGCATGGCGCGTGCCTCCTGCCTTTCAAAACATGACTTATAATACAGGTATCGGAAAACATGTCAAGAGAGTCGAGAGAAAGCTAGACTGGCGACATGCCCGCCCGCAAACCCGCTGCCGCCCCGGACCATCCGCCGCCCCGCCGGGGGTCGGCCTGGACGTTCCTCACCAATCATGGGCACGTGCTCGTCTGCATCGCCCACAACTCCGACGTGCGCATCGCGGAGATTGCTGACCTGGTCGGCATCGGCGAGCGGGCGGCCCACCGCATCGTCTGCGATCTGGTGAATGACGGCTACGTGCTGCGGAAGAAGGACGGCCGTCGGAACGCCTATGCGGTGAACTATGACCAGCCGCTCCGGCATCCGCTGGAGTCGGCCCACTCGATCGGGGAAATCTTCGGAGCCCTGGCCGGCAGGCCCCGCGGCCGTCGCTGACCGGCAGCACCTCGCTCCGCCGCTTCGCCCGTTCGCTTGCGGCCGGGCACAGTATCGCAGCAGGTGCTCGAGACGTTGAAACTTGCTCGGCCCATCGCGGTCGATGAGCGAGATCCGGACGCTCGCGTATCGGCCATGACGCCGACCGACCTCAGCCGAGGCGGTCGCCCAGGCCCGTCGCCCGGCGGATCGGCCTGCGGATGGCGGCCTCGATCACCTCGCGGGAACCGACCACCGTCACCCGCTCCGAGGCCCGCGTGACGGCGGTGTAGAGCAACTCCCGCGTCACGATCCGGCTGGCCTGCTCCGGCAAGATCACGACCACGTGCTCGTACTCCGAGCCCTGGCTCTTGTGGATCGTCAGGGCGTGGACCGTCTCCACCTCCTCGAGCCGCGTGACCGGCACCAGCCGCGGATGCCCGCCGGCCACCGGAAACGCCACATCGAGCCGGCCTTCGCCCTCTCCAGGCACCACGATCCCCACATCACCGTTGAACAGGTCGAGCGGGGGGTTGTTGCGTGACACCATCAGCGGCCGGCCGGGATACCACGCCGCCGCCACCCCGAGCCGCTGCTCCACGCGGGCGTTCCAGCCGGCCACGCCGCTGGCACCCGTGCGGTGGGCACAGAGCACCTGAAACCTCTTCTGAGCGGCCAAAGCCTCGGCCACGTGGCCGTCGCGGGCGCGGTCGCGAAGGCGTTCGGCCTGCTGCACCACCTCCGCAGCGAGTTCCGCGAGCCCGGCGCGACCCGGCTCGATCCAGCGGATCGACGCCGGATCGTCGGGCTTCGTGTTGTGTGGATCGGCCAGTGGCGTCCACCCGCCCCCGAGGATCTCGAACGCGCGGGCCACGCCGGCTTCGTCGCCCGCGAGGATCGCGTCGGCGAGCGCCCCGATCCGCGGCCCGAACCGGTGGCGGACGGTGAGCGTTTCGGTGCGGCCCGCGAGCCGGGATCCGGGACGAGCCGCGGCCTTGGCGATGTCGCCGAGCACCGTGCCCGCATCGACGCTCGCCAGCTGGTCGGGATCGCCCACCAGCAGCAGCCGGGTCTGCTCCCCGAGCGCGGCGAGCAGGTGATGCATCAGGGAGCTGGAGAGCATCGAGGCCTCGTCCACCACGACGAGGCCATACTCCAGCCGGCTGCCCGCGTGAAACCGATAGCGCGGCGAGCCGTGCGGGCGGTAGCCGAGCAGCTTGTGGATCGTCACGGGCCGGACGTTCGCCACCGCCTCGCGCACCGCCTGCGGCGCGCGGCGAATGTCGTCCGGGGCGTTGTCGTCGTGCAGTCGATTCCGCAGCGCCTCCGCCATCCGCGCGGCGGCCTTGCCGGTGGGGGCCGCCAGGGCGATCTGCGCGTGGGGATCGTCCCGCAGCAGTTCGATGAGCCGCGTGGCCACCCTCGTGGTCTTCCCGGTGCCCGGCCCGCCGAGCAGGATCTCGACGCGGCTGCCGTCCCCGCCGCCGAGCCGCCGCGCGATCTCCGCCTCCTCGTGCAGCGATCGCGCGAGGTAGAGCCGCTGACCATCGAGGATGAACGGCGTTCGGCTGCCCACACCCCCGACGAGCGGTCCCGCGGAGGCGAGGGCCGCCGTCCACTCCGCAGCAGCGCCGGGCCAGTCGAGATGACCGCCGCTCGCGAGGTCGAGGCCGCCGGCCCAGTCGCGGGTGTCGGCGAGGTCCACGCAGGTGTGACCATCCCGCGGCGCCCGCAGGGCCAGGCCGAGCGCGAGCCAGGCCCGCAGGTCGGGGTCGAGACCGGGCTCGTCGCGCCGGGCGATCGCGACGAGCATGCCGGTCGCGGCGACATCGTTCGCCGAGATCACCCGCGCCGCACCATAGGCCGCCAAGCCCTTCGGCGCTTCCGCCACGAGCCCCGGCAGCGCGTCGCCCGCTCCCATCCGCTCCAGCGCCGTCATGCCTCCACCCCCGTGAGATCACCGGCGAACAGCCCGCTCAGCCGCCGCCAGATCGCCACCGGCGGCTGCCAGGTGAACACGCCGTAGCGGCCGCCGGCCGCATCCTCGGGCGTGTCGGGCCCCTTCATGCCGCGGATGAACCCATACACAATCCCCGCGATGCACTCGCCGGGATCCCAGCCTGCCGGCTTCCGCGGCCCCAGCCGCCAGCGCAGCAGTCGCCAGACCGCGGTGCCATACACGAGCGCCTGGAGCGGATAGTCGTGCTCCGCCATCGCGGCGACGAGGTTCGCGGGGGCATAGGCCGCAAGCGGATTCGCGGCGTCGCGGTCGTGAAGACGATTGGTCTTGTAGTCGGCGATCACGAGCCGCGGATCATCGGGAGTCGACGCGGGGAGCCGGAGCACCGCATCGATGGAGCCGTTGATCAGGCCGCCGAGGGGCACGTCGAATGCCGGGCCGGCGAGCCGAGCGGCGTAGCCGGCGAGCGGATCGTCGGGGGCGAGAGACCGCTGCAGCACGCGGCCGACGTGCCGCGCCTGCACCCCGCGGCCCACTACGGCCAGGGCCATCTCGAAGTCCATCTCGGCGAGGCATTCCCGGGGCGAGAAATCGGCGAACCGCGCCTCGCGAAACACGGCGCCGGCAGGCCCGCCGAACGGGGTGAGCATCGCGTCGGCGATCAGCGCAGCGAGTGGCTCGCGATGCGATTCGAGAAACCGGGCCGTCGCCACCTCGCCGACCACGCGGTGGACGGCCGCACGGAGGTCGGACTCGGCGACGCCCGGGCCCGCCTCGACCTTCTCGAAGATCTCGTGGACGACGCTGCCGAACGCGGTGCCGGCCGGCAGCGCGGCGATCGTGAACCGGCCCACGGCGGCGACAGCGGCGGCGGTCGCCGCATCGCCCGCGGGCTCCGGCGACTCCTCGCTGCCCATGCCTCCGGCGGCGGTCGCCGACTGCAGATTCTCGTCGTGGCCGTGATCCACCGGCGCGTGCGGGCTGCGGCCCAGCCGCGCCGCCTGCGTCACGATGCCGCTGAAGGAGGTCCGTCGATAGGTCTGCACGACCGCCGGAGGGACGGCAGCGACGGCGAGCGTTGCCCCCTTGCCCGGCGGCGTCCACGGCTGCGGCTCGGGCAGGTCGGCGGCCTGGCGGACCGCGATCATGCCGGTCAGGTCCGTGCCGATGTCGGCCGCGGTGGCGGGAGCCTGCGGCAGCACGACGCCGAGCAGGGATCCCTGCCACTTCGCCGTCCGCAGGATGCAGACGTGATGCTCCGGCCGCGTGATCGCCACGTAGACGAGCCGGCGCAGTTCCTCGTTCTCGGCCTCGCAGGCCGCGTCCTTCGACGACTGGCCGACGTCGCCATGAGGCACCGCCTTGCCGACGTCCACCAGGCGGGTGCCGCCGCGGTGGAAGACGACGGGCTGGCCGGCCGACTTCTTCCGGTTCCAGGCATCGACCACGACGACGCAGGGAAACTGCAGCCCCTTGGCCGCATGCACCGTCATGATCGTGACCGCCTCGGCGTCGCTCTCCACCCGCCGGCTCACGAGTTCGGCCTTCTCATCGCGAGCCGCCAGCGCTGCCACGTGCTCGAGCATCTCGCGGGCGTGGCAGCCGCGTCCGCCGCTGGCGTCATTGAGGAGTTCGACGAGGTGGGCGAGATCGACGACCCGCCGGTCACCCCCGCCGCCGGTGGCGAGCCGCTCGATCATCGCCCGATCCGCCAGCATGCTCGTCACCATCGCGGCGATGCCGCTGCGCTGCAGGATCGCGTGGAGCGCGGCGATGCCCGCCTGCACCTGCTGCTCGCGGGCCTCCCCGAGGCTGGCCACGTCGGCGAGGTGTTCGCCGAAGAATGCCGTGGCGGCCGCCCGCCGGGCCCTGCCGGGGTTGCTCGGCCGCTCCATCGCCTCGAGCAGGCAGCGGAGGTCGACCGCCATCTGGCCGTTCATCACGCTCGCCGTGCCTTCGGTGACGGCCGGGATCGCGAGATCGGCCAGCCGCCGGGCGATGGCCGCCCCGGTGGCGTTGGTCCGCACGAGCACGCAGATCTCCCCCGGACCAAACGGCCGCGGCTCGGACGGGCGGAAGTGCGGCTCGTTGAGCAGTTCCCCCACCTTTCGCACCGCGGCCTCCACGAGCATCAGTCCGCCAACGTCGAGAAACTCGACCGGTCGCAGGCCCACCAGCGGCGCCGCCTCACGGCCGGGCGCGGGGTCGACCGCGCGATACTCGATCCCGGCGCCGAACCGGGCTCCCGCCATGACGGCATTGAGCCCGCCGAGCAGCGGCCCGTCCGAACGCCGATTGACCGACAGCGTGCGGCGCGGCGGCTCGCCATCCTCGGGAGGCACGCCGTCCTGGGCGTGGGTGATGTAGGCGGTGACGTCAGCCCCACGAAACCGGTAGATCGCCTGCTTCGGGTCCCCCACGGCGATCAGCGTCTGCCGGCCGCTGGGCGGAAAGATCGCGTGGAAAAACTCCCACTGCAGCCGGTTCGTGTCCTGGGCCTCGTCCACGATCGCCAGCTTGAACTTCTCGCGGAGGGTGTCGAGGAAGGCGAGCTTCCGCTTCCGCTCGGCTGGCGAATCCTCCCCGCGGATCGTGACCTCGTCGTAGGCCCGCACGAGCAGCTCGTCGAAGCTCGGGCTCGCCCGCATCCGCTCGCGGGCCCGCTGCACGCAGGCGTCCACGAGGGCGGGCAGCTGCTCCAGATGGCTGCGGCGATCCGCCGGGCACTCCGCCGGGTCGAAGGTGGTTTCCAGGAACGGGTCCGCCAGGCGGAGCTTGACGAACTCGCGGAGCCGCGGCTCGTCCCAGTGGCGGCCGGCGATCGCCTCGGTCACGACCGCATCGTTGACCACTTCCTCGAGCACCCGGTCGCGGAGCTCCTCGTCGCCTGCCTCGGCGGCCACGATCCCCGCCACGCGGAGCACCCGGGAACAGATCGCGTGAATGGTGCCGATCGTGGCCGTGTCGAACTCCGCGACGGCCCGTTCGAGCCGCCGGGCCATGTCGGCGGCCGCGGCCGCGTCGGCCAGGAGGTGGGTGTCGAGCTCGTCGCGGGTGAAGCTGGAGGGCATGCCCCGACCGCGGAGCAGCTGGGCGGTCAGCACGAGCCGGCCGCGGATCCGCTCGCGGAGCTCGGCCGCCGCGTTCCGCGTGTAGGTCGTGACGAGGATCTCCCCGATCCGCAGGTCCTCGGTGGTGGCGAGCGCCTTGGTCACGTAGGCCGCGACGGCATGCGTCTTCCCGGTGCCGGCACTGGCTTCGACCAGCGTGCCGTTGGGAAGCGGAGCGGCGGTGATGTCGAAGGGCTTGATCATGAGAGCAGGTAGAAGCCTCCCTCCTGTCGCTGGAAGACGGGCTCGAGCAGCTCGTTGAATGCGTCGAGGAAGGCGCAGCGCTCGGGGACCGCTCCGAACACGTCGGCGAAGCTCGGGCTCACCCCGAACAGCGCGCACTCCGATGTCCGCGCGTAGAACTCGCCCTCGACCGCCTTCTCGAACTCCTCCTCCCGCTTGTCGGCCGCGGCGGTGAGCACCTTCCCGAACGCCGGCCGGGCGGCGGTCACCGCCTCGTGTGCCAGCGCGGCGATCGCGTCGAGACGCGCGGCCGCGGCGGCCGGCATCGTGAGCGGCTCCGCGAGCTTCACGCTCCGCGTCTGCCAGGCCTCCACGGGCCGCGGCTCGGGCTGTTTCGCGGTGGGCTTCGCCTGCTGGCCCGCCTTCCAGCCGTCGCGGCGGCTGATGATCGTGGTCCGATCGACCTCGATGCCGGCAGCGCGGGCGGCGAGCAGATGCAGCGCCGCCATGTGCAGCGGCCGACCGAAGTCGTCCTTGCCGGCCTCGCCCGTCGTCACCACCACGAGTTCGTTCGGTTCGCGATGCACGCCCTCGAGCGTTCCCACCAGCCGATGCTTCCCGAGCGGCACGTCCTCCAGCGGTTCCGAGGCGAGCGCGCCGAGCCGCAGCCCGCGGCCGGCCGCCCCGGTCTTCAGCCCGGTCGCCAGGGCGACGATCTCGTCGATCTGGCGCTGCACGTGAGGGCCGATCGGGAGCATGCCGCTCCGCTGCTTCGCCTCGATCCAGGCGGCTGCGGCCGTTGGATCCTGGACCAGCACATGGAGCAGGTCCCGCGTCAGGATCCGAACCTGCCGGCGGTCCAGCCCGAGCGGGAGCGTGGCGGGAATCGCGTCGTCGTCGTCTCGCCAGGTGTCGATGCCGAGCGTCTCCTCGAGGTACAGGCCGAGGGGATTCTTCACGAGGCGTTCGAGCAGGGAGAGTTCGGTGAGGATGGGCCCGGCGGAGGGGGGCGTGGCCGCGGCAGCGCCGCCCGCGGGGCCTGACCTGGCGGCCGCGGACGCGGCCCGCGGCCCGGCGGGTTCCCGCTCCACGGCCTCGAGCACGTCGCGGGCGATGTGGTCGTGGCTCCAGGGGGCGTGCCTCTGGACGCCCGCCGGCTCGAAGTTCCTCCGGCTGAGGTGGTGCCGCGGATGGTCGATCTCGATGCCGCTCAGGGCATCGAGCTTTTCCCGGGCCACGCCGTGCCGCACGGCGAAGTCCACGAGCTCCGCGAGCGGCGTGACCAGCGGCACCCGCTTGTTGCTCTTCACGTTGCGGCCGGTGCAGGTGATCACGAGCCGGTCGTGGGCGGAGAGCAGGCAGTCGAGCAGCGCCCGCCGTTCGTCGGCGCGAGGATCGACGTCGCCGAGCAGCTGCTGCCGGGCGACGAGGTCGTCGCCATCGGCCTCGCCACCGCCCACGGCGCCGTCGTCGTAGCCGATCACGCCGATCACGCGGAAGGGGACGCCCCGCAGGGGCACCAGCGACGTGGCCGTGATCGCACCGGTGCGGAGCGGCTGCCGCCCCGACTTCTCGTCGAGCCAGGCCACGAGCAGCTGATGGACGTCCTCGAAGGGCACGGGCTGCGTCTCGGCGGCGGTGGCCGTGGCGGCATCGCGCAGCCGGCGGAGATGGGCCAGCGGCTCGGCGAGATCCGGGCACTCCTCGCCGCACAGGCCGACGAGCGCCTGCTCGATCGCGGCACACCACTCGGCCACGGGACGGGATTCGGCGGCAGCCGCCGCGAGCCTGCGCAGCACGTCGAGGACTCGCACGAGCGCGGTGACCCGGGGCAGATCGACGGGGTCGAGATCGGTCAGCGGCACCACGCCCCCGAGCTCCGGTCGCGGGGCGGCGTCGGGCAGCAGCACGCCGAGCAGCATCCGCTCGAGGCCGAGCTTCCAGGTGTGGACGTCGGGGTTGTCGGGAAGCACGAGGCCGTGGCGGCCGCGGTGAGCGGCATCGAGCCCCCAGCGGACCATCGTCCGCTCCACGAGGTCGGTCCAGGTGGCGAGCGTGTCGTCGTCGATCCCGAACGCGGACCGCACGAGCGGGTGCCCCGCCACGGCGAAGACGTCGTCGATCGAGGCCCGCGACCCGGGCACGACGAGCAAGGCCCCGAGCAGGTCGGCCGCCGGGCTCGCCTCGCGGATGCCACGGTCGGCGACGACCAGCGGGAGCGTGATCTTCCGCGCCCCACCCGCCCGGTCGAGGCCGAACACCGTCCGCTGGAAGACCGCCTCGAGGTGCGGCGCGGCCTTCTCGATGCACGGGCTGACGATCGCCACCTCGTGAGGCTCCAGATCTTCGATCTCCTCGAAGGCCTGCAGCAGCGCGTCGTGCAGCACCTCGGCCTGCCTTGAGAGACTGTGGCAGCGGTGGATGATGAGCGAACGATCGGTCGCGGGATCGTGCGTCGCCGACTCGGCCACGCCGCCGGCCGACACCGTCCGCTGCATCCGCGCGAGCAGTGCATCGGGCCGATCCGCGGCCTGCTCTGCCGCGAGATCCCGGACCACGACCCCGCGAGCCGCCACCAGCTCCTGCAGATCCCGCGCCCCCGACAGCCAGACGGGCAGGAGCGGATCGACACCGTTGGGAAACTCCGGATCCCGCACCTTCTGCAGCGGCCGCCCGCGGAGATCCGGCCGCAGCGGCTGCTGGCCCGTGGCCGCCCAGGCGGCCCGCAGCCCGGGCGACGGATGGATGAGGAGCGCCTCGACGTCGCAGATGGTGCCGAGGTCTTCGAGGCACTCGAGCTGCGGCAGCGAGAGCGACTGCACGCCGGCCACGAGAATCCGGTCGCGGCTCGTCTGATGCGCGACGCTCCGCCGGGCCGGCGGCGAGGGCCGATTGATCCGCCGTCGCACCGCCCGCCAGAGATGAAACTGCCAAAGGTCGCCTTCGCGGAGGGTGGCGGGCACCGGCTCCCCATCCCGCTGCTCGTCGTTGGCGGTGGGCGCGAGCACCGGATTCTCCTCCGCTCGCTCCCATTCGAGGATCATCCCGGGCCGGCGGACGTGGTATTCGTCGAACAGGCCCGCGATCCGCCGCGCCGCGAGCAGCGGCTCGCGGGCCACGTCGCCCGGAATCCCGAGGGCCGCGGCGGCCGGCTCCGTGATCATGGCGAGCACCGCGAAGGTCAGCCGGTCGAGCGCCCACGGATCCGGATCACGCGCGTCCGCCGGGGGCTGCAGCAGGCCGGCGATCGCACCGGGAAAGAGAATCTCCACGTTGGCGACGATGCCATCGTCGCGGCCCTGCCCCGACGTTCCCAGCCGACGGGCAAGCCGGTCGTGGAGCCATGCCTTCGCCCCCGCCGTCGGCACCACGATCCGCGGCCGGGCGAACACGTCGTGGTCGCGACCGAGGAACTCAGCCGCATGGCCGACCACGTCTGCGAGCCGCTCGACATGGAAGATCTGCAAGGGCATGCCGTGATCCTTCGCTGGCAGGGTGAGCCGCAGGCCCCCCAATCTACGGAAAGTCGCCGCTGGCGCTTCGCCGGGCCCCTTCCGGCCCGAAAAAGTGATTGACATATCGCGAGATTCCGATATATTTGCACTTGGCCGGCGGGGATCCGCTGCCGGCCTGCCATTCGCCCCTTGCCGGAGGATTCCTCATGGTTGCCACCGTCTCGCCCGCCACCCTCGCCGACCGCCGCCGCCGCGGCGACAAGCTGACGCTGATCGACGTCCGCACGCCCGCCGAGTATGGCGAAGTCCACATCGATTTCGCCCACAACATGCCCCTCGACCGGCTGAATCCCCAAGACATCGCCGGCCTCTGCGGCGACGGTCCGGTGTACTTCGTCTGCAAGTCCGGCGGCCGCAGCCAGAAGGCCTGCGAGAAGATGCTCGCCGCCGGCATCGACAAGGTGGTGAGCGTCGAGGGGGGCACGGCCGCCTGTGAGGCCGCCGGGCTGCCCGTGGTTCGCGGCCAGAAGGCGATCTCGCTCGAGCGGCAGGTGCGAATCGCGGCCGGCGGGCTCGTCGCCCTCGGCACCGCGCTGGCCGCATTCGGCCCCGAGGCTCCCGTGAACTGGCGGGCGATCGGCCTCGGACTCGCCGGCTTCATCGGCTGCGGACTCGTGTTCGCCGGGGTCACCGACACCTGCGGCATGGCGATGGCCCTCGCCCGCATGCCGTGGAATCAGGCTTCCCGCTCCGGCGCCAGTTGCTCCACCCGGCTGCTGCTCGCCGTCCTGCTGGCCGTCGGCAGCGCCGGCCTCGCGTCGGCGGAGCACACGAAGGACTCGCTCGATGTCGTCCGGCAGGGCATGGCCGACCAGAAGGCGGTGCTGGTGGATTGCCGCGAGCCCGATGAATGGAAGGACGGTCATGTGGCCGGAGCGGTGTCGCTGCCGCTGAGCTCGCTCGAACGGGGCGTGCCGCCCGACCAGCTCGCCCGCATCCTGCCCAAGGACAAAACCGTCTACGTGCACTGCCTCGCCGGCGGCCGCTGCCTGACGGCCGCCAAGATCCTGGCCCGTGCCGGCTACGACGTCCGGCCCCTCAAGCCGGGCTATCCCGACCTCAACCGGGCCGGCTTCCCCTCGGTCGTCGGCCCCTGAGCGAGATCCTGCGGCCCTTCCCGCCTCCGCCATCCCCGCCCGGAGACCGCGCCATGAAGATCCAGCAGTACTACCTCGCCTGCCTCTCGCACGCGTCGTACATGATCACCGACGAGGCGACGAAGACGGCGGCCGTGGTCGATCCCCAGCGGGACATCGACCAGTACCTCGCCGACGCCCGGGCGGGCGGCTACACGATCCGGCACGTCTTCCTGACGCACTTTCACGCCGACTTCATCGCCGGACACATCGAACTCCGCGACCGGGCCGGCGCGACGATCCACCTCGGCCGCCGGGCCCAGGCGGAGTTTGCGTACCTCTCGATGAAGGACGGCGACGCGATCGAGTTCGGCGACGTGAAACTCGCGATCATGGAGACGCCCGGCCACACGCCTGAGGGCATCTCGATCCTGGTCTACGATCTCGCGAAATCGCACACGGCCCCGCTCGCGGTGCTCACCGGCGACACGCTCTTCATCGGTGACGTGGGACGGCCCGACCTGCTGGCGAGCATCGGCGTGACTGCAGACGAACTGGCCGACATGCTCTACGACAGCATCACCACCAAGCTTGTCACGCTGCCCGACGCCACGCTCGTCTACCCCGCCCACGGCGCCGGCAGCATGTGCGGCAAGAGCCTCTCGAAGGAGACGGTCTCCACGATCGGCGAGCAGAAGAAGTTCAACTACGCCCTTCAGCCGATGAGCCGCGAGGAGTTCAAGAAGATCGTCACGGCCGACCAGCCGGAGGCCCCGGACTACTTCGTCCACGATGCGATCCTGAACCGCAAGGAGCGGGCGTCGCTCGACGACGCCATGCAGACGACGCTCAGGGGCCTCTCGCTCGACGAACTGCTGGAGATGGAGAGGGCGGGAGCCCAGATCCTCGACGTCCGCGACGGCATCGACTTCGAGGGGGGCCACCTGAAGGGCAGCCTCAACATCGCGCTGAGCGGCAAATACGCGACGTGGGCCGGCTCGATGCTCTCCACCGACCGGCCGATCGTGGTGATCGCCGAGGAAGGGGGCGAGCAGGAGGCGGTGATGCGGTTGGGGAGGATCGGCCTCGACAACGTGGCCGGCTACCTCGCCGGCGGCATGAACGCGCTCGCCTCCCGGGACGACCTCGTCGAGCGGACGGAACGGATCACGGCCCCGGCCCTCGCCGAATGGCTCGCCGGCGGCCGCTCCGACCTCGGCGCGAAGCCAGTGGTCGTGGACGTGCGAACCGCGGCCGAATATGGCGGCGGGCACGTCGCGGGTAGCGTCAACCTCCCGCTCACGCACCTCGAGGAGCGGTTGGCCGAGATCCCGGCAGGCCGGCCCGTGGTGGTCCACTGCGAGGGCGGCTACCGATCGGCCATCGCCGCGAGCCTGCTGCAGCACCTCGGCCGCTCCGAAACCCGCGACCTCGTGGGCGGCTTCAAGGCCTGGCTGGCCGCCAAGTTGCCGACGTCCACCTCAGCCAGCTCAGGAAGCCCAATCGCGTAAGCGATGGGGAACTGGGACCTCAGCCTCTTGCAAACGTTGCAAAATGCAACACCACTGGAGCATCCTGAGACACTTTTTGGCAGCCGGGCCGCACGCCGCCCAGGGTCACCAAACCTCGTTTTCTGGCTGTTTTCCTGGGGATTGAGGCATTCCTGCCGGTCGCTCACGATTTGGCACGGCTCGTGCTTGGTGAATGGATGCCCTCGGGATGTGCGGCGCTGCCGCGACCTCCCGGAGGCTTCATTCGCTCCGCACGAGGGACTGGCCATGAACCGCTCCGCAGCCCACCCCGCGGCGGTCTCCGACGAGGATCTGATCCGCCGCGTGCAGCAGGACGACGAGACCGCCTTCGAGACGCTCGTTCACCGCTACGAGCACGAACTCTACGGCTACCTCCGCCGCTACCTGGGCGACGCCGAAATGGCTGAAGACGTCTTCCAGGCGACGTTCCTCCGCGTCCATCAGAAGAGCGGTCAGTTCGTCGTGGGCCACCGCTTCCGCCCGTGGCTCTACGCGATCGCCACCAACCAGGCGATCGACGCCCGACGACGGAACCACCGCCACCGCATGACGAGCCTCGACCGCCGCTCCGACGACCGGGCCGAGACGGGCTCGCTCGCCGAGACGATCGCCGCCCGGGGCCGCACGTCCGTCGAGATGATGCAGGAAGCCGAGACCGCCGCGTGGGTGCTGGCGGCCGTCGCCGCCCTGCCGGATCCGCTCCGCAGCACGCTCGACCTCGTCTATCGTCAGGGTCTCAAGCACCGCGAGGCAGCCAGCCGGCTGGGCATTCCCGTGGGCACCGTGAAGAGCCGGATCAACACCGCGCTCCACCGCCTCCACGCCCTGGCGCCGCGGCCCTGCTGACCACGCGACCGGCCTCCGCGGTCGCCCCGCCGATCACGTGACCGCCGGCGGCTCCGTCTCGAGGTCGTCTTCGGCGGTGCCTGCCGTGGCCAGCGACTTCGGCGGCCAGAAGGCGATCGCGAGCACCACCGCCGCGGCCAGCGCCATGAACGTGGGCACGAGGAACAGCTGCCGGTAGTCGATGCCGTCAGGCCCCTTGAGCCTCTCCTGAAGCGGGATGAAGAGCCACTTGGCGGCCAGGTCGCCCAGGCCGAGCACCAGCAGGTTGAAGAGGCTCTGGGCGCTGCTCCGCACGTCCTTCGGGAAGGCGGCGTCGATGAAGATGTAGAGCGTGGCGAAGAAGAAGGCGTAGCAGATGCCATGGAGCACCTGCACCGCGATGATCACCGCCTGGTTCTGCGGCATCAGGGCAAACACGGCGAACCGGGCGGCGTGCCCGAGGATGCCGAGGATCATCGTCGTCTTCCAGCCCAACTTCGCGAGCACGGCCCCGAGGACCGCCATCGTGGCGATCTCCGCCACCTGGCCGATGCTCATCACCGGCATGATCCACTTGGGCTCCAGGCCCACCGCCTTGCTCCCCAGGAAGTCGGCCGCCATCACGAAGTAGCCGTTGTGGATCACGGCGTCGATGAAGGTCACGAGAAACAACACGGCGAGGTAGGGCTTGGCGAGGTACTTCGCCGCCTTCATCCAGGCGAAGCCCCCTTCCCCCGCGCGGGCCGGCTTCGGCGGCGTGTGCGGCAGGAAGAGGCTGTAGACGGCCAGCGCCAGCGACAGGCCGCCGGCGATCAGGAAGATCGTGCGACTCGCCGACATCGCCTCGGCGCCCGACTTGCCCTCGAGGATGAAGTACAGCGGCCAGGCCACGAGGATCCAGCCGATCGTGCCTCCCATGCGGACGATCCCGAACTCCTTCTGGGCGTCCTTCATGTGGGAGAAGGCGAGCGAGTTGGAGACGGAGATCGTCGGCACGTAGCAGAGGGCGTGGAGGAGCATGAGGCCGAAGAAGGTCGGAAAGTCCTTCGCCCAGTACATGCCGAGCATCGCCAGGCCGCCGACGAGGTGGCTCGCCGCCATGAACTTCTCGGCCGCGAAGGTGCGGTCGGCGAACTGGCTGGAGAAGAAGATGCCGACGATCGAGGCGATCGCGAACGCGCTGCCCACCCAGGCGATCTGCGGGCCGCTGAAGCCGAGGCCGCCATCCGCAACCTTGGCTCCCATGTAGCCCCAGATCAGCGGCAGCCAGGCGCCCCAGATCGCGAACTCCAGCACCATCATCAGCCAGAGACGGAACGTGGGAGCCGGTGCGGCGGCCGATGCGGAGCGGTTCATGCGCTGACCTCGTGGAAGAAAATGGACATCGTTCAGTTCGTCACAGGCGACAGATCACGGAGCCGGATGGTGCGGAAGTGGACCTCGTCGCCGTGGCCGAGGAAGCCGATCCGCCCCCGCGGGCGGGCGAGGCCGGGGTGCGGCTGTCCATCGGGCGTGGGGCCGCCATCGCGGAACGGGCCCACGTCGGCGTCGACGATCGTCTTGCCGTTCACGACCACGGTCACCATGCTGCCGCGAACCGTCACCCGCTCGTCGTTCCATTCGCCGGTCGGCTTCAGGCATTCCCGCTCCGCCGGCACGACGCCGTAGATCGACCCGTGAACCTGCCAGTCTTTGAGGTTCGCGTACTTCGGATGGCCGTCGTCGAGGATCTGGATCTCCATCCCGTCGAAGGCGGGGTTGCCCTCCGCCGGCGCCCGGATGCCGAGGCCGTTGTTGGCGCCGGGGGTGAGCCGAAACTCGAACCGGAGCTCGAAGTCGCCGTACTCGTCGGCCGTGAGCAGGTTCCCGGCGACGCCGGGCTTGGTGCGGAGCTCACCGTCCACGACATGATGCCCCTCGACCGCGCCCTGCCAGCCCGCGAGCGTCTTCCCGTCGAACAGCGGGACGAAGCCCTCCTCGACGGCGGCCGGCGCCGCAGCCGGCGTGGCGGCGATCTCCCTGATCTTCATGCGGCGAAACTCCACCGGGGCCCCTTCCGACTCGAGGCAAAGATACCCGCTCGCGGGGCTGCAGTCGGAGCCCCCCGAGACCTCGTGGCCATTCACCCAGAGCCGGACCACGCCCTTTTCGGCCCGGATGAAGTAGTGGTTCCACGCGGGCGTGCCCAGAGAGTGCTTTTCCTTGGGAAAGCTCCGCGACCCCCGCGGGGCCGTCGGGGCGAAGGGCTTCATCGTGGAGGAGCCCACCGGAAACACGTCGCCGTCGGTGGTGAACCAGTCGGCCGGTTTGCCGGTCGAGGCCTCGTATGTGGCGGTGAAGCCGTGGTCGAGCACCTGCACCTCGATGCCCCCGGGAGGCAACTGGCCGGGCTTGATCGACTCGAGCGCCTCCTTGGGCGCCCAGAGAAACACCCCCGAGTTGCCGCCGGAGGAGAGATGCCGCCACTCGAGCGACATCTCGAAGTCGCCGACCGGCTCCTTCGTGCGGATCACGCCCACGGGCTGCCCCGTGCACTTCACGCCGGCGGCCGACCAGGTCCAGGTGTCGGCGGCACAGTTCACGTTCGTGAAGTCGGCCGCGCCAAGATCCCGCCAGCCCGGGGCCGAGAGGTCGAACGTGCCGAGATCGCGGACGAACACGTTGCGGACGTGCATCGGCGCGCCGTGGGTCTGGATCTGGATCGGGCCGCGGGCCGGCAGGGGCTGCCCCTTCTGGAAGTAGTTCGCGAGCGGCGCGTCGTCGACCACGGTCTGGCCGTTGAGCACCACGGTCACGCGCTCGCCCTGCATGGTGATCCGGGTGGTGTTCCACGCGCCGATCGGCCGGTCGGCTTTCACCAGTGGCCACTTGCCGGCCGCGTCGGCGGGGTTGTTCCAGAGGCCGCCCGACCCCTTCTCGCAGCCGTGCTTGAAGTCGCGTTCGCAGGCCGGATCCCAGATCTGCACCTGCGGGTTGCCGCGGAGGTAGATGCCGCTGTCGGCGCACGAGGCCGGCAGCATCCACTCGAGCACGAGTTCGAAGTCGCCGAAGTCGCGATCGGTGGTGAGAAACACCCCGTGGCCGTCGCTGACGATCACGCCGTCCTGCACGCTCCAGTGCTTCGCCATGTCGGCATCCCAGTCGGCCTGCCGCTGCGCCCGCTCCGCGGCCGTGCCCTCGGCCTCCTTCGCGGGATCGAAGTGGGGCCGCCCCCGCCAGCCGGCCAGGTCGCGGCCGTTGAACAGCGCCGTCCACCCGGCGGGCGCGACGGCCGGCGTGTCGGGCGGAGTCTCCGGCTGGGCCGCGGTGGCGAGCGCGGCGATGAATACCACGCTGAACATCGGAGAACACGTACGGATCATGGCGTTGCCTTTCGGTACTCGAGAGCCGTTCCTGGACGCGACGCAGCCGGCGGTGACATGCTCGACCTGCCTGACATGCATGCCGAAAGCCGGTTGACAGCGAGGGGCTGCCCATGCCCCGAGAGCCGGCGTTTGTTTCCTCCGCGGAGCCTGGAGGGCGAAGCGGAGGAAACACCGAGTGAGCGGAGCCCAGGATGGGCGGAGCGAACGTCCGGCGATGGGGCGTGGGCAGCCCCGAGCGGCGCGGCCGAGATATCCCCATCGCTTACGCGATTGGGCTTCCTGACGGAGCGAACGTCCGGCGATGGGGCGTGGGCAGCCCCGAGCGGCGCGGCCGAGATATCCCCATCGCTTACGCGATTGGGCTTCCTGACGGAGCGAACGTCCGGCGATGGGGCGTGGGCAGCCCCGAGCGGTGGGTACACCGCAGGTTGCAAACCTGCGGCCACTCGCGACGGGGCAGCCGATCGATTCATCATGACAGCCGCACCGGCTGGCCGCCCTGGGCGGCGCTCGCGTCGGCCGCGAAGATCACGTCGAAGGTCTTCTTGGCCTCCTTGAAGCTCGTCAGCGGCATGTCTTCGCCCCGCTCGAGGGCGTCGAAGAAGGCCTGGAACTGGGCCTGGTAGGGATGGTCGCTGACGTCGCCCGAGTCGAGCATCTTCATCGACAGCCCGCTCCAGTGTCCCTTGTCGGCCTTGAGCTTCATGGAGTGGAACTTGTTGTCGAGCAGGCTGCCCTCGCTGCCCACCAGATGCGTGTGGAAGTAGTAGGGCTGGAGGCAGTCCACGATCGCCGCCGTCTTGCCGATCGCCCCGTTCTTGAACTGCAGGATCGTCACGCTCGAGGTGTCGTACTCGTAGGGCTTGAAGATCTCGCTGGCCGACTTCGTGCTCAGGCTCGTGACGCTGGCCACGTCGTTGCCCATGAGCATCAGGAGCGCGTCGAGGGCGTGGCAGCCAGCCGTGAGCAGGGCGCTGCCCCCGTCCTTCTTCCCGGTGTTCCAGCGATACTGACCGTACCACGGGCCGATGCCGTGGTAGTAGTCCACCTCGCCGTAGTGGAGCCTGCCGAGCAGGCCCTCGTCGAGGAGGGCTTTGGTCACCTGAAACTGGTTGGAGTAGCGGCACTCGAAGCAGACGCAGCCCTTCACGCCGTTGGCCTCGGCGGCGGCCACGATGTCGCGGACTTCCTCCGGCGTGTTGGCCATCGGCTTCTCGAGGATCACGTGCTTCTTCGCCCGCGCGGCGGCGACGGCCTGGTCGCGGTGCTGGCTCGGGTAGCTCGTGATGTCCACCACGTGGATGTCGGGATCGGCGAGCATCGCGTCGAGCTCGCGATAGGCCTTGATCTCGCCGCCGTGCCGCGCGGAGAGCTCCGCGGAGTCGAGCGGCCGCGACGACCAGACGGCCGCCACGCGGCCCTGGGTGGTGGCGTTGATCGCCGCGATGTGGGCGGTGGCCGCCCAGCCGTAGCCGATGATCCCGACGTGAACCTTCTTGCTCATGGTGTCCTTGGCTTGCTCATGGTGTCCTTGGCTGACGGTCAAAAGGTGTGGCAGACGAAGCCCTCGATGGCCTCGTATTCGGGAAGTCCGAGCTTGTCGTAGAGCCGGGCGGTATCGCGATTGCGATCCTCCGCCCGCTGCCAGAACTCCCGCGGGTCGGTTGCCCCGGGAAACAGGGCGCGGTCCTTCTGGCTCTCGTGCTTGAAGATCGCCATCCGCTTTCGTGAGACCTCGTCGGGGGAGAGCGGCACGGCCATTTCGATCTCGTGCGGCTCCCATTCCTGCCAGGCGCCGCGGTACAGCCAGAGTTGGCACTCCTGCGCCCACGGCCGCCCCTTCACCTCGGCAAGGGCGGCGAGGATCACCGCCAGGCAGACACGGTGCGTGCCGTGCGGGTCGGAGAGGTCGCCCGCTGCATAGATCTGGTGCGGCTGCACCCGCTCGAGCAGTTCGACCGTGATCGCCACATCGTCAGGCCCGATCGGCTTCTTGCGGACACGGCCGGTCTCGTAGAACGGCAGGTCGAGGAAGTGGATGTTGTCGGGCTTCACGCCCGAATACTTCGCCCCGGCCCGGGCCTCCGTCCGCCGGATCAGCCCCTTCACCGCCTGCAGTTCGGGGATGTCCACGGCACCGGCCGACTTGGCCTTGAGAAACTGCCGGATCCGATCGGCGATCCCGCTGGCCCCTCCCTCTGAAATCGGCGTGCCGACGCCAAACGCCTTGCAGAACTCCTCCACGAAGTCGACGTGCCGGTCGGCCGATTCGTCCCAGACGGCGATGTTGCCGCTGGTCTGGTAGGCGACGTGCACGTCGTGCCCCTGCTCGCAGAGCCGGATGAACGTGCCTCCCATGCTGATCACGTCGTCGTCCGGATGCGGGCTGAAGACCACCACCCGCTTGGGAAACACGGCGGAGCCCCCGGGTACGCCGCGGCTGCCGCCCGCCTTGCCGCCGGGCCAGCCGGTGATCGTGCCCTGCATCGCCTTGAAGACCTCGATGTTGGTGTCGTAGGCCCGGCCGCGGCAGGAGAGCAGATCCTGCAGGCCGTGCTCGTTGTAATCCTCGTCGGTGAGCTTGAGGATCGGCTTCCCGAGCTGCAGCGACAGCCAGATCACCGCCTTCTTGGTGAGCTGCGGCGTCCACTCCAGCCCCATCAAGTCGAGCGGCCCCACCACCCATGGCGCCTGGAACCGCGAGAGCCGGGCGGCCGCGGCCCGGTCGAGCACGAACCTGGCGTCGGGATGCCCCTGCAGGGCGCTGGCCGAGACGTGGCTGCACGGCGGCTCCTCCACCGCCTTGCGGACGATCCGCGCCTTGTGTTCGCCGAAGGCGAGGAGGACCACCCGCCGGGCGTCGAGGATCGTGCCCACGCCCATCGTGATCGCCTGCCGCGGCACGTTCCATTCGCCGAAGAAGTCGCTGGCGGCATCGCCGCGGGTGACGCTGTCGAGCGTGATCAGCCGGGTGCGGCTCTCGACCGTGCTCCCCGGTTCGTTGAAGCCGATGTGACCCGTGCGGCCGATGCCCAGGATCTGCAGATCGATGCCCCCCGCCTCGCGGATCCGCTCCTCGTAGGCCGCGCAGGCGGCGGCGATCTGGTCGCGGGCGAGCATGCCGTCGGGGATGTGGATCGCATCGGCGGGAATGTCGAGGTGGTCGAAGAGGTGCTCCTGCATGAAGCGGCGGTAGCTCTGCAGGGCGTCGGGCTGTATCGGCCAGTATTCGTCGAGGTTGAAGGTGATGACCGTCTTGAACGACACGGCCTCTTCGCGATGCAGGCGGATCAGCTCGTCGTAGACGCCGACGGGCGTGCTGCCGGTGGCCAGGCCGAGCACCGTCTTCTTGCCCGCGGCGGCCCGCTGCTGGACGAGGTCGGCGATCTCCCGAGCCACCGCCCGGCTGGCGTCGGCCGGCTGGTCGTAGACCGTGACGGGCAGCCGCTCGACGGTGGTCACGTGCGGCAGCGGCCCGCGGTAGATCGGAGCCGAGGGGGAGGTGGCGGGCTTGGTGGCGGCGGACATGGCGGTGGCTCCTGCGGTGGAGACTGGGAGGAAGGGTTGGTGCGGGCTCGAGGGCGAGGGGCGGATCAGACGAGCTTGGTCTTGCCCGGCACGGCGAACCGCGGCTTCGGCAGGGCAGAATCCCACGCGAGATCCTTCGGGAACAAATCGAGCGTGGATTCCTCGGCAGCGAACTTCCAGCTGACCGGCTGGCCGGTGTAGGCGGCCATCCGGCCCATCACCGCCACCAGCGAGCTGTCGGCCATCTGCCGCAGTTCGACGATCGGCTTGCCGGCTCGGATCGAATCGACGAGATCCTTGTGTTCCTGCTTGTAGGCGTCGGCGATGCTTCCGGGCATCTCCCAGACCTTGTCGCCGGCCCGGTCGAAGATCCGTGAGCCGGCGTTGGCGGCGCCGATGTGGCACTGCCCCGCGGTGCCGTAGATCACGTTGCCGACGTCGGCCGCGGCACCGGGCAGCTGCCGGCACATGAAGGTCACGACGCGGTTGCCGGGATACTCGTAGTTGATGCTGAAGCTGTCCCAGAGCTCGCTGTCCTCGGGCCGCGTGAACCGCCCTCCCGACCCGAAGGCCGACACCGGATTGGCGTCCATCACCCAGTTCATGGTGTCGATGTTGTGGACAGCCTGCTCGACGATGTGGTCGCCGCTGAGCCAAACGAAGTGATACCAGTTGTTGGCTTGATACTCCGCATCGCTCATGCCCTCCTGCCGCGGTCGATACCAGATGCCGCCCGCGCAGTAGCGGGCGTTCGCCCCGATCACGTCACCGATCGCCCCCTGGCGGATCTGCTCGACGGCGGCGACGTAGTTGGTCTGCCGCCGATACTGGGTGCCCGCCACGATCGCCGTGCCGCGGGCCACCGCAGCGTCGTGAGCCTCCAGGCAGATGCGGTAGCCGGCCGGATCGACACACGCCGGCTTCTCGGTGAACACGTGCTTGCCGGCTTCGACGGCCGCCCGCAGATAGGCGGGCCGGAATCCCGGCGAGGTGGTGATCAGCACCAGATCGACTTCGGGGTCGTCGAGGATCCGCCGGTAGCCATCGAGGCCGGCGGCGATCGTCTCGGTGGCCGCGACCTTGTCGGGATGCGCCTCCCGCATCGCCTTCCAGAGTGCGGCACACTTGGGCGCATACAGGTCGGCGGTGGCCACGAGCCGCACACCCTCGTTGATCGACAGCGAGTCGTTGATGGCGCCGCTGCCACGGCCGCCGCAGCCGATCACGCCGAGGCGGATCTCTCGCGTCTCGCCGCCGGCAGCCCGGGCGGAGTGCACCATCGTGGCCGCCGCGCCGCCCGTGGCCGCCGCGACGAACGCCCGCCGCGACACGCCTCCGCCGGTGAACGAGGCGGTCCTTGCGGCTGATCCTGACAACGATTCCGGCATGGACGCGGCTCCGTGTTCGTGCGGTCGGGGACGCCCGGCCGGCATCTCCATGCCGGCCCCGACCCATCCCGGGCGGTGCCGACACCTCTCCATGATGCGCGATGCAGGGCCCCGGGCAGAATGTCCAAAAGTTCGGAATACTATCTATTCGTACCACTTTCCAGGAGGGCCCGGAATGGGCGGCGGCGACGGGGCTCAGGACCGTGGACCCGCGCCAATCGGCTGATGCAGCCGATCACAGCGACCGGCTGCTCAGCAGGAACATGGAATAGGACTTTCCGAGCATGGCCAAAAGTTCCACCCCCGGGGGCCGGGAGTACTACCGCTACCTGCCGGTCAACCCGGGAGACCACGGCTGGGGAGTGAGCGTGACGGGGGCGGGCTACCAGCCGGCCGCTCCGGGGTTCGACCTGCTGCCGCGTCGCCGGCACCCGCCGGGCCACTTCTACGAATGGGACGCCGGCCGAGTGCTGAGCGAGTATGGCATCGTGTCCGTCACGCACGGCGCGGGGGAGTTCGACTCGCACGCCACCGGGCTCGTCGAGCTCGAGGCGGGCGACGCCGCGATCCTCTTTCCCGGCATCTGGCACCGCTACCGGGCCCGGAAGCGGACCGGATGGGGCATTCACTGGGTGCACTTCCGGGGCACGGCCCCCGACCGCCTGCTCGCCCAGGCCGTGATCCGCCCCGACCGCGCCGTGGTCCGCGCCGGCCTCGATCCCTCGACCGTGCGGGCCTTCCGCGACACCCTCGATGCCCTGCGGGCGGAACCACCCGGCTTCGTGCAGATCGCCGGCGCCAAGACGATGGAAATCCTCGCCCGCCTCGTCGGCGCCGCCTCGGCGGTGCGGGCGCTGCCGCGACTGCAGGAGGTGGTGAGCCGCGCGCGGCTCCGGCTGGAAGAGTCTCCGGGCCGGATTCCCGTCGTCGAGGAACTCATCAACGAGTTCGACGTCAGCCGAACCCACTTCTTCCGCCTCTTCAAGGAGCAGACGGGACAGAGCCCGTACAAGTACCATCTGGAGCTGAAGATCCGCCGCGCCGGCGAGATGCTCCGCGACTCGAACCTCACCGTCAAGCAGATCTCGATCGCGCTCGGATTCCGAAACCCGTACCACTTCTCGCGGCTGTTTCGCGCCAAGACCGGCACCTCGCCCCGGGAGTACCGCCACCACTGGCGGGCCATTTCCAGCGGCGACGGACCGCTCGCCACGCCTCCCGCCTGAGCATCCCCACGAGCCCAGCCATGCCCTCGACCGTCCGCCCCGGCTGCCAGTTCGCCAGCGACAACATCGCCCCGATGTGCCCCGAGGCCTGGGCCGCGCTCGAGCGGGCCAACGCCGGTTCCGAGGCCAGCTACGGCAACGACGCGTGGACGACGCAGGCCTGCGATCTGATCCGCGAGGTGCTGGAGGGGCCGGCGGAGGTGTTCTTCGTCTTCAACGGCACTGCCGCCAACTCGCTCGCCCTCGCGGCGATGTGCCAGTCGTACCACGCCACCCTCTGCCACGAACTCGCCCACATCGAGACCGACGAGTGCGGCGCTCCGGAGTTCTTCTCCAACGGCACGAAGCTGCTGCTGCTGCCGGGGCCAGGCGGCAAGCTGACGCCGGAGAGCATCACCCACGCGGTGGAACGACGCCGCGACATCCACTACCCCAAGCCCCGCGTCGTGAGCGTGACGCAGGCCACGGAACTCTCCACCGTGTATTCGATCGACGACCTGGCCGCGATCGGTGCGACCTGCCGCCGACACGGGCTCCGACTCCACATGGATGGCGCCCGGTTCGCCAACGCCGTGGCGGCCCTCGGCGTGCCGCCCCGGGCGATCACCCGCGACGTCGGCGTGGACGTGCTCTGCCTCGGCGGAACGAAGAATGGCATGGGGGTGGGCGAGGCCGTCGTGTTCTTCGATGCCGCGCTCGCCGAGGAGTTTGCCTACCGCTGCAAGCAGGCGGGCCAGCTCGCCTCCAAGATGCGCTACCTGACAGCCCCGTGGGTGGGCCTGCTCCAGCACGACGTCTGGCTGGAGAACGCCCGCCGCGCCAACGCCGCCGCGGCCGCCCTGGAGGCTGGCCTGCGGACCATCCCCGGCATCGAGGTGCTGGGGCAACGACAGGCCAACGCCGTCTTCGCCCACCTGCCCGTGTCGCTGGCCGAACGCCTCCGGGCGCGAGGCTGGCAGTTCTACAACTTCATCGGAGCCGGCGGCGTTCGCCTGATGTGCTCCTGGGCGACCACCGCGGCCGAGATCGACGCATTCCTCTCCGACGCCCGCTCGGCCGGCAGCTGAACGTCGCGTCCCCCTCATCGACTGGCACAGGTTTGCAAGAGTGGCCTGAGGTTTTCACGTGGCATAGGTTTTCAACCTGTGTGTCTGAAGTGGCCGCAGGTTTTCAACCTGCGGTGTCCAGGCCAGGCCCCTTTCGGGCAGGTTAAAAACCTGCCCCCACTTTGCTGGAAAGTGGCCGCAGGTTTTCAACCTGCGGGGTCCAGGCCAGGCCCCTTTTGGGCAGGTTAAAAACCTGCCCCCACTTTTTTGGGCAGGTTGAAAACCTGCCCCCACGAAAAAACCCTGGCCCACGCTTTCGCGAG
>JBBAVS010000020.1:0-44729 GCA_040397585.1 Pirellulales bacterium
GGAGGTACGCGATGACCGAGTAAAGCAACGCGGGTTGACAAACCCCTACATAGCTGAAAGCGCCTCGGCGGCGCGGCTGACGTGCGGTCCGAATCATGACCCATTCCCCCGAGCCTCATGAACACCGAACGGAGTATCGACGACGACGCACCGGCAAGGCAACCGCGCCCACGGCTGGGCCAGAAAACCGCCTGGCGAGCGGGAACCGCCGCTTCCGATCCGCCGGGGCGTCCACGCCTGCGGCTTTGACGGTGGCTCGGGGCAGCGATAGAATTCTTCTCGCTATGGAAGGATCAATCGCCGAGTCTGCATCGCAGAGCGGGGGACCCAATTTTTCCGGGGCGAACTCGAGTTATTCGAGCGGGGCATCTTCGGCTCCGAGCCCGTCAGCTAACCCCGTAGGCGTTCGAGGACGATTCGTCAGGATTCGCTGCGGCTGAAGGCTCGATCGAAAAGGCCGCACGCGAGTTTGTGAGCCCGGCGTCGGGCTCACCTCCCTTCCATGGCATGGCCGATTGGTTACGCCGCCCGGTTTTGCCCGCCAGACGCATCCCGCGTCGTGGGCGACTGTCTGCCGACTGACCACGCGGTCCGAGCCGTGGAGTTCTGACGTGGCTTCATCCCCGCTTCGCGGGTGCGCGCGCACCCCGTCTGTCCCCGATCACCAGGAGAGCCATCTCGCTCCCGATCACCACTACGCGTGGTGGCTGATCATGTGTCTGTGCGGCGTCGACTACTTCAGCACGCTGGGCTACCAGCCCTCGATCGCGTTCGAGGGGGCCGGAACGCTCGCCCCGCTGGCGACGCTCGTGCTCGTGCTCGTCACGCTCTGCGGTGCGTATCCGGTGTATGCCTACGTGGCGGGCCAGACTCCCGACGGCGTCGGATCGATCGGGATGATCGAGCGGCTCGTCGGCGGCTGGCGGGGCAAGATCGCCGTGCTCGTGCTCATCGGGTTCGCGGCCACCGATTTCGTGATCACGAAAACGCTCTCCGCCGCCGATGCCGCGGCCCATCTGGTGAACAATGCAATGTGGCTCGACCACACCCCGGCGATCCTCCACGGCCAGCTCTTGATCGCCTCGTTCCTCCTGATCCTCCTCGGGGCGATGTTCCTCAAGGGCTATTCGGAGGTCGTCGGCGTGGCCGCCTTCCTCGTGGCGGCGTTTCTCGGCATGTCGGCGATCATCGTCGTGAGTGGGGTCTGGTATCTGACGGCCAACCCCGCCCTGCTGCGGCAGTGGACCGCGGAGATCGCCAGCGGCTCCTATCATCTCCACCACGCGCCCCTCTCCGGCACGGGCCTCCTGCCGGCGCTTGGCATCTCGCTGCTCGTCTTTCCGAAGCTCGCGCTCGGCATGAGCGGCTTCGAGACGGGAGTGCTCCACATCCACCTCGTCGAGGGCACGAAAGCCGACCCGGCCGACGAGGCCGGCCGGATCGCCAAGACCCGGAAGCTGCTGCTCGTGGCGGCCCTGATCATGAGCTGCTTCCTCGTCGGATCGGCCCTGGTGACAGGCACCAACACGATCATCCCGGCCGAGGAGTTCGCGGTCGCGCCGGTCAAGGGCACGGCGATCGACCGGGCGCTGGCCTACGTCGCGCATGGTGAGAGCCCGCACCCCATCAATCCGCTCTTCGGACCGGTGTTCGGCACCCTCTACGACGTCTCGACAATCCTCATCCTCTGGTTCGCCGGAGCCTCGGCGATGGCCGGCCTCCTCAACATGGTGCCCCGCTACCTGCCCCGCTACGGCATGGCCCCGGAGTGGGCGGCCGCCTACCGCCCGCTCCTCGTCGGCTTCACGCTCATCAACCTCGTCGTGACCTACGCGTTTCGGGCGGATGTCACTGCCCAGGGCGGCGCCTACGCCACCGGCGTGCTCGTCCTCATGAACAGCGCGTGCATCGCATCGCTCGTCCACATGCAGGCCGAGGCGGCGGGGGGGCGGGGGCCGTCGATCTGGCGGCGGGCGGCATTCGCGGTCATCACGCTCGTGTTTCTCTACACGCTGGTGATGAATGTCTGGGAACGGCCCGACGGCATCCTGATCGCCTCGATCTTCATCGGCTGTGTGCTCGTGATCTCGATTGCATCCCGGGTGTGGCGGAGCCAGGAGCTGCGACATCGCGAGTTTCGCTTCGAGGATGACGCAGCCCGGATGCTCTGGACCGACCTCTGCACCGACGGCGGCTTCCGGGTGCTCGTGCCTCACCGGCCGGGCAACCGGACGCTCGACGAGAAGGACGCGGAAGTGCGGCGCCGGCACCGCATCCCCGCCGACGTGCCCCTGGTGTTCCTCGAGGTCCACTACGGCGACACGAGCGACTTCCACAACGCTCCGATCATCTCGGCCCGCCAGGAAGGGGAGCGGTTCGTGATCGTGGCCCGGGACGTGGTCTCGGTGTCCCACACCATCGCGCAGATCGCCATCGAGCTGAGCGCTCACGGACCGCCGATCGACGTGGTGTTCGGGTGGAGCCTGGGCAACTCGATGCAACTGGCGCTCGAGTTTCTCTTGTTCGGGCAGGGCGACATCCCCAACAGCGTCTTCGGCCTGCTGGCGAAGGCCGTCCCCGAGGCCGCCCGGCGACCGACCGTGCTCGTCGGCTGACGAGGCAGCGCGGGGCACCATCGGCAGCCCGCGGCCTACGGCCGTCGGCTTGCATGAGCAGAGACGGAGACGGAGCGAGGGGCTGCCCGTGCCCCGAGAGCCGGCGTATGCCGCCAAGCGAAGCCAGGATGGCGAAGCGCCGGCGGCATCCGAGAGAGCGAACGGCAGGATGCCGTTCGCGAACGTCCGGCGACGGGGCACGGGCAGCCCCTCGCGGCGCACCGCGCACGATCCCCATCGCTCACGCGATTGGGCTTCCTGATTTCACCGCGCACGATCCCCATCGCTCACGCGATTGGGCTTCCTGATTTCGCGAGCGCCCGGGCGATCTCGGGGGCGAAGTAGGTGAGGATGCCGTCGGCCCCCGCCCGCTTGATCACCAGCACGCTCTCGAGGGCGGCCCGCGGGCCGTCGAGCCAGCCGTTCTCGGCGGCCGCCCGGATCATCGCGTATTCGCCGCTCACCTGATACGCGAAGGTGGGCACGCCGAAGGCCTCCTTCACGCGCCAGATCACGTCGAGCGACGTGCCCGCCGGCTTCACCATCACCATGTCGGCCCCCTCGGCGATGTCGAGGGCCACCTCGCGGAGCGCCTCGGCGGTGTTGGCGACGTCCATCTGGTAGGTCTGCTTGTCGGCCACGCCCAGCCCCGCCGCCGTGCCGAGGGCCGCGGCGCTCCCCACCGCGTCGCGGAAGGGCCCGTAGAAGGCCGAGGCATACTTCGCGGCATACGAGAGGATCGCCACGTCGTCATGGTCGTGCTCGTCGAGCGCGAGCCTGAGCGACCCCACCCGGCCGTCCATCATGTCGGAGGGCGCCACCACCTGGCAGCCGGCGTCGGCCAAGACCACCGCCTGCCGGCAGAGCACCTCGACCGTCTCGTCGTTGACGATCTGACCGTCCCGCAAGAGTCCGTCGTGGCCGTGGCTGGTGTAGGGATCGAGGGCCACGTCGCAGACGATCCCCAGGGCGTCGCCGCACTCGCGACGAAGCGCCCGCACCGTCCGACAGGCGAGGTTCTCGGGATCGAAGGCGTGGGCCGCGTCGTCGGTCTTTCGCGACCGATCCACCACGGGAAACAGCGCCACCGCCGGGATGCCGAGTCGCAGGGCCTCGCCCGCGGCCCGGAGGATCCCCTCGATCGGCAGCCGCTCCACGCCCGGCATGCTCGCCACCGGCACCGCCATCTCGTGCTCGTGCACGAACAGCGGCCAGACGAGGTCGGCGGCGGAGAGCGTGGTCTCGGCTACGGTCCGGCGGAGCCAGCCATGCCGCCGCAGGCGGCGGAGACGGGTGTCGGGAAAGCGGCCGGAAAAGGGCTGCGGCGGCATCACGTTCTCCTGTCCACGATCACGACCGAGCCGATCGGCACCGGCGGCGCGGCGGGCTTCCCCACGAGCGTCGCCGTGGCACAGGCCTCGTCGGTCTCCCAGACGCTCACGCGGCGGGCCAGCACGCCCAGGCCCGCGAGCACGTGGGGCGCCACCACCTCGAGCAGGTAGCGGGCCATGTTCTCGGCGGTCGGGTTCCAGGGGAGCACGAAATACTTGGTGGGCTCCGCCACGCGGACGGCCGCCAGCGTCGTCTCGTCTTGTTCGAAGAGGATGAAGGCGTGGTCCCAGTGCTCGTCGAGCCAGCCGAGCATCCGCTTCTTGATCAGCGAGAAATCCACGACCCGGCCGACGTCGTCCACCGCCGTGCCGCCCCCTTCCGCCTCCACTTCGATGTCCACGCGGTAGTTGTGGCCGTGAAGGAAGGCGCAGCGGCCTTCGTGGCCGTAGAGCCGATGGCCGGCGCAGAACGACAGTTGGCGGACGAGCGACAGGTGGGTGGCGGTGTTCATGACGGGGCTCAGCCGCAGGCCGGCTGTTCAACGAGCGGCTCCACGCGGATCGGCTGGATGTCGAACTTCGGGTTCTGCCCGAGGAACCGGCAGGGGTTGTTGTGGAACACGTGAAGTGCCTCCTGGAGCGAGTGGCCGCGGCGCCGGAACTCGAGGATGCACTCCTGGAGCGTGAATGGGTCGCTCGGCCCCCAGTCGGCCGACGAGTTCACGAGGATCCGCTCGGTGCCGTACTTCTCCAGCATGTCCACGGCCCGCTTGGGCGAGCACTTCGTTACGGGATAGAGCGTGAAGCCCACCCAGTAGCCGGCGTCGAGGCAGGGGCCGATCGTCTGCTCCTCGACGTGGTCGATCCAGATCCGCTCCGGGTTCACCTTCATGCCGGCGAGCACCTCGAGCACCTGCTTCGTGCCGTGGGCCTTGTCGGCGAGGTGCGGCGTGTGGATGAGCACGAGTTGGCCGTGCTTCATCGCCAGCTCGACGTGGGCCTCGAGCGACTCGCACTCGTTCTTCGTCGACTTGTGCAGCCCCGTCTCGCCGACTCCGAGCACGGTCGGCTTGGCGAAGAACTCGGGGAAGTGCTCGAGCACCGCGCGGGTGAGCGTGGGGTTCTCGGCCTCCTTGGGGTTCACCGCCACCCAGCAGAAGTGGCGGATGCCATACTGGGCCGCGCGGGTCGGCTCGAACTCCGAGATCTGCCGGAAGTAGTCGATGAAGGTCTCGGGATAGAGGCGGTCGAACCCGGCCCAGAAGGCGGGCTCGGCCACGGCCACGACGCCGCTCATCGCCATCCGCTCGTAGTCCTGGGCGGTGCGGGCGATGGCGTGGTAGTGAGGCTGGATGATCTGCATGGTTGGGCTCCGGCGGGCGGCTCGTGTCAGACCCTGGCGAAGAGTTCGAGGAGGGCCACGGTCCGCTCCGTCGCGGGCCGGTCGGCGGCGAGCGTGGCGACCGCCTCCTTGAGCGTGGCGAGCTTGGCGGCGGCCGCAGGGCCGGCCCCGCGGCCCTCCCGGGCGACGGCCGCGTCGTGGCGATCGAGGAGGGCGGCGATCTCCAGGAGCTGGTGACGGGCCTCCAGGAAATAGGTTTCGACGACCTGGTCGGGCGAGAGCATGGGGGCACCGGGGGGGAGCGGGGGCAGCCGGGGTGGGATGTCTGGCGGAACTCCGCTACATAATAGCCTCGCAGCCCAGGCCGTCGCGGGCCGGACACCCGCCGTTTCACGCTCCGGACGCCGTCACGCCGGACCACCGCCCCGCCCTTCACCCCCCAGTCACACCATGATTCTCGTCACCGGCGGCGCCGGCTTCATCGGCTCCAACTTCGTGATCGACTGGCTCGCCGCCACCGGTGAGCGGGTCGTGAACCTCGACAAGCTCACCTACGCGGGCAACGTCCGCAATCTCGACGGCCTGGCCCACGACCCGCGGCACGTCTTCGTCCGCGGCGACATCGCCGACCGCAGCCTCGTCGAAGGGCTCCTGGCCGAGCACCAGGTTCGGGCGATCGTCCACTTCGCCGCCGAGAGCCACGTGGACCGCTCGATCCACGGCCCCGGCGACTTCGTCGATACGAACATCGTGGGCACGTTCCGGCTCCTGGAGGCGGCCCGGGCCTACTGGTCGGCGCTCCCGCCGGCCGAGAAGGAGGCGTTCCGCTTCCTCCACGTCTCCACCGACGAGGTCTTCGGCACGCTCTCCGCCGGGGATGCCCCGTTCGCGGAGACGCATCAGTATCGCCCCAACAGCCCCTACGCCGCGAGCAAGGCGGCGAGCGACCACCTCGTCCGCGGCCATCACCACACCTACGGCCTGCCGGTGCTGACCACGAACTGCTCCAACAACTACGGGCCGTGGCAGTTTCCCGAGAAGCTCATTCCCCTGATCATCGCCAACGCGCTCGGCGGCAAGCCGCTGCCGATCTACGGCGACGGCCTCCAGGTCCGCGACTGGCTCTATGTCGGGGATCACTGCTCCGCGATCCGCCGCGTGCTCGAGGCGGGCCGGCTCGGCGAGATCTACTGCATCGGCGGATCGAGCGAGAAGCCGAACATCGAAGTGGTGAAAACACTCTGTGCGATCCTCGACAAGGAGCGGCCGCGGGCCGACGGCGCCTCCTACGCGTCGCAGATCACCTACGTGAAGGACCGCCCCGGCCACGACCGCCGCTACGCGATCGACGCCCGGAAGATCGCCGGCGAGCTCGGCTGGAAGCCGGCGGAGACCTTCGAGACCGGCATGCGGAAGACGGTCCGCTGGTACCTCGACCACCAGGACTGGGTGGCCGACGTGACCAGCGGGGGCTACCGCGAGTGGATCGCGAAGCACTACGGCTGAACCGGACGTGCCCCCCATGAAAATCGTGCTCGTCGGCAAGGGAGGCCAGGTGGGCCGTGAACTCCTCGGCCCCCTGGCCGCGGTCGGCGACCTCGCGGCGTTCGACCGCGGCACTGCCGACCTGGAGCGGCCCGACGAGGTGGCCGCCCTGCTCCGCCGCGAACGGCCCGACGTGATCGTCAACGCCGCCGCCTACACCGCGGTGGACAAGGCCGAGAGCGAGCCCGATCGGGCCCGGCTGGTCAACGAGACCGCCGTCGCAACGCTGGCCCACGCGGCCGCCGAACTCGGCGCCACGCTCGTCCACTACTCGACCGACTACGTGTTCGACGGCACGAAGCCGGGGCGGTATCTCGAGACCGACGAGCCGCGGCCGCTCTCGGTGTATGGCGCGACGAAGCTCGGCGGGGAACGGGCCGTGGCCGCGGCGGGCTGCCGCCACTGGATCTTCCGCACCACCTGGGTCTACGCCGCCCACGGCCACAACTTCATCCGCACCATGCTCCGGCTCGGCCGCGACCGCGACACGCTCCGGGTGGTGGACGACCAGTTCGGCGTGCCCACGTCGGCCCGGCTGATCGCCGAGGTGACGGCGGCCTACCTCGGGCGGCTCGCCGCCGGCGCTCCCCCCGCCACGGGCGTCTACCACCTCGCCCCGCACGGCGAGACCACCTGGTGCCGGTTCGCGAGGATGGTTCTGGCCGAGGCCCGCGACCGGGGCGTGCCGCTCCGCTGCCCGCCGGAAAACGTGGTCGGGATCGGCACGGCCGATTATCCCCTGCCCGCCCGGCGGCCGGCCAACTCGCGGCTCGACACCAGCAAGCTCGAAACTGCCCTCAACACCAGGCTCACGGAGTGGCAGGATGATGTCCCGGCCGCCGTGGCCGCCATCGTCGCCGAATCCCCCGCCTGACCATCCGATCGGATCCTCCCGCATGCAGACACGCAAAGGCATCATCCTCGCCGGCGGCGCCGGCTCCCGGCTCCATCCGGTCACGCTCGCCGTCTCCAAGCAGCTGATGCCGGTCTACGACAAGCCGATGATCTACTACCCGCTGAGCGTGCTCTTGCTCGCGGGCATCCGCGAGATCCTCGTGATCTCCACGCCGCAAGACACGCCCCGGTTTCGCGAGCTGCTCGGCGACGGCGGCAGCTGGGGCGTGGACCTCCGCTACGCCGTGCAGCCCAGCCCCGACGGGCTCGCGCAGGCCTTCATCATCGGCAGAGAGTTCCTCGCGGGCGGCCCCTCGGTGCTCGTGCTCGGCGACAACATCTTCTACGGCCACGGCCTCAGCGAACGGCTCCAGGCGGCGAGCCGGCAGACGACGGGCGCCACGGTGTTTGCCTATCCGGTCGCCGACCCGGAGCGGTATGGCGTCGTGGAGTTCGACGCTGGTGGCCGGGCCCGGTCGATCGAGGAGAAGCCGCGGGCGCCCAAGAGCCGCTATGCCGTCACCGGGCTCTACTTCTACGACCCCCAGGTGGTCGAGATCGCCCGCACGATGAAGCCGAGCCCCCGCGGCGAGCTCGAGATCACCGACGTCAACCGCGTCTACCTCGAGCGGGATCAGCTCGACGTGCAGGTGATGGGCCGCGGCGACGCCTGGCTCGACACCGGCACGCACGACAGCCTGCTGGAGGCGGGGCAGTTCATCCAGTCGTTGGAGAAGCGGCAGGGCCTCAAGATCTGCTGCCCCGAGGAGATCGCCTGGCGGAACGGCTGGATCGACGACGCCCAACTCGAGCGGCTCGCCGCGCCGCTCGCCAAGAGCGGCTACGGCCGCTACCTCCTCGACCTCAAGCACGAGGCGGCCCGATGAACGTCACCGAGACCGCGATCCCGGGCGTGGTGGTCCTCGAGCCGCGGGTCTTCGAAGACGCGCGAGGCCACTTCTTCGAGAGCTTCAACCACGCCACCTTCGAGAAGGTCGTCGGCGGCCCGCTCTCGTTCGTGCAAGACAACCAGAGCTTCAGCCGCGCGGGGGTGCTCCGCGGCCTCCACTACCAAATCGACCGGCCCCAGGGAAAACTCGTCCGCGCCGTCCGCGGCGCGATCTGGGACGTGGCGGTCGACATCCGCCCGGGCTCGCCCGCCTTCGGCCGCTGGGTGGCCTGCGAGGTCTCCGCCGAGAACCGCCGGCAGCTCTGGGTGCCGCCCGGCCTTGCCCACGGCTTCCTCGTGCTCTCGGAAGCGGCCGAGGTGCTCTACAAGACGACCGACTACTACTCGCCGTCCGGCGAGCGGTGCATCGTCTGGAACGATCCCGACCTGGCGATCGAATGGCCGCTCGCGGCAGCGCCGGTGGTGTCGGCGAAGGACCAGCAGGGCATGTCGTTCGCCGAGGCGGTGCCGCGGGGCCGCGGGTGACGCCGCGATCGGCCGCCGGCCGCGGCCGGCGGGGTCAGAGCTGCGTCGGGTTCGGCGCGTCGCCGTAGACGGCCTTCGGATCGAAGGCCTTCTCGTGCTCGAGGAACTCGAGGCTCGTCCCCTGCGTCCGCGCCGCGCCGACGGGCACCTTGCGGTAGAAGCACGAGCGGTAGCCCACGTGGCAGCTGGCGCCCCCCGCGATCTCGACGCGGAGCCAGACGCAGTCCTGATCGTCGTCGATCCGCATCTCCACCACCTTCTGGACGAGGCCGCTGGTGGCCCCCTTGTGCCAGAGCTGCTGCCGGCTCCGGCTCCAGTAGTGGGCCTCGCCGGTCTCGATCGTCCGGGCGAGCGCCTCGCGGTTCATCACCGCCACCATCAGCACCTCGCCCGAGGCGTGGTCGGTGGTGACGCAGGGGATCAGGCCGGCGGCGTCGAACTTGGGCGCCAGGTCGTGCCCCTCCTCGACCTGCTCCACGGTCACCCGCTTCCCGAACAGGCTCTCATGCTCCGACGCGCTCGACACGACACGGCTCCTCGCGAAAGGTTCGACTCGGCTGCTACTATACACCCCGCTTTCCGGCGGTTTTCGCCGGCGGGCCTTCGACCGTCGGACGCCGTCCCCCCATGCCCCGGAGCCCTGTCATGACGCCGGTCCTTCGCCCCCTCGCCCTCGTGGCCGCGACCACCCTGCTCGTGGCCTCGTCGGCCCGCGCCGCCGACTGGCCCACGTTCCGCGGCTCGGGCCGCACGGCGGTGGCGCCCGACACCGACCTGCTCGAGGCCTGGCCGGAAAACGGCCCGCCACTCGTCTGGGAGACGAAGGGGGCGGGCCGCGGCTACGCCAGCCTCGCGATCGTGGGCGACCGGATCTACACGCTCGGCGACGGGCTCTCGACCGCCGCCGACAAGGAGGAGTATCTCTCCTGCTTCGACCGGGCCACCGGCCGCCAGCTCTGGAAGACGAAGACGGGCACGCCCTGGAACGAGGGCCAGGAGTCGTGGCAGAGCTCCCGCAGCACGCCCACCGTGGATGGCGACATGGTCTACGTGATCACCCCCTTCGGCACGCTCGTGGCCTGCAAGACGGCCGACGGGAGCGAGGTGTTCCGCGTCAATCTCAAGGAACGCTTCGACGGCAAGAAGGGCGACGCCTGGGGCTACAGCGAGTCGGTGCTGATCGACGGCGACCGCCTGATCTGCACCCCCGGCGGCGACAAGGCCGCGGTGGTGGCGCTCGACAAGCGGACGGGCGGCGACATCTGGGCCTGCCCGATGGGCGACCTCCGCGGGGCCGGCCACTCGTCGATCGTGATCTCGGAGGTGAAGGGGCGGAAGATCTACGTGCAGACGACCGCCAGCGGCCCGATCGGCGTCGATGCGGCCAGCGGCACGCTCCTCTGGCGCTACCCGATCGATCAGACGACGGCCGTGATCCCCACGCCGATCATCCGCGACGACCTCGTGTTCTTCTCGGCCGGCTACCGGCGGGGCGGCGCCCTGCTCCGCCAGGTGCCAACGGCCGACGGCGGTGTGACGATCGAGGAGATCTACGGCCTCAACACCGATCTGGCCAACAAGCACGGCGGCATCGTGCTCGTCGGCGATCACCTCTACGGCGATTCCGACGACAAGGGGATTCCGTTCTGTGCCGAGCTGATGACGGGCAAGATCCTCTGGAAGCAGCGGGGCAGCGGCAAGAACTCGGCCACCGTGATGGCGGCCGACGGCCACGTCTACGTCCGCTACGCGAACGGCACGGTGTCGCTGCTGAAGGCCGACCCGGCCGAGTATCGCGAGGTGAGCAGCTTCACGGTGCCGGGCAGCGGCGACCGGCCGAGCTGGGCCCACATGGTGATCCTCGACGGCCGGCTCTATCTCCGCGAGGGCGACGCGATCCTCTGCTACGACGTGCAGGCGAAGTAGCCGGCCGGTGCGTCTGGCCGCCGGCCGCCCGCACCCTCGCGCGGACGACCGGCGACCACGTCGCTCGTCGGCTCAGTCGTTGCAGTCGGCCACGCTGCGGTAGACGAGCCCGCCCACGATGCCGCCCACGATCGGCGCCACCCAGAACAGCCAGAGCTGCTGCAGTGCCCAGCCGCCGACGAACACGGCGGTGGCGGTGCTCCGGGCCGGGTTCACGCTCGTGTTGGTGACCGGGATGCTCACCAGGTGGATGAGCGTCAGGCAGAGTCCGATCGCAATCGGGGCGATCACGCTGCCGGCCCGCTTGTCGGTCGCCCCGTGGATCACGAACAGGAACACCGCCGTCAGCACCGCCTCGATGATGAAGGCGCTCTGCCAGCCGTAGCCGGAGTCGGCGACGCCGGCCACGGCCGACGGCGAGTGATCGGCGTAGCCGTTGCTGGCGAATCCGCTGGCCACGGCGTCGAAGCCGGGCAGGCCGCTGGCCACGAGGTAGAGGATGCCGGCACCGGCGATGCCGCCAACCACCTGCGCGATCCAGTAGGGAATCATGTCCTTGGCCGGAAACCGGCCGCTGGCCACGAGGCCGGCGGTGACGGCCGGGTTGAGATGGCAGCCAGAGATGTGGCCGATGGCCGTCGCCATCGTGAGCACGGTGAGGCCGAAGGCGAGGGCGACGCCCAGGAAGCCGATCCCGAGATCGGGATACGCGGCGGCGAGCACGGCGCTGCCGCAGCCGCCGAGCACGAGCCAGAAGGTGCCGATCGCCTCGGCGAGAAGTTTGCCGGTCATGAATCATCGTCTCCAGAAGGGGTGTGCCGACGAGTCCCGCCCATCTCTGGCGGCCGACTCCCCGGCTCGGCAACACGCTAGGGGGGAGCGGCCGCGACGGTCAATCGCAATCATCCGTGGCCGCCGCTGAGCCCGTCACCGCACGAGCGCGAGCAGCCGCGGGCCGAAGATCGCCAGCCCCACGAGGATCGCCGCGCCCACCGCCACCAGGACGGCGGCGCTGGCCGTGTCGAGGGCATCCTTGATCCGCTGGTCGGGGCCCGAATCGAGCGCCCGGGCCAGCGACTCGACCGACGTGTTGAACACCTCGGCCGCGAGCACGCCGCCGATCGCCAGCGCCACCAGCGCCCACTCCACGGGGCTGATTCCCAGCCAGGCGGCCAGGGCCACCGCCGCGATGGCGACCGGCAGGTGGGCCGCGAAACTCCATTCGCTGGTGACGGCGTGAAACAGCCCGCGGAAGGCGTCACCAAACTTCTGCAGCCACGTCCGCTGCGGCGGCTTCCAACCCGACCCCGGGGTCGCCACCGTCAGCCGACCTTCACGTAGGGGTCGCCCTTCTTCCAGTTGCACGGGCAGAGCTCGTCGCTCTGCAGCGCGTCGAGCACGCGGAGCACCTCGGCGACGTTGCGGCCGACCCGGCCCTGGTTGACGTCCACCCACTGGATCACGCCGTGCGGATCGACGATGAACGTGGCCCGGAGGCAGTAGCCCTCCGTCTTCTCCAGGATGCCGAGTTCGGGCGCGAGCTTCTGGGCGGCGATCAGCGGATAGCCGAGGTTCGCGAGGTCGGCATGGGCCCGCCGCCAGGCGAGGTGCGACCACTCGTTGTCGGTGCTGCCACCCACGAGCATCGTGTCGCGGTCGGCGAACGCCTTGAGCTGCTTGTTGAACTCGGCGAGTTCGGTCGGGCAGACGAACGTGAAATCCTTCGGGTAGAAGAAGTAGACGACCCACTTGCCCGCGTAGTCGGCGTTGGTGAGCAGCTTCATGTCGTCCTTGCCGGTGCCGACGCAGGCCTGGCAGGAGAACTGCGGGAACGTATCGCCAACGGTCAGCATGCCTGGGATCTCCACGAAAACGGGGCGGGGCGGGTCTCGGCCACGGGCGGAGTGTACGGAGGGGCCGAAGCCCCTTCAACACGAACCGCTGCGCCGCGGCGTGGCCGAGCCGTTATGGTAGGGCCTCGATGACCGCCGACCAGCCGGATCCCAGTCGCCGCGCGATCCCCCGCATCTGCCTCGACCCGGTGTCGGGGCGTCCGGTGTTCGTGGCCCCGCAGCGCGGCGGCAAGCCCGACGACCGGGCGCTCGTCTCCAGCCTGGGCGACGCGGGCGGCCCGCCAGGCTGGTGTCCGTTCTGCGCGGGCAACGAGTCGCGCACGCCCCCGGACGTGGCCCGCGCCCCCGCCGATCCGGCGCTGCCCTGGACATCGCGGATCGTGCCCAACACCTTCCCGATCACCGTGGCCGCCCCGCGGTCGGCGGCCGCGGACGGGCCGCGCGAGGCCGGCGGCATTCACGACGTCGTGATCGAGTCGCCGCGGCACGACCGCTCGATCCTCGACGTCGATCCCGACGCCTGGCGGGGCGTCTGGTCGCTCTGCCGCGAGCGGCTCGAGGCCGCGGCCGGCCTCGAATCGCTGGCCTGGGCCACCGTGTTCAAAAACTCGGGTCCGAAGGCGGGGGCTTCGCTCGAGCACATTCACAGCCAGATCGTCGGCCTCGACGTGGTGCCCCCCGCGATCGCGGCCGAGGCAGCCGCCGTACACCGCGATGCCGCCACGTTTCCGCGGCTCCTCGAGGAGGCGCGGCGGGGCGGGCGGGTCGTCGCCGAGCGGGGCGACATCGTGGCGCTGGTGCCCCCGGCGCCGCGGCAGCCGTTCGAGACGTGGATCATGATCGCCACGGCCGAGCCTTCGTTTCATGCAGCCACGGCCGAGCACGTCGCCGCGGTCGCCGCGCTCACCCAAGACCTCGTCGGGCGGCTCGAGAAGCTCGCTCCGGGGTGCCATTACAACTGGTGGCTTCATCAGGCGCCGTTCCCGCGGTCGCGGGCCCACGAGCAGGTGGCCGGCGCGTGGCACTGGCATCTCGAGATCCTGCCGCGACTCGCGGAGCTGGCCGGGTTCGAGATCGGCACCGGCTGCCACATCACCACCCGCTCGGCCGACGAGTCGGCCCGCATGCTTCGCGATGCCGGCGGCTAGCCCCTGGCGACCGCCAGCCAGTCGATGCCCGGCGGCATGCGGTCGGCGCCGTGGTCGAGGATCGCCACCGGCAGGCCCGTGCGGCGAAAGATCTCGGCGGCGGCCTCGCAGGCGATCGTCCGCGGCGCGGCCGGGCCGCCGTCGGCGCCCGGAGGCGTCGTATGCGAGAGCACCACGGCTGCCACCGGCAGCGCTTCGGCACGGGCGGCGCGGACCGTCGCCAGCGTCCTCCCGATCGCCCCCAGCCGTGCGGCATCGACCAGCACGACAGGCAGGGAAAACTCCTTCGCGAGATCGACTCCGAGCGTGGCGGAGGTGAGCGGGGAGAACAGGCCGCCGGCGGCCTCGACCACCACGAAGTCGCCGCGGGCCCGGCAGGCAGCGAAGCCCGACCGCAGCAGCCCCTCGTCCACCTCGCGGCCCTCGGCCCGAGCACTCGCGGCAGGGGCGATGGCGGCCGCGAACGACTGCGGGCACACCTCCCGCGGCACACCCGGCCGGCCCGCCGCATCCCAGAGCGTCCAGGCGTCACTCCGCTCGTCGTCGGCCGAGGCGAACCCGCTGGCCACCGGCTTGTAGGGCACGACGCGCTGCCCCGCCGCCCGGAGCCACCGGAGGATCGCGGCGGCAACCCGCGTCTTGCCCACGTCGGTGTCGGTGCCGGCGACGAACAGGCCGGTGGATTTCATGGTTTTCCGATCGCCGCACATACGGTTCTTGATTTCGACAGGATGACGTTCTAAACTAAAAGCTCAAGTTGAGACCGAATCTCAACTTGGCCAGCCGGTGGCAGGAAATCCAGGATTCGAAAGGCATCGACGATGGTCGCTGTTTCGCTCGACGAAGTCTCGGTCGGCTCCACGGTGCGGGTCCGCGACGTGGCGGGCGGCGATGCCGTGGCGATTCGGCTTCTGGAAATGGGCGTCACGCCGGGCGTCGAGATTCGCCTCGTGGGCAAGGCGCCGTTCGGCGACCCCCTCGAACTCGAACTCCGCGGTTACCGGCTGTCGATTCGCCGCCAAGAGGCGGCGCGGGTGGCGATCGGCGACCGCTGACGCACGGAACGCGATGACGTGACGCCGGGCCCTCTCACCGTCGCCCTGCTCGGCAATCCGAACGTCGGCAAGAGCACGCTCTTCACGGCGCTGGCGGGCATTCCCACGCGGGTCGGCAACTACCCGGGCGTCACCGTCGAGGAGAAACTCGGTCGCTTCACGCACCGGGGCCGTGTCGTCGATCTGGTGGACCTGCCCGGCACCTACAGCCTCGCCCCGCAGAGCCCGGACGAGCGGGTGGCGGTGGACGTGCTTCACGGCCGCATCGCCGGCGTGCCGCGGCCCGACTGCATCCTCGTCGTGGCCGACGCCACCAACCTGCCGCGAAACATGTTTCTGGCCACGCAGGCCCTGGAGGTCGGCGTGCCGGTGGTCGTGGCGCTGGCGCTGGCCGACGTCGCCGACCGCAAGGGCATCCGCATCGACGTGGCGGAGCTCTCGCTGCGGCTCGGCTGCCCGGTCGTACGGGTCGCGCCGCCGACCGGCGAAGGCATCGCCGCGACCCGCGATCTCGTGCTCGATGCCGCGGGCGGTCCGCCCCCGCGGCCCCTCCCGCTGGCCGCCCCGGTAGGAGGTGCGACCGCCCGCCCGGCCGCGGCCAGCGAGGCGATCGCCCGCTATGCGGCCATCGAGCGACTGCTCGACGGCGTGGTGGCCGGGAGCGCCGCGGCGCGGCTCACGGAGGATCGGATCGACGCCGTGCTCACCCACCGCGTCTGGGGCACGCTGATCTTCGCCGGCGTGATGCTCTCGATGTTCTCCTCGATCTTCTGGCTCGCGCCGCCGCTGATGGACCTGATCTCGGCTGGCATGGATCGCCTGTCGGCCTTCGTGTCGGGCGTGCTCCCTGAGGGTGCGATCCGGTCGCTCATCGTCGAGGGCATCCTTGCCGGCGTGTCGGGAACGGTCGTGTTCGTGCCGCAGATCGCCCTGCTCTTCCTGTTCGTCGCCATCCTCGAGGGCTGCGGCTATCTGGCCCGCGCCGCCTACCTCATGGACCGGCTGCTGGTGGGCGTGGGCCTGAGCGGCAAGTCATTCATTCCGCTGTTGTCGAGCTTCGCCTGCGCGATTCCCGGGATCATGGCGGCCCGCACGATCGAGAACCGACGGGATCGCCTGCTGACGATCCTGGTCGCACCGCTGATGAGCTGCTCCGCCCGGCTGCCGGTGTATCTCTTGCTCTGCGGGGCGTTCGTGCCCGACCGGGCAGCGGGGCTTCCCTGGCTGCCCCTCAAGGCGGCGGTGCTCGCCGGCCTCTACGCGCTGGGGGTCGTGGTCGCGGCGGCCGTGGCCTGGGGGCTCTCGCGGACCGTGTTTCACGGCCCGCCGCAGCCCTTCGTGATGGAGCTTCCCGGCTGGCGGTGGCCGCGGCCGGCGGTCGTGCTCGAGCGGGCCCGCGAGGCGGCCTGGTCGTTCCTGCAGAACGCCGGCACGCTGATCGTGGCCCTGAGCATCGTGCTCTGGGCGTTGATGGCGTATCCGAAGAACGAGCCGCTGGTCAACGCCGACGTGGCGGCCCTGCGCATGGCGCTCGGCGAACGCCTCGCGGCGACGGCGGCCGACGACCCCGATCGGGCCGAGTTCGTGGCTGAGCTCGAGGCACTCGACACGCCCGAGGGCCTCGCGGCGGCCCGTCGCGGCGCCGCCCAGCGGCACAGCTTCCTCGGCCGGGCGGGCCGGTTCGTGGAGCCGGTCGTCAAGCCGCTGGGCTGGGACTGGCGGATCGGCTGCGCGGCCCTGGCGAGTTTCCCGGCCCGCGAAGTGGTGCTCGGCACGCTCGGCGTGATCTACAACCTCGGCGAGATCGATCCCACGGAGGCGGAGGGGGCCACGGCGCTCGAGCGGCGGCTCAAGGCCGCCCGCTGGGACGGCACGAACCGGCGGGTGTTCACGCTGCCGGTCGCCCTCTCGATCATGGTGTTCTTCGCCCTGTGCGCGCAGTGTGCCAGCACGCTGGTGGTGATCGGACGGGAAACGGGCTCGTGGGTCTGGCCCGTGGTCACGTTCACCTACATGACCGTGCTGGCCTGGCTCGGGGCGCTGGCCATCTACCGGATCGGCCTGGCCTTGGGCTGGTGAGATGCAAGACGCCGTCGCCATCGCCGTTGCCGTCGCCGCGGGTGTCTGGCTCGTCCGCACCCTCTGGCGGCAGCTGTTCGCGCCGTCCTGCGGCAAGGCGGCGAACCCCGCCGGCGCCGACGGCTTCGTGCCGCTCGGCGATCTGACCGCGACCACAAAAAAACCGGGGCGTTCCGCAGAACGCCCCGGCTCATGAACATCGCTGGCTGGCCTCGCCGCCCGCTGCCACGCCGTCCGGAGGACGGCGGCGGGCGGCCCAAGGCTGCCGGGGCCACGATGGCCCGGCAGCCGTGTCATCAGTACATGTCGTAGTCGCCGCCATGACCGGCGGCGCCGGCCTTGGCCTTCTGATCCTTCGGCTTCTCGGCGATCAGCGCGTCGCTCGTCAAGAGCAGCGTCGACACGCTCGTGGCGTTCTGCAGTGCGGTCCGCGTCACCTTCGTGGGGTCGATCACACCCGCCTTGACGAGGTCCTCGTACTCGTTGGTCGCGGCGTTGTAGCCGAAGTTGCCGCTCCCGCCGAGCACCTTCTCGCAGACGATCGAACCGTCCTGGCCGGCGTTGGACGAGATCATGGTGACCGGCGCCCGGGACGCCCGGACCACGATCTGGTAGCCCACCGTCTCGTCCTCGGAGAGGCCCTTCGGCTTCACCTGCGAGCTGGCCCGCAGGAGGGCCACGCCGCCGCCCGGCAGGATGCCTTCCTCGACGGCCGCCCGGGTCGCGTGGAGCGCGTCTTCGACGCGGGCCTTCTTCTCCTTCATCTCGCTCTCGGTCGCGGCGCCCACGTTGATCTTCGCCACCCCGCCGGAGAGCTTCGCGAGCCGCTCCTCGAGCTTTTCACGGTCGTAGTCGCTCGTCGCGGCCTCGATCTCGCGGCGGATCTGCTCGATCCGGGCCTTGATGTCGCCCGACTTGCCGGAGCCCTCGATGATCGTCGTGTTGTCCTTGTCAACGATCACCTTCTTGGCACGGCCGAGCTCGGCGAGCCCGAGGCTCTCGAGCTTCATGCCGAGGTTCTCGAACACCGCGGTCGCTCCGGTGAGGATCGCGATGTCTTCGAGCATCGCCTTGCGGCGGTCGCCGTAGCCGGGAGCCTTCACGGCGCACACCTGGAAGGTGCCCCGGAGCCGGTTGATCACCAGCGTGGCCAGGGCCTCGCCGTCGACCTCCTCCGACACGATCAAGAGCGGCTTGCCCGCGTTCACCACCGCCTCGAGCAGTGGCACGATGTCCTTGACGCTCGAGATCTTCTTCTCGACCACGAGGATGTAGCAGTCTTCCAGCACGCACTGCATCTGCGTGGGATTGGTGACGAAGTAGGGGGAGAGGTAGCCGCGATCGAACTGCATGCCCTCCACGAACTCGATCTCGGTCTTGAGGCTCTTGCCCTCGTCCACCGTGATCACGCCGTCCTTGCCCACCTTGTCCATGGCCTCGGCGAGCAGCTCGCCGATCTCGGCGTCGTTGTTGGCGGCGATGGCCGCGACCTGGGCCATTTCCTTCTTCCCCTTCACGGGGATCGACATCTCCTTGAGCTTGGCGGTGATGTCGACCACGGCCTTCTCGATGCCGGCCTTCATCTGGATCGGGTTCACGCCGGCGACCACGGCCTTGAGGCCCTCGTTGAACACCGCCTCGGCGAGCACGGTGGCGGTGGTGGTGCCGTCACCGGCCACGTCGCTCGTCTTGCTGGCGACCTCGCGGACCATCCGGGCGCCCATGTTCTCGTAGACGTCCTCGAGATCGATCTCCTTGGCGACGGTGACGCCGTCCTTGGTGACCGTCGGCGAGCCGAAGCTCTTTTGGAGGATCACGTTGCGGCCCTTGGGGCCGAGCGTCACCTTCACGGCCCGGGCGAGCTTGGCGACACCGCGCCGCATCGCCTCACGAGCCTCCTGGTCGAATACCATCATCTTGGCCATGGTTCTGTTCTCCTCTGGGAAAAGCGGGGAAAGGTCGTGGAATGGGGTGAACGGATCGCCGGCGGACGCGTTCAGCCGAGAATGGCGAGGATGTCGTCTTCGCGCATCAGGAGCAGCTCGTCGTCGCCCACCTTGAAGGGCTCGCCGGCGTAGCTGGTGAACACGACTCGGTCGCCGGGCTTCACCTGCAGGGCGTGCCGCACGCCCTTCGAATCGAGGCGGCCTTCGCCCACGCTGACGACGACGCCGCGGGCCGGCTTGTCCTTCGCGGAATCAGGCAGCAGGATGCCGCCGGAGGTCTTCTGCTCGCTCTGCTCGCGCTCGACGACCACGCGGTCGCCGAGGGGGATCAGGGTCGACTTCTTTTTCGCAGACTTGCTGGCGGTGGCAGTCATGGCTCGGGACACCTCGGGGAAGTTTCTGACGGGACGACGCGGCCCGCACGGCGGCGCGGGCCGATGCCGCCGGGCGATCGGGCGGCGAGGCGCCTGCCCATTTCGACCGCCAGCGGATCGATGGATCCAGGAGAGCAACTGGCGCGCCGGATGCGTTCCCGATGCGAGCGGAGCCATTTTCAAAGGTGATTTCGCGATTTGCACCAGGCCGGCACCGAAGGGTGGGGCCTCCACGGCCGCTGCCAGAATGGCAGCACTCCGAGTTTTCCAACGCCGGCTGGCCTGGCGGGTGGACCACGTCCCCCAGGATCGGTGGAGGCGAAACCGGTGTCGCCGGGCCGCCGGTTCAGTGCATGGAAAAGCCTCCTGCCAACCGCTAGGCTTCGGATTCTTCTCCCCTGCAGCCTCACCAGGTCGCCCATGCCAAGCCACAAGCGGATCGACGTCTCCAAACTGGGGGACGTCACGATCGTGAAGTTCGTCGACCGGAAGATCCTCGACGAGGCCGGCATTCAGGAGCTGGGGGCCGAGTTGTTCTCCCTGGTGGAGCACGACAACCGGCGGAGCATCCTCGTCAACTTCGACAACGTCGATTTCCTCTCCAGTGCGGCGCTCGGCAAGCTGATCACGCTCGATCGCAAGGTCAAGTCGGTCCAGGGAAGGCTGAAGATGTGTAACATCCGCCCCGAGATCCTCGAGGTCTTTCAGATCACGAAGCTCAACAAGGTGTTCGATATCCGGGGCGAGGAGGCCGAGGCGATCTCGGCCTTCTGATTCGCGAGAATGGATGCCATGGCGGATCAGACTTCCCCGAGCGGGTGGCGACTGTCGATCGACCTGCCGAGCGAGCGCGGCTCGAACCGGCAGGTGACCGACGAGCTGCTCACGCAGCTGGGTGCCCACGGCTGGCCGCCGGCCGACGTGTTCGCCGTGCATCTGGCCGTGGAGGAGGCGATCGTCAATGCGATCGTGCACGGCAACAAGCTCGACCTGGCGAAGAAGGTGCACGTCGAGTGCGAGGTGTCGGCCGACCGCGTCCGCGTTGCGATCGCCGACGAGGGGCCGGGGTTCGACCCTGGGAGCGTTCCGGACTGCACGTCGGATGAGCGGCTCCAAGCGCCCAGCGGCCGGGGCGTGATGCTGATGCGGTCGTTCATGACGACCATCGAATACAACGCGGCGGGCAACGCCGTGGTGCTGGAGAAAGTGCGGGAGCCGGCCGAATCCTGACATCCCCCGGCCGCGGCCCTGGGATATCGATTCCGCCCCCACAATACGCTACTCTCGGAGGTCCGGTCCCCGATAGCTCAACGGTAGAGCGAGCGGCTGTTAACCGCTAGGTTGTAGGTTCGAATCCTACTCGGGGAGTTTGGCTCCTTCCGGCAGGGAGCGGCACCATGTGCTGCTGCGTTGCACCCTGCGTCTGGCCCGGCGTTTTTGATGGTCGCCGTTTCGGGAGCCGGAACAGCGTTCCGCTCCAAGCGGGGCTTTCCGGCGGGTGCAGGGCCGCTTTTAGGGCCACTTGAGGAAGGGGCTGCCGCACCGGACTTCGTCTCGGGAGCCGCCGACCCTGCAGCCGCGCGAGCGTAGTCCTCGTCCGTGACTTGCAGGTAGTGCTCCATCGCGACCTTGTTGGTGTTGCCGATCCAGCTGCAGACGACATGGATCGGGTGCTCCCTCGCCAGCTCGGTCTCCCGCGTGGAGCGGAGGTTCTGGAACGGCTTCGGCCACACTTCGAGGCCAGCCTTCGCCACGATCTTCTTGAGGACGGGCCCAAGATTCTGATTCGCCCGGTATCGGCCGACCACCATCTCGGCTCCCGCTGCGGCGGAGTCCCATGCGTCTCGGAGGTGCACCATGAGTTCCGGGAAGAAGGGAATCTCCCGCCACTGCCTGCCCTCGTGGTGCTGCGTCTTTTCGCAGCGAATGCGAATCCGCTCGCGGGTCCAATCGACGTGTTCCCAGCGGAGGTTGCACGCTTCGGACGGCCGCAGCCCTCCATACCGACACAGGGCGACGAGCACCCGCCAGTCCTGACTCGGGCACGCCGCGAGCAGCCGGTCCGTCATCTCGCGGGCGATGAAGCGACGCCGCTCTGCGCTGCCGCGAACCTGCAGCCCCCGCATGCCGTCGAAGGGGTTGTCGGAGACGAGCCGCTTCTTCACCGCGTGGCGGAAGAACTGCTTCGCCCGGCCACACAGCCGCCGAGCCGTGTTCACCGCCAGAGGCCGTGCCCGACGCGTCAGGAGCCAGTTTCGGAACTCATCCGCATCTCCGGCCGTGACCCCGCCCAACGGACGATCCGCCCCGAAATACTCGATGAGGGCCGTCACCGCCTGCTGGAGGTTGTCGCGAGTGGAGGGCTTGAGATCACCCCTTCCAGCCACATAGCCCGTCAGGAACGCTTCTAGAGCGATTGCGGGCGATTCGGCCTCCAGCGGCTCCAGCAGCCCCACCTGCTCAATCCGTCGGCGGAGGCGACTGTCCAGTCGGCTGACCCGCTCAGCGGTCAGTGGATGCACCGACTGGCCCATCCGGTGAGCCGCCAGCAGTTCCTCGACATCCTGTTTCAGTCGCTCGGCCGACTTCCGGTCCACCTTCCCGACCCTGATGCTCTGCTGGCGACCCTGCGAATCATAGAACTTGATCCGGCGATTCCCGTTCTGGTCTGTGCTGACGCTAGCCATCCCTGCCGCTCCTTTCTGGTTACTGCTGCTTGCCTGACGAGATTGCACGTCGTGCGAAACCGTATGCCCCCAGTCAAGGGCCACTGGGTCTCGCCCCTTCGCTCCGGTCGTCGATGAAGCGATGGATGTCGGCGAGGCGATAGAGTCGCTTTCGCCCCACCTGCACCACGCGAATCTGCTTCTCTTTGGACAGGGTGTAGAGGAATCTCTCCGAGATGCAGAGCAACTTGGCTGCCTTCCTCGCAGTGATGAGGAACGGCTCAACACAGTCATCGTCACGATCACGATAGATGCTCACGGGGCGAATCCTTTCGGTTTGCTGCCGGCCAGCGGACCGCACCGTGCGGCCAACGGACCGACAAACGAAGGCGTTTCCACGCCATTCACCCCGACTCTATGGGTGCCTCAGCCATGTAGATAGTCAACCAAACCTCGTTTCCTTCCTGCTCCTGCCGGTACCTGCCATGACCGCCGGTTCGCGCGGGCACCGATCGACCCGTTCGCGACGGTCAGTTTGTTGACTATCCACTTGGCTCCACCCCCGTACCATCGAGTACGTCCTCACGGGTAGACGTTTCGAAAGTGCACCATCAGGCCGGCCAAAGAGACGAGAGAATCCGGGCTATCCCGCGACAACCCTCTCGATCACCACTGGGAGCCTGATGGCGTGGTTGTCCACGTCGAGGTTGCTCGCAAGGGTCGCCTCGTAACAAGAAGGGCTTCCGCAACGACCGTGAGGCTACGACGAGCCCCAGCGAGTGACCCGGTTAGCAGTGGCCGGGCAACCTTGCTGGCGACGGGATAATGGTGCGCTCCAAGAGATTGGGGCCAGTCCGGTACGGAAGTACCGGGCCTGCATATCCCATACACGCCTTGTTGCGGACCACTGGCACCCAGCGGCGGGAGAGGCCTGATGGCGTCAACACACTCCAACTAACCGGAGTGTCGAGCCTGTGGCAGAGACGACGCCGCTTTCCGACGTAAGTAAAACGCCGGCTACCTCGAAAACATTGGTTTTCTATGGTTAAAGCCCTGCGCGCGTGCCCTCAGTGCCAGAGCCAGAGCAGGGCTGCCATGACGAGACGGATGCTTTCGAGGACCGATGAAGCCGCCACTGGATCAATCGCTTTTCGATCGACAGACGGACAACTGCGACGGACGACTCCAAGATGGGATGCCCAGCAGCACAGTACCTGCTGGTCCCCCGAGAACGCAGCAGATGGCCTACGGGATGGGCCGAGTGACCGCACTCGGCGCGTGGTGCCCGACGGAGGCAACCTAAGCCACCCAGTCCTTGCACAGCGTCTCGGCCTGCAGCAGAACCGTCTGCACCGCCTCGTCCTGAAGGTCCGGCGGGTACCCATAGTGCCGGAGAATCCGCTTGACGATCACCTTGATCTTCGACCGTGCCGACTCCCGCATGGTCCAGTCGATCGTGACGTTCTTCCTCACCTGCGTCACCAACTCGGCGGCGATGACACGCAATTCGTCGTTGCCCATCGCCCGCACGGCACTCTCATTGGCGGCGAGGGCGTCGTAGAACGCCAGTTCCTCGTCGCTCATCTTGAGGTCTTCCCCCCGTTTGGCAGCGGCGTCGATCTCCTTCGCCAACTTGATCAGTTCCTCGATCACTTCTTGGGTGGCGATGGCCCGGTTGTGGTAGGCGTTGAGCGTCTTCTTGAGCATCTCGCTGAACTGCCGCCCCTGCACCACGTTCCGGGATGAGCGGGTGGCGATCTCCCCCTTGAGCAGTTTCGCCAGCAGCTCGGCGGCCACGTTCTTCTGCTTGAGCCCCCGCACCTCGTTTAAGAAGTCGTCCGACAGGATCGAGATGTCGGGCTTCTTGAGGCCCGCAGCCGTGAAGACATCGATGATCTCGCCGTCGGTCACGACCGCCCGCGACACCAGCTGCTGGATGGCGTGGTCGAGACGTTGGTCGTTGCCCTCGCGATCCTCTCCCTTCGTGAGGGCTGACTGCACAGCCTGAAAGAATGCGATGTCATCCCGCAGGGCCTCCGCCTCGTCAGCGGTGGCACAGAGAGCAAACGCTTTCGAGATTTCCGACACCAGCTTCACGAACCGCTTCTTGCCGTCCTCCTGAACGAGAATGTGCTCCTGTGCAGCCGGAATGAGGCCCAGCCGCTCGGACGCCTTGCCGGTCGCCCATACGGACCAGTCGAACCCATGCAGCATCCCCCGAGCCACTTCGCACTTTTCGAGCAGGACCGCCACCGCCTCTGCCGTGTCGATGCTGGGTTTCCCCTTGCCGCCACTCTCGGTGTAGGTGGCGAGGGCCTGCTTGAGTTGGTCGGCCAGCCCCAAGTAGTCCACGATCAAGCCGCCCGGCTTGTCCCGGAACACGCGGTTCACCCGAGCGATGGCCTGCATGAGACCGTGCCCCCGCATCGGCTTGTCCGCATACATCGTGTGCATGCACGGGGCGTCGAATCCCGTCAGCCACATGTCCCGGACGATCACGATCGAAAAGGGGTCTTTCGGGTCCTTGAATCGCAGCGCCAACTCCCGGCGCCGCTGCTTGTTTCGAATGTGCTGTTGCCACTCGGCGCCGTCCGCCGCCGACCCCGTCATGATGATCTTCGCGACACACCGCTTTTTGGCTTCCTGTGTCTCGTCGTCGTTCGGAGCACTGGCCCAGTCCGGCCGCAACTTAAGGATCGCTGCGAGCAGGTCCACGCAGATCCGGCGACTCATGCAGACGACCATCGCCTTCCCAGACATGGCCTCAGTGCGACGTTCGTAGTGCTCGACAATGTCCTTCGCGATCTTGGCGATCCGCTTCCTGTCGCCAACGAGGGCTTCGAGGGCAGCCCACTTTGACTTCAGCCGCTCCCGCCGCTCCTCCTCCTCGCCCTCCGTGATCTCCTCAAACTCCTCATCGATCTTGGGGAGTTCCGCCTCCAGCAGCCCAAGTTTGGCGACTCGGCTCTCGTAATAGATGGGCACCGTCGCCCCATCCGCCACCGCCTGCTGGATGTCGTAGACGCTGATGTAGTCACCGAAGACGGCCCGCGTGTTCGCGTCGTTCTTCTCGATCGGCGTCCCCGTGAAGCCGATGTAGGAGGCGTTCGGAAGAGCATCCCGCATGTTCCTGGCCAGACCATCCACGAGGTCGTACTGGCTGCGATGGGCCTCGTCGGCGATGACGACGATGTTGCGCCGCTCGGAGAGGGCAGGCATCTTGTCGCCCTTCTCCTCTGGCATGAACTTCTGGATCGTGGCAAACACCACACCGCCACTTGCCACCTTCAGAAAGTCCCGTAACTGCGACCGCGACTCGGCCTGCTTCGGTGTCTGGTTGAGGACATCGCTGCAGCGGAGAAACTGTGCGAAAAGTTGGTCATCCAGATCGTTCCGGTCTGTGAGCACCACGACGGTCGGGTTCTGCATGGCCGGGCACCGGGCGATACATCCAGCGTAGAACACCATCGAGAAGCTCTTGCCTGAACCCTGCGTGTGCCAGACCACTCCTGCCCGCCTGTCACCCTCTCGACCGGACGCCCGTACCGTCTCGTCCACCGCCGCCTTCACGGCATGAAACTGGTGGTAGCCGGCGATCACCTTGCTCGTGCGGCCCTTGTCGTCGTCCTCGTAGGTCACGAAGTCACGAATCAGGTCGAGCAGCCGCCTTTTTTGAAAGACGCCTTGAACGAGCGTCTGGAGTTCGAGCGTGCCCGGCCCAGCCTCACCGGAGCCGTCGGTCGTCCGCCAAATCTTGAACCATTCCCGACTCGCTGTGAGTGACCCAATCCGAGCCTGAAGGCCATCGGACGCAACGAGTAGTTCGTTGAATCGAAACAGAGTCGGAATCTCATCCTTGTAGGTCTGGAGCTGCTCATAGGCTGACCAGATCGACGCCGCCTCACTAGCAGCGTTCTTCAGTTCAACCACCGCTAGGGGGAGCCCGTTCACGAACACCACCACATCCGGCCTTCGGGTACGGGTTCCCTCCGTGACGGTGAACTGATTCACCACGAGCCAGTCGTTGTTGTCCGGGTTCTCAAAGTCGATCAACCGGGCATGGTCGCTCGCGATGCTGCCGTCCGGCCGGCGATACTCCACGTCCACGCCCGCCACAAGCGTGCGGTGGAACTGCCGGTTGGTTGCCACGAGCGAGGGCCCCTCGACCCGCAGTACCTTCCGCAAGGCATCCTCGCGAGCGACTGCAGGTATCTCGGAGTTCAGTCGATCGATGGCTGCTGTCAGCCAGCCCTCAAGCACCACATCGCCATAGGTGTCTCGCTCGGCTCCGGGCTCACCGGGAGCGATGCTCGGTCCACTGACGTAGGCGTACCCAAGTTCCTCGAACCACTCGATGGTCGCCTGCTCGACGGTGTCTTCAGTCACACTCATTATGGGGGGTGAGACGATTTGCGTCTAAATGAGAAATCCCGGCTTTGATCGCGTTTTTGACCTATCCCCAGCCGGAGCGGCGGTCTGCACCAAAATGAAATCTACGCCCAGTGGGGCACATAGTGACGGTATCGCAGCGACTTCTGAGCTGGGTCCGCGACTTTGATTAACCCATCAAGGACCGCGTCCCCAATGGCTCGCGACACGGATTCCGTCTTCTTCTCCGATAACCGGAATCGCTCGCGAAGGCTTTGATTCGTCATCTTCATGTTCATAACGTACCGCAAGCAGCAGTGTTGGTACGTCGCCCTTACCCGGTCATCGCGATCCATCTCCTCGAAATCCTTGTGGCCAAACAAGACGGCCGAAGTGCGACGGTCGCCGCCACGAAAATCCGGTGCCGGCAACTGGTATCTCTCCGCAGCATTCACGACCTTGTCGATGCCGCTTCCTCGCTCCTCGCAGATGCCCATACGTCGCATGAGGTCGGCGAGCCGCTCGTTTCGCGAACGGTATCCATCAATGAACCGCTCTGTGGCGATGAACGGCTCGCCGGGACTCGATATCTCTATCCGGTCGTCGTATATCTCAATCATGACCGTGCCGCCCGGCACACGGAAGTCTTGGTGAATCAGGGCGTTGGCGACCAACTCCCGAATCGCGATCACGGGAAACATGGGGACGGACTCGCGGATTGCCTGCTGGATAACCTCATTCGTTGGCACTTGCTGGATGATGAAGTCGACTAGCCCTTCAAAACCGACGGCATATCCCTTCGTGCCCGTACGTTCAAGTTTCGTCGCGAGCTTGCCAGTACCGTCGTACACCACGACTCGCGGCGCCCTGCGAGCAAGAAGGTCGAACCGGTCGAGCTGCTTGGCGAACAGTAGGGCCCCCAGATTCGTTATCGTCCAACCATCACTTGCTGCCACGATAACACCTTCGTCTTCAAGCCTCGCCAACACGGACTCCCTGTCTCCTGGATAGGGCAGCCGAAGAAGTTCGAAGAAGCCCTGAGTGTCAAGAAGGTCTACAACCGTTTGGCCGTCGCATGCGGAGCGTGCCGGACCGATCGACCAATCCGGCTGTCCCTCCTCGATGATGACTCGGAGTCGGTCCGGAGACATCGGAACGAGGCTCTCGCCAGCACGCATGAGATACCGCCCGTCGAGGTGGACGGGCTGCCCGACCGGTCGCGACGGCACCTGAAACACGAGCACTCGGCCATCCGGGTGACTCACCTCCTCACATGTCACCTTCACGCGAAGGCGTTCATAGATTCCGTACGTCGTTTGCTCGGGCGAGAGGAATGCATGCGTTCCGACAACACGGCGCGGGCGAGCATTAGTGACGCCGAGTATCACGCGGCCACCGCCCTCGTTCGCGATGGCAACGCAATACTCCACCAAATCGCCGAAACTGAAACTATTCTTCGCCTCCTTGAACTCAAGTCGTTCATTCTCGGAACGAACCACGAGAAGGGCGTCGATGTCCGCAGCAGTCATTGACATATCACCCTGTTGCCTCCGCCATCCTTGTGCTCACCAAGTAGGGTCTTCCTTTCGTAGCCATTCGATCCCTATGTGCCCGCCGTTAAGGATTTGCCGAGCGTAAGGCAAGTTCTTTGCCTTGACGCAACACATCCCCCTCATTCGATCAACTCCTTGACTACCTGATCCGCATCCGAGACGCGGACTTCACCGGAGAGAAGTTTCGGGAGGAGCGTATCGCGGAGCGTGGCGAGGGTACGCGACTGGAGAATGTTGCACCGCACTCGCTCAAAAAGCCCCGTCACGGATGATTCAAACACAGAGAGTAACTTCGGCGGAGCGAGCAGCACCGGCGTCGTCTCGAACGTGCGTGTCGTAATCGTGTCGAAGACTGATCCATGCGCTGCCTTGACCAGTCGATCCACAAAAGCCTGTGCATGACAATACAGGGCAAGAGGTGTGTTAATGCTGGAATGAAGACCGTAACACGTCTGGTTCATTGCCATTTCATTGGCAAGCATCGCCATGCGTCCGGTCGTCGCCCCTCGCGCCACAACAACCGTCGTCTTCGCGGGTAGTATTCTCGTCGCACTATTCTCAACGCCCTGTTCCGTGATTGTTCGCTCTGTCGTCGCGAGAAACGCGTCGTCGCACTGTGAAACATCTTTGGCACTTGCCCAAGAAACCACACCTCCCCAGTACGACGGTTCGTCTGTTCTCGGCGTTCCCCCGCTATGGAGAACTGCCTGCTCAAGAATCGACCCCAATGGCCAACCCTTCGGCACCACCCCGATCTCCGAGTCCTCGAACGAATCGGGGAACAACGCCGCCGTCTCGGCATCCATGCCGACCGGCTGCTTGCCCGCTGCCTTCTGCCTGACCGGATCGAAGTCCACGAACCACGACTTGAAGATCGCCCGCGACATGGCCTCCAGCGTGGCGTTCATCCGGCGGTTCAGGTCGATCTTGTCGTCGAGCGAACGCAGGATATTGGCGATCTGCTTTTGCTCGTTTAGCGGCGGAAATGCGACGTGAAGTCCCCGTTGCTGCGTAAGGCTCACGTAGTCGAACGTGGAGGTGTTGCCGACTTGTGACATCAACTGCTGCATGAACGCATCGCTGCGCATGAAGCAATACAGGTACTGTTGGTCGAGGATGTCGGGAGCAGTACTACGCCATATAGTCGTGCCGGGATTCGTGACAAAAACGCTGGGGGCATCGTCGCCAGTAATGGCAAGGCGACCCACCGTTGCGCGATGCGTCAGGATGATGTCGCCTCGCTGGCCGATACCTTTGCGGACACGCCTGAAACCCGCATCGGTGATTCGGCCACAGGACTCGAAGTCAACGCGTCCGTCTTTCAGGTCTGGTGGCCGCAGGAAGGCAATTCCCTCCTTTGCGAACTCGTTCTGGCGAGGCCGGTTCTCGCCATGATTGCCATCCTCGACGAACAGAACTCCGCGATCATTGAGTTCGAGTACCGTGCAGACTTGCAGCCCGCCGCCAAACTTCTCAGTCATGCGATTCAGTGCGGCGCTAACGTAAATCGCAGGCTCACCCGCCATACCCTAGCCCCCTCAGGTTGGCCTCTATCGCCGCCTCCAGCCGGGCGGACTCGGCGAACTGCGCTGTGAGATCCTCGACAAGTCGCTTCATCTTCTGCTCGAACGGCTCACCATCGTCCTCGACTTCTTCGGCCCCCACGTACCGGCCGGGTGTCAGGACGTGCCCGTGACTGCGAATCTCGTCGAGCGTGGCTGACTTGCAGAATCCCGCCAAGTCCCCGTACTTGCCAGCCCCCTTGTCGCCTCGCCATGCGTGGTAGGTCGAGGCAATCTTGGTGATGTCGTCGTCGCTCAGTTCCCGATGCACCCGGTCCACCAGCGTGCCTAGTTTCCGGGCGTCGAAGAACAGCGTCTCGCCCTTTCGAGACCGTCTCTTTCCGTCAGCTTTGTTCCGAGCGATGAACCAGAGGCAGACGGGAATCTGTGTCGAGTAAAAAAGTTGGCCCGGCATAGCCACCATGCAGTCCACGAGGTCCGCCTCGACGATCGCCTGCCGAATCTCGCCTTCGCCGGACTGGTTGCTCGACATGCTCCCGTTCGCCAGCACGAACCCTGCGAAGCCACTTGGCGCCAGATGGTGGATGAAGTGCTGCACCCATGCGAAGTTGGCGTTGCCCGCCGGAGGCACCCCGTACTTCCACCGCACGTCCGTGTCGTCCCTCCCCCAGTCGGAGTCGTTGAAGGGCGGATTGGCGATGACGAAGTCGGCCTTCAAGTCCTTGTGCAGGTCGTTGCGGAACGTGTCGGCATTCTCGGGGCCGAGATCGGCCTCGATGCCACGAATGGCGAGATTCATCACCGCCAGCCGACGGGTCGTGTGGTTTGACTCCTGGCCGAAGATCGCGATGTCTCCGATTCGGCCACCGTGCGTCTCGACGAACTTCTCGCTCTGCACGAACATGCCACCGGAGCCGCAGGCGGGGTCATAGACCCGGCCCTTGTACGGGGCGAGCATCTCGACAATGGTCCGCACCACACAGGAAGGCGTGTAGAACTGCCCGCCGTTCTTGCCTTCCGAACTGGCGAACTGGGTCAGGAAATACTCGTAGACCCGCCCGAGAATGTCCTTCGAGCGGTTCTCCTTGTCGCCGAGCCCGATGGTGGCGATGAGGTCGATGAGTTCACCGAGCCGCTGCTTGTCGAGTCCGGGTCGTGCGAAGTCCTTCGGCAGCACGCCCTTGAGGCGGGGGTTGTCCTTCTCGATGGCAACCATCGCATCGTCGATCCGCTTGCCGATGTCGGGTCGTCTGGCAGCAGATTGGAGCGCGGACCAACGGGCTGAGGGTGGCACCCAAAACACGCTGGCGGCCCGGTACTCGTCCGGGTCTTCGGGATCGGCCCCCTTGTACTCGCCCTGCCCGGCCACCAGTTGGGCGTGCATCTCCTCGAACGCGTCAGAGATGTACTTCAGGAAGATGAGGCCGAGCACCACGTGCTTGTACTCGGCGGCATCCATCGTGCCCCGCAGTTTGTCGGCGGCGGCCCAGAGTGTGGCCTCAAAGCCAACGTTGGCCGCAGTGGCCTGCCCCTTCGACTTCTTGGCGGCAGCCTTTGTTGGTTTCCTCATCGTCATCCAACAATCCTTTCTTCGGGTTCCCAGAATGACTCCCGCACCATTCCGGCGCCGCCGCAAGTTTGGCACGGCCCATCCTCTTCAATGGTCTCTGTCACATAGGAACGTCCATGGCATTTAGGGCACTTTGAATCCCGAAACGGGATTCCCTTGATGGCGGAGCGAAAGTCATGACCGGTACCGGAACACTCAGGACAATCGCTGGGCTCATGCTTGAGCTTTTTGATTCTGAGTCCCTCACCCTTGCAAGTAGCACACACCACATCTCGCACTTGTTCTGCGTCACGCACTTCGACGAGCACTACGGTGTATCCGCGCCCTTCGCACCTGCGGCACGACTTCGATGTTCGTACTGAGACGATCTGAAATCCTTTGCAAACGGGACAGATGACCTCGCGATTAGCCAGCGGCCGAACCCACCCGATTCCTCTGCATTCAGCGCACGTCTGCTCCTCGTCTCGGGCCAGCGCGCCCAGACCTGCGCATTCCCCACACTCCACATGCCTCACGTCACGTCGCACGTTTCTGTAGTTCATTGGGTTGCGAATGATCGAGAGATTGCGATCAGGGAATGACGTGAATGTAGTACCGCCTTCGCCCCCCTTCCAGAGGGCCCGTCTGCACAGGGCCTCAATGAATCCGAGAAAAACTCCAACCCCTCGACGTCATTGACCTTGCGCACGATTTGGGGGGCGCCACCCGGCCCCACGTAATCCGCGCATGTGCCTGCGCGTAGACCACTTCCGCCGACCGCATACGAACGTATGCGATCCGGCGAGCCCCATCCGGCACGCGTCGCGGTCCATTCGCGCACGCCTCCCCAACTCGATCCGCTCCGCATTTCGCCGATGCGGAGTCTGGACGGTAGGGCCGACGACTGGGTTCGGCCCGTCCTGACCAATCGACGGAGGCTGTCGTGTTTCTCGTGACCGTGAACATGCCCGGATACCTGCCCGACCACGAGGGCGAGGAGTTCGAGCGCGAGCGGGATGCCCGCGCTCACATCAACGACGAGGTGCAGTGGCATCTCGAACAGGGGTTCCGCGTCTGCGATCTACCCGTGTGGACCTTGTGGCAAGTCGGCCAACCCGAGCCGCTGGTCGAATCGCGGTGCGGGGTGGCTGCGATTGCGGGCTGATTTTCCCGCTCCGGAGTCTGGTTGTTGGCGGGCCGGTCGCATGGTGCGGTCGGCCCTTTTTGTTTCCCTATGTCCTGGAGGAGTTTCCCATGTCTGCCATCGACGTTTCCACGATTGCCCGTGAAGTCCTGCGGCTGATGCGAACGGCTGATGCCGGCACGCCTGCCCCCTCAACGGCCGCTCCAGCCGCCCCCGCCCCGAAGAAGCGGATGCCTCGACGGAAGGCGGGTTGCGAGGAATCGAAGCCTGTCGCTGCATCGGGCACGCCGAAGGTCGTCCAGAGATTCGGTCGTGCGCTTACCCGAGTCTGTGGCGGTTGGTTCCGGACCGCTGACGCGAAGCCGGAGAGCGACCAGATCGTGGCTCAGCGGTCCTTCCGAGCGGAAGACAAGGGCGTGTGCAACGTGAGGGTGTTCAAGGAAGGCTGGGCGCAGATCGAGTTCCCAAGCCTGTCGAGTTACCGGCAGAACGCAATCGCGGTACGGCCAGAAGTCTGGCAGTGCGTGATGCACGTGCTTCGCTCCAAGACGTGCAACGAGATCAACCAGTTCATCATTGAGCACGGCCTGCGTGAGCGGGCCTAAACGCCGCTGCGGAGTCTGGCCTGTGTGGGGGCCGGTGGCACTGGGTCACCGGCCCCCTTCTTTTTCCCAAGCACCAAGAAGGAGTTCTCCCATGTATCGCAAGGACAAAGTCACCACCGTCACCAACCGACTCGGCCAGCACGAAGCCGCCGTCTTTCGGGGCGTGAGCGGGTTCTACTTCCTCGATCTGCGGTCCGACGCGTTGCCCGTTGGGCCATTCCAAACTCGGGAGCGGGCGGAACTCTCGGCGGATATCTGCTGCGAGACCGAGCGCTGGTGCAACGTCATTGTCGAGCGTGAGCGTCGAGAGATCGAGGCTCTCGTGGCTCGGGCCCGCTGATTGCGTTCAGTTCCTACGCCCCGATGGCACGACCATCTGGGGCCATCTGGCACCCGGCCCGCGTCCGTTGCGGCGCTGCGGTTCTCAGGCCGACGGCACGTTGCCGCCGGTCTTTCTTCTTTCCTGGAGGGTCTCATGAAGATTCCTGCGTTCATCAGGCAACTCGCGAAGGTCTGCGACACGGGGGCAAGCCGTTTCGCGCTTGGGGGCATCAAGTGCCAGAGCGACGGCAAAACGGCCCTACTCACGGCAACCGATGGTCGCATCCTCGCCAACGTCTACTACCCGGACGAGGATGCAACTCCGCTCGATGTGATTGTCGAAGGGCGGGTACTGGCGTCCGCACCGTCGGCTGCGTTCAAGGATTCGAGGGGGGTCACGCTCGATGGCGGAACCCTGAGGCACGGAGACACACGTGCCAATGTGACGCCAATCGACGGTCGGTTTCCTCGTTTCGAGGACGTGTTCACGATTTACGACGACGCCACTGGCTACGTGCCGGTCAAGGTGGACCCCGCGTACCTGAGGACGCTGTGTGAGTTGGCACAGGGCGTTGGTGGTACAGCCAGCAAAGGCATCGTCTTGTGGGTCAAGGATGCGCAGTCCTGTGTCTTCGCAGACGCACGTTCCGGCGAGGGCCACGTCGCCCGACTGGCGATCATGCCGCTCGCGGCTGATGGCCTTGCCTATCCCCCGCGTCCTGAGTCGCGGTCGGTCGAACTGACAGAGGCCGAGCCCCGCGAAGTTGGGCCGCCGTCAGCCGGCTTTCGCGAGGAGACATCTGGCGAGCCTGCCGTCTCAAGCCCTGCTGGGATCGGATGCGCGGTGCCCGACGTTGAGTGAGCGATTCACAACACCACCCAATGCAAAGGAGATTACCCATGACTCTCGCGACACTGACGATTGGTGCCGGTCTTGGCGGTCTTGCCTTCTGGAATACGAAGACAACGCTGCGCGTCCGGGTGCAGGCAGCTGCTGAGCAAGCGGGCATCGAACGCTTCGTACCGCTGCAACCGTCGCCGACGGCGGTTCTCCGGGAGTCGATGCTCGACACGGCGAAACGGTTGTGCGGCCATGTACGCCGGCACCCCTTCATGGTGCGACGTCTCGCCGACACGCACGCCTTCGAAGTCAGGCAGGTCCATCCGCAGAAACAGCAGAACGACTACCACTTCTGCTTCTCGGCAACCATCACGGACAGATGGGAACTTGACCTCCTTCGGGTCGGGGATGTCATGCCTTCGGCTTTCGCGATCCACGACGACTTGCAGCAGACGGTGAAACATCGCCGGGATTATCTCGCGGCCCCCGTTGTGTCAGACGTGATGGTTCAGGCCCTGCAGTCGTGGAGAGCAACGCGGCTCAAGGATGACGGCGGAGTGTGGTTTCTGCCGGGTGAGCACATCGGCCAGTACCGCGCTTTCGCCAACGCGATCTACGCCGGCGGCGACGGCCCCCGCTTCTGCTGCACGACGTTTGAGATTGGTTCCGACCCAGACACGGTCGCGCACGTTCTCGATTCGCTGCGTGCCGAAGTGACGGCCGGGATTGAGGGAATCATGCAGGACGTGCTGGCCGCAGAGGAGGGGATGCAGGAGCGATCCATCCGGCTGCGGATGGGCCGTGCCGACGCCTACCTCAGGAAGGTGGCCGTCTACGAGAAGTTGACGGGGGAAACACTGGCGGACCTCTCGGGGGCGGTCGAGCAGGCCAAGCAGGCCCTCGCCATCAACAGGCTGCTGTCGGTCGCCGTCTAGGTTCTGGCGGCCAGGTGGGTGCCTCGCTGGCTGGCAGTGAACCCCTGCCCCCATCCCGCCTCCGGTGGCCCGCCAGTGGCGAGCCGGACCGGCTTGTATCCCCCCAGAGCGGCCTGGAGACGACCCCGCCGAACTGTTCCCGGACACCCGGCTTGCCGGGCCCAGCTGAGGGGCGGCACCGGGCGGCACGGGAGGCCCAACGGACCCCAGAGAACGACCCCCTCAGAACCTGTGCGGCGCGCGTTTCGCCCCTGAAATCCCGATCCGGAGTCTAGAGGGTGTAGGGCAGGCGTGGACGGTCCCGCCAGCCACCTGTTCCCGTCTCAGAAAGGAGGTTCCCTTGATCCCCAAGTCCCGACTGCTCAACCGGATGGATCGCCCGCCTTGAACTGGCCAACTGGCCGCCCTCAGTGGCTGGCCCATGACCGCCGTTTTCACGTCCTCAGGCGACATCCTCGCCTCCGCCGTGTCCTTAGGCACCCCTGCTCGGTCACCCGGCACCGACCCAAGTCGAAGCCGTGACCAGTGTGTGTGTCTCTGGCCTGCCGGCGAGGGCTTCGTCCGGTGACATCTGCCGTATCGCGGCCTGTCACCCCCACCCCTTCCTCGCGGGGGGCGGTATCGGAGAGGCTAGTGGCCCATTCAGGGAGGGCCATGTCTGTCGAAGTCCCTGTTTTTCCCGCTGCGGAGTCCGGTCTACAGCCAGAGCGGGACGCTCCCGCTCGCAGATTCTCACTAAGGAGGTTTTCTCATGGCTCGCGTCAATCTCGGCAACACGCCCGGTTACATCGCCCTTCAAGTCGTCCCAACCCTGTTTCGTGGGGGCACAGGGGTCGGCAAGTCGTCCTCGCTGGAGGCACTGGCCGGCGCGTTGAACAGGTCCTTCGTTCCCCTGCTGGGTGCGACCCACTTGCCCGAAGACTTCTCGGGCTACCCCACACCTGACCACAAGGCGGGGGTGGTCCGCATGCTGCCCACCGAGCTCTGGGAGAAGACGAAGCACGGTCGGGCCCTTGTGCTGGTGGACGAGATAACGAACGTCCCGTCCGCCACGCAGGCCGGCCTGCTGTCAGTCCTCACCGAGCGACGCGTCGGTGGGTACCAGATGCCCGCCTCCACGCTCATGGTGGGTGCGATGAACCCGCCGGAACTATGCCCAAACGCAGTACCACTGTCCCCCGCCATGCGATCACGGTTTGTTCACTTCGACTGGGAAGTGGACTACGAGCACTGGTTTGAAGGACTCCGATCCGGCTGCGAGTGGACCGCCCCCGAGTTCCCAATCGTGCCGGACCACTGGACCGACATGCTCCCGCAGTTCGGCTCGCTGGTCGAGGCGTTCCTGCGGTCGGCTCCCGACGCAAGGGAGAACTTGCCGCAGGACGACGAGACGCTCGCCTTCCCCAACCCACGAACCTGGACGTACCTCGTCAAGGCCTGTGCTGCCGCCGAAGCCTGCGGCTACGAGTGGCGACAGGAACGGAAAGACCCCATCTACCGCACGCTGTGTGTGGGTGCAGTCGGCACGGAACACGCCAGCATGTTCCTTCGGTACGCACAGGAACTCGACCTGCTCAACCCGGAAGAGTTTCTGTCCGGTGATGAGGACTACACCTACGAGAACAGGCCGGACGCCAACATCTGCCTGCTTACTGGCCTCGTGAAGTGCCTTCGCTCAAACCCAACGAAGGAGCGCTGGGTGCGGGCGGCGGAGGCGTTTATCGAGATCGGCACCTACGAGATCGAGTCGTTTCTGATGCAGTTCAAGTCCTTCTGGAAGCCCGTGAAGGACGGCGGCGTCAGGCCCGACGGCTGGACGCCCCCGAAGGATGTGCTCGCCCAACTGATGGAACTCGTCAAGTCGTGAACGCAAACCAATGAGGAGACAAGAACATGACACCGCGAAAGAAACTCGGCCACGCACGGGTGCGCACGTTTGAATGGGTACCGTACCTGTCCAGTTACATCTATTCCCTCAAGGAGCGGGAGACTCCCGGCATCGGCACTGCTGCGATCGACGACGCAGGCAACCTGTACTGGGATCCCGACTTCATCACCAAGTGCGACCTCGATCAAGGCGCATACCTCGTCACACACGAGGTGCTGCACCTCATCTTCGAGCATCATGCACGCTCGAAGGAGATGGTGCCAAACCCCACCCCTCAGCAGCAGTTCATCCTCAACATCGCAGCCGACCTCGTGATCGAGCAAACGCTCGCCCACATGCGTCACGTGCGACCAGAGGGTGCCGTGCATCTCGGGGTAGTCGTGCCGCAACTCGGCAACCTACTTCTCGACTTCCCCCCGAATCGATCAATGCAGGAGTACTACCGCCTCATCATCGAGAAACTGAAAGGCAACGAGAGCACTGATGGCAACGCCGGCAGCTCCAATCAAAACGCTGGACGACAGCCTCAAGGCAATGACGACGACGTAGCCGAAGAGGAAGATGACACGGACACGAATGACCCGGAGGACGAACCAGAGGACGAGGATGACGAATGGAATGATGAGCAGGATGACATGGATGAGCAGTGGGAGGAGTCGGGATGTCCACCGGCCGAACAGATTGTCGATCTAGACGACCTGTACTACGAGAACGGGTGGCGACCACCAGCGAGTGGGTATGACGAAGACGAACCCGACCCAGAGGCTTATGACGAAGACGAGGATGACGGCAACGACTCCGGCGGTTCCGAATCCCCCACATCGAGCATCGGGAAGCCCGGTTCTCCTGGATCAGGGGGCTCGTGCGCAGATGGTGTTCCTCGAAAGTATGAGGTGTCGAGCGACGGCTCATGGGAGACATACGGACAGGACGTCGCTGCAGCCGGTGTCGAGAAGTACGAGAAGGAGAATCCGGGCTCGGTTCCCGGCAGCATCAAGGCTGCGATAAGGAGCAGGCTCCACCCGACGCCGGACCCTTTCGCCCAGTTGCGTTCGGCTGTCTGCACCAGCGTGGCCTCGCCTGTCGGCGGGCGCGACTTCTCCCATCGCAGGCGGTCGAAGAAGCAGCTGCCGGGAGACGACCAGCCACTGCTGCACGGTCGCATTACGGTGCAACCCCACGCAGTCGTGATAGTTGACACGTCCGGTTCGATGATGACTGTCGATGTGCAGGTCAAAGCCCTCTCCGTGATTGCTCAGGGGCTGCGAAAGCTGGGGCGAGTCAAGGTGTACTGCGCCGACACAAAGGTGCAGTCACACGCCAGCGTGTCCAGTGTTCGCACCTTCGACTGGCATGGAGGAGGCGGCACGGACATGGCTGCCGCACTCCTGGAGGTGGATCAGAACGACCGGCCTGATTCCATCGTTCTCATCACCGACGCCCAGACGTACTGGAAGCCCGAGAAGCCGCGAGCCCGAGTGGTCGTGGCGTATACGGGCACGGGTGGCTCTCACTGGCACAAGGCAATCCCATCGTGGTGCCGTACCGTCTCCCTCACGAAGGAGTCCTGACATGGAGGAGAAACTGAAGAGGAACTTGATGACGTTCGATCAGATTGACCGGCGGGTGTACCGTGCGAGGAACGGTTCCTACACACGGCCACCCGACATCCTGCACCAAGACAAGGCGGGGAAGGTGACTGCCTACGTCCCGTATCTTGGCTGCATGGGGTACTGGCTTGACTGGTCTGGGAGCCTGCTGGAATACGGGTACGACGAGACAGACGAGAAGGCAACGCTCCCCTTTGCGTCTGTCTGGAAACTCTCCGACGGCGACACTGGGTACATCGTGTGCGGCACCGGCTTCGACGGGGTGAAGGATGACTGGCAGAAGGCTAGGCTTCGGCTGTGGAGGCGATACATCCGGGCCTTCACGCCGCATGATCCTCGCAAAGTGATCGAGGCGGGCTCCCGCGTGTTCTATCGGGTGCGACGAGACGGCTGTGTCGAGGGCCCATGGTCAGCAGCGTCCGGGCCACAGAACCGTGAGAGTCCAAATCGGTTTGGGCACGGCATGTGGCGGACTGTCACGAAGGCCATGCGTCCCAAGCCTGAGGACTGGGCGAAGGGCGACGGAATGAAGTTCGCCGACCACCCGAAGTTCATGGCACGCTCCCGACGGTTCGTCCGTGAACTGAGACGGCAACTGAAGGGAGGGCCGGAGCATGTCATTCAGTTGCTGCACAAGCAGGAGGGGCGGACGTTTGGACCCGAGTCGGTGCAGTTCTCTGTGTGCCTGCCTCCAACCCGGACGAAGAACGGGCCGCGAATCATCGTGGGGGCAGCGATGCACACCTACGAATCGCAGCACACCTTCCACGTCGATGAGGACTACACGCTACGGCACTCGCAGTATTACGTCTGGTCTGACCCGCAAAACGGGGACTTGCAGCCGCAAAAAATCCTGCGGTTCAAGTGCGGCAAGAAAGCGATGGCGGCGATCATCGAGTGGGTCTGGAGTCACCTCCGCATTCCGGGCCCGGAGTGAAACCCATGCTCGACTACAAGTACGGCGGTTACACCATCCGCGAGCGATGGAACGAGATGATCGGCAGGAACGACTCGACCTTCGGGTTCCTGTTGCGGCTCTGTGCTGTTGGGTTCTGTGTCTTCATGGCACTGGACCCTCATGCCAGTTACTACATGTCGCCACAGATATGGGTGCTGGTATGGTTGTTCATTTACTTCTACCTGTAGGGGGCAATCATGCCTAAGGTTTACTGCTACGGCCGTGCATCAACGGGGCGGCAGACGCTGACTGAGTCGCATCAACGGCAGGTGTGTGAGGAATACGTCCGTCGCGTTGTCCTGCCGGAGGGGTACACAGCCGGTGGATGGCTCTACGACGCCGCGACAAGTGGCTCCAAGCCGATGTTCGAGCGGGAAGAGGGACGGAAACTGTGGGTACTCGTCCAGCCCGGAGACAAGATCGTGTGGGCGAAACTCGACCGAGCATTTCGGTCGGTCGTCGATGGTGCCCGCACGATGCAACTGCTCACGCAGAAGGGAGTTTCCTTCAACTCGCTCGACTTAGGCCTCGACACGGGAACCCCCATCGGACGGTGTATCTGCACGATCCTGATGTCGTTCGCTGAACTGGAGTTGGAGTTCGTCAAGCAGCGAACGCGAGACGCCCTGCGATCGAAGAAGGCGGCAGGGCTCCCCTACGGCCGCTGCACACCGATCGGTTGGCGTCGGATCGGCAAGCGCAGCACCGCCCATTTCTTGCCGGACCTCGTTGAGCGGGCGCAGGTGGAGGAGATCGCGGCGATGAGATCACGGGGGCTCTCTCTCGATGAGATCGCAGGGGCACTCCGAACAACCCCGCGACCGCGAGGACAGGCTTGGAACCGCAACACCCTCAGAATGGCCCTCCGGGCACGCGAGGAGGGCTTCCCGAAGCGATACGTAGGGACCCCTCGCGGTTCGCGTCACACGGTGGTTCCCAGTGCCGCAGTCCACGAGACACGTGGTATCTGAGACAGTGTCACGAGCCGGGCCGGTCGAAGCATCTCAAGAGGGCGGCGATGACATCCGGATCGACCTCAGCCAGCCGCTGGGCGAGACGCGCCACCTGCTCGCTCATGTCACCTGCCCCGTCGGATCGGCGACCTGCCCGCTTAGGGCCGCATTTAGGGCCACCCCGCTGGGTAACCGCTGTTTCAGGCGTAGATTCGCAGGTGGTTCGAATCCTACTCGGGGAGCTTTCTTCGCAGGGTGTCGCACCGGCTCGCATGGAGCCGCACCGAGCAGCGTTCATCAAGCGTTACCGGCAGCGTCATCCGGCAACAAAGGCTCGATCGCGGCCAGGATAGCTCGTGCCTTCTCTATGGCCTTGGTCGCACTCGCCAGCGACGCCTCGGCGACACCGCCGTAGTCGGCCGTCTCGCGAAGATCGAGGAGGAAGTCATAGTCTCGCCCCAAATCTGTCGGCAGTAGCCCCGTCTGAATGAGGTCCCGATGCAGAGCCGCCCTCACGGCAGTGTGCTTGGTGAACTCCATGCCGCGCCCCGCGAGCACGGCGGTCACGCCGTGGAAGGCCGCGTAGTAGGCCCTCGACGCCGATGAATCCGGGTCGGTCGCGAGAATCGCCTGAGCTGCAGCCAGGGAACGCGCTGCCTTCGTCCACTGGCTGCGAATGAAATCCTTCATGCCGCAATGCCCGACCGTCGCACCTCGCGAAGCAGAGGGCTGTCGCCATGCTCATACTCCTCGCGTGTCAGCGGCTTCACACTCACGCGGCGACCGAGTCGCAGGGCAACCGGATACACCGCGGCCAGACCACGCTCCAGTTCGTCGCCATAGTCACCGGACTGCGTTTGGAGGACTGCCAGCACGTCGATGTCACTGTCCGGCCCGGCCTCGCCCCGGGCCTCGGATCCGAACAACACCACGGCGTGCAGCCGATGGCCGTAGGCTGATGTCAGCCGTTCCTTGAGTTCGTCGAGCAGACGGGGGGCGATCACGGCGGTTTCCTTGGCTACCAAGCAACGACCTCATTCTACCGCGAGCCCGTGCGACCTCCTGCGACCTCCTGCGGACTGAAAAGTGAGACGTTTTTTGAGTCGCTTTCCTGCCGACTCCCGTGTTTTCACGGAGAATACGGCAGTTGTGACGAATCCTACTCGGGGAGCTTTCTTCGCAGGGTGTCGCGCCGGCTCCCATGGAGCCGCACCGAGCAGCGCTGTCCCATATCGAGTGAGGGCGTGCAGTCACCGGTGACCATAACGCCCCTCCAGGATTCCCGCGAACGAAAGGTCTTCGTCAAGCGTCGGCCAGTGCAGACCAAATGGCGAGATCTCGATACGGCCCACATCTTCCTCGGCAGCAGACTCCGGCCTAGGGTTGCCCTTGATGGGGAAACTCATCTCATGGCCGCTGGCGAACCTGACAAAGATCATTCCTCGCTCATGCCATGCCTTCAGGGTATGGTCAACCGAGGTGCTCGGCCCATTTTTGTTTGATGCGTTCGAGATTGTCATGGATGAGTCACGGAGTCACGCATCCACGATTTCTTCAGCAGTCACTCGGATATCTCGAGCAATCTGCCGGAGCAGGATCGGGGAGATGTCTCGTCCCTTGTGAAAAGGGACCGTTGTGCAGCGGCCGTCTGCGTGACGAAACTGCTTGTGCGACCCCTTCTGCCGAACCTCCTCAAAGCCGAGCGCAACGAGTTTCGTCACGACTTCTGCCGGCTTGAGGATCGGAAGTTTGCGCTTGGACACCGCTCAGCCCACCTGAACCGTCTGCGTTCCGATGAACTCTGATTCCATGGCAGGCTCCCCATCCTCGAGCAGCATCTCAATGACTTCGGCAAGATTCGCATTGAGTTCGTCGATCGTCTCACCCTGCGAATGCGCCCCCGGCAACCCAGGAACATAGCCGACATAGAGTCCCGTATCGGGACACCGCTCAATGATGGCCGTATACGATCGCATGCTCGCTCCATCCTTCCCTTCGCGTCCTCACCCGTGATCATACACCAGCCCAACGCGGCTCAGCGCCGGAACGTCCCCGGACAATCCTGCGACCTCATGCTGCATCCTGCGGACTTCTCGACCCTCCCGAGTGAGTCGCTTTTTGAGTCACTTTCCTGCCGACCCCCGTGTTTTCGGGGAGAATACGGCGGTTGTGACGAATCCTACTCGGGGAGCTAAGCCACTCATGTCTAGAGTGGCACCATGAGGCAGGAGGTGGCAAACCCTTCTGCCTCTCGGTGTTTCTGGAGGTGACCTGCACGAGCTCTCCCCAGTCGGTCGGCGGACCACGGGCGGGAGAGACGGCCGGTGGTTCAAGCGGTTCGCCGAGGTGGGTGAGGATCTGACTTCACGCGGGCGAAGCCATCCTGGCGTTCGCCCGCTTGCGAACCTCTCACTTCGCGGGAGCCGGCTCCTGCCGGCCGTCTGCTCTGAGTCGGATGTCGCCGCCACACCCCGGGCACTCGAGCGGAAACTCCTCCCCCACCCGAGCCATGAGTTTGGCCCACGCGATCCGGGAGGTGTCGTGAGATCGCGGTTTGTCGCGTAAGTCGCAGCAGTCGCCGGTGGTATCTTGGCCCGCCGCATGTCCGCCGAACGCATGCCCATTCGTCGCGGCGTCACGCGGCTTGCCGACATTCCCGATGGCGAGCGCCGTGACGGCGGACCTGAGCTTGTGATTCGGGGCGAACACCCCGTGATACCGGTGCCGATGCTTCCGCGGCCGGGGCACGAGGTCAGCGAGCCGGTCGAGGAACTCAAATGGGGAAAGCTCGACGACGCCGTTCGCTCCCGGTCGCGTAGACTTGCGGCTGCGACGTTCACTCGTCACGCCTGCGGCAGCGCCCAGCAGCCGCTCGATCTCCTCAATGAAGATTCTCGTGAGAGCGGCGACGGCCGCAGGCCGATCGGCGAGAAAACCCCGCAACCGCTTCGGCACGGAGATCACCCACTGCCGCACGGGCACCGGGGGAATGACGCGGTCGACAAGGTGCGCGGCGGTCTGCGACCGGATCCGCGGGATTCTCTCCCGGCATGCGGTGCCGCTGTGGAATGCAGCACACACGGTGGCCTGACCGTCTACCGACCCGCGACCTGCCGGCGGGCCGCGTCGAGGATCTCCACCGCCACGAGGTTGTATTCGAGGCTCGAGAGCGGATCGACGGCGCACGTGCCCCGCACCACGCCCTTGAAGTAGGCCCACTCGTCGCGGAGCGGCGCGGGCAGCGGGGCGGGCTCCACGACCCGCGGCGGCCGGTCGGGTTCGCGGACCGTGAGGTCGTCGCGACGGCCCGCGTGGATCGAGCCCCGCTCGGTGAACACGTCCATCTCCTTGACGTCGTGTGTCCACGCCCACGACGCCTGGATCGTGGCGGACGCGCCCGGATAGGTGAGCACGATGGTCGCGTCGTCATCGACCCGCGGATACGTCCCGGGCTTGAGGGTCGCGGCGCCGGCGACGACCGCCGTGGGCCGGCGGCCGTCCATCAGCCACGTCGCGAGGATCGCGCCATAGCACCCGAAGTCCACGAGCGCGCCGCCCCCGTTGGCCGCCGGGTCGGTGAGCCAGGCGACGAACTCGGGCGCACAGCCGATCTCCCGAGGTCCGCGGTGGCCGTGACGGAAGATCATGCGTCGGACCGGAGCCAGCCCGCCGGCGTCCACGAGCCGCTTGGCCTCACGAACCGAGGCGTACCAGTTCGTCTCGTAGTTCGTGAGCAGGTGGATGCGGTGCCGGCGCGCGAGGTCCGCCATCGCCCGGGCGTCGTCGTCGGAAAACGCCAGCGGCTTCTCCACGAGCAGGTGCACGCCCCGCGGCGCCGCCGCCCGGACCGCAGGCAGGTGGTCGCGAATGGACGTCATCACGCTCGCGCACTCCGGCCGCACGGCGTCGAGCATCGCCGGGAGGTCGCGGTGGTGGAGCGCCGGGTCGAGGCCGTACTTCGCGGCCAGCCGGTCGAAGAGCGCCCGGTCGGGCTCGTGGATCCCCACGATCTCGAGATCCGCGTCCGCCGCGGCAGCCCGCGCGAGCAGCCCCTCGACGTGCCCGTGGACGAGGCCGATCACCGCGATCCGCAGCCGATCGGCCGGAGGGTCGGCGACAGGGGCGTCGTTCGTCTCGGCCGCCGGCGCGCCGTTGCCTCCCGCCGCCACGGCCACGACTACGGTGACGAACGCGGCGGCGCCGGGGAGGCTGAACATGCGCGGAGTCTAATGGATAGCCCGGTCAATGGCACTTCCTCAACGGTCTTCCGGC
>JBBAVS010000021.1:0-3299 GCA_040397585.1 Pirellulales bacterium
TTCCGGAGAGGACAGTCCCTCGCTGAGCCGCGCGTTCCAGCACAGCCACGAACACCGTGCCTCTGCCCCACGGGAGCTCGGGGCTGCCCGTGCCCCGGGAGCCGGCGTTGCTTCCGACGCGGAGCCAGGATGGCGAAGCGGCGGAAGCATCGAGCGAGCGCAGGGCAGGATGCCCGCAGCGAGCGTCCGGCGACGGGGCATGGGCAGCCCCGAGCGGCGCGGCACCACAGGTTGAAAACCTGTGCCACGAGCAGCCGACGATCCCCATCGCTCACGCGATTGGGCTTCCTGAATACTGCCCGACAATCCCCATCGCTCATGCGATCGGGCTTCCTGAACACCACGCGCTGACGATCACCGCACGCGGATTCGCACCGGCATGAGGAGCTGAGGCCGGCCGGAGATCATGAGCGACAGGGCGTCGGCCTCGACGGCCAGCCACTCGAGCCCTGGCACGCCGGCGATCCGGGCCATGATCAGACCGCGCAGCCCACGCAGGCCGGCGACGGCGTCGCGGCCCCCGGCGATGGCCGCCATCTGGGCGACGGGATGGCCCGCGGCCGTCGCGGCGCCGAGGAGGTCGTCGAACAGACCCCGGGGCTCGGGGAGAAGCAGTCGGTCCACCTCGTCGCCGGCGGCGATGCCGGCGAGCTTCTTCGCCTCGTCGATGGCGTCGTCGAGGGTGCCGAGCCGATCGACCAGTCCGTTCTCTTTCGCCTGCCGGCCGGTGAACACGCGGCCCTCGGCGAGCTTCTCGACCACCGCCGGATCGAGCTTGCGGCCGGCTGCCACCTTGGACGTGAACAGCCGATACACCTCCTTCATCGTCCCCATAAAGGCCTCGCGCTCGCCCGGCGTGAACGGCTCCTGCATCGACAGCCAGCCGGCGTTCTTCCCCTTGCTGACCACGTCGGTATGCACGCCCACCTTGCCGAGCGCGTCGCCGACGGCCACCTTGCCGCCGACCACGCCGATCGAGCCGGTGAGCGTGCCGGGTGCGGCCACGATGCGATCGGCGGCGGCGGCGATGTAGTAGCCACCGCTGGCGGCGATGTCGGAGAGGCTGGCAACCACGGGCTTCTTCGCCCGTTCGGCCTCGCGCCAGATGAGGTCGCTGGCCAGGGCCGACCCGCCGGGCGAATCGATCCGCAGCACGATCGCCGCCACCTGCTCGTCCTTGGCAGCGTCGCGAATCGCCTTCATCACCGTCTCGGAGCCGGCCGCGCCCCCCATCAAGAGATTGTCGGCGCTCTTCCCCTCGCGGATCTCGCCGGTCACGTGCACCACGGCGATCCGCTTGTTGCGGCCGAGCGGCGTGGCCTGCTTCTGCCCGGAGAGGAGCTCCATCAGCTTCACGAGGCCCGCCATGCCCGAGAAATCCTGGTCGAACTTCCGCTGGGCGTAGTCGCGGGCCAGCTTGGGCGACTCCTCGTCGAGCTGCTTTGCGAGCGCCGCGATCACCTCGTCTTCGTAGCCGACCGCGTCGATCAGTTTGGCCTCGACCGCCGCCGGCGGCGTGAACACGCCGGTGTCGATCAGCTCCCGCACGCGATCGGCCCCGAGGCCGCGGTCGGCGGCCACCCGCTCCACGAGCTGCTCGTAGAGGTCGCCGACGAAGCTCTCATACTGCGCCCGCAGTGCCGGGCTCATGCTGTCGCGGGTGAGCGGCTCGCCGGCTCCCTTGAACTCGCCCACCTGGAGGATCTCGGCCGCCACGCCCAGCCGGTCGAGCATCGACTTGAAGAACATCATCTCGGTCCGGACGCCGGTCAGTTCGAGCGTGGCCGCGGGGGGCATCGTGATCGTGTCGCAGGCCGAGGCCACGGCGTAATGGACAGCGGCACCGCTGACGAGGTGCGCTGCGACAGGCTTGCCCGCTTTGCGAATCCGGTCGATGGCAGCCCGCAGCTCCTCGGCCCGGCCCCGGCCAAGCTCTGGTCCGTCGATCGCCACCACCACCCCCTTCACGCGGCTGTCGGCGGCAGCCTTGTCGAGCCGCTCGACCAGGCGATGCAGGTGGGGCGCCACGTCGGCGAGCAGTCCCCCCTGCCCCACGCCATCCGGCAGGCTGCCTGCGATCCGGATGTGGGCAATCGTCGCGGCCGCCTTCTTTGCGCTACCCTCTCGAACGGCTTCGCGAACGCCGTCGCGAGCCTCCGACTTCACTCCGTCAGCCACCGCCGTCGGCGGCTCCTCAGCCCAGCACGGCTTCCCGACGATCGCCGCCACGGCCATCGCGATGCCCAATCCGCCCCATGCCCACCGGCCGCCTGACGTGTTCATGCCATCCTCCATGGAACTCGGAACTCCTCCCTGCATCCTACCGGCCCGGGATGGGCGGGGGCGACCCCGGACACCCCACTTGAAAATGAACGGCCGTATAGTAAGATACTGGCGTCCATACCGGCTGCCGCCGATATCCCCGTCATCCCCGCACAGGAAGCGGTTCTTCCGCTGATTGCCATGGCCAAGCGCAAAGCGTCGCCCTCCCGAGCCTCCACCAATGCCAGGCCGAATAGCGAGAGGCCGAAGCCCCGCCGCGTGGCGGCCGCCGTTGCCGCCGTCCGCGGCAATCCATTGAACCTGCCGACGAAGGTCGAGGCCGAAGACGCCAGCGACACTCCGACCGAGCGGCAGATGGAGATCTACGCCTTCATCCGCGACAAGATTCACTCCCGCGGCTACGGGCCGACCGTCCGCGAAATCGGCCAAGCCTTCAAGATTCGCTCACCCAACGGGGTCGTCTGCCACCTCAAGGCGCTGGAGCGCAAGGGGCTGATCACCCGCGGCAAGAACATGTCGCGAGCGATCGAACTGGTCAATGAACCGGCGCACCTCCGGGGCCTGGCAATGGCCGGCTGGGTGGCGGCGGGCACGCTGCGGCCAGCCGAGGAACAGTCCGAGCGGATCGACTTCGAGACGCTCTTCAACCGCGACAACCACTTCGTGCTCAAGGTGATGGGCGAGTCGATGATCGACGCGCAGATCGCCGACGGTGACTGGGTGGTGATCCAGAAGAAGCAGACCGCCCACGCCGGCGACATCGTCGTCGCCCAGACGGAGGATGGCGAGGCGACGCTCAAGCAGTGGTTCCCCGAGCGGGATCGGATCCGGCTGCAGCCCGCGAACGCCTCGATGAAACCGATCTACGTGAAGAACGCCCGCGTGCTCGGCGTGCTGGTGGGCGTGGTTCGTAAGACCTGAGGCGGCCGCTGGAGCCTGACGTGGCCGCAGGTTTGTAACCTGCGGTGAGTCCCGGTCCGGGGTGGCGCTTGTGCAGGTTGAAAACCTGCACCCAC
>JBBAVS010000021.1:3399-44468 GCA_040397585.1 Pirellulales bacterium
TGCGGTGAGTCCCGGTCCGGGGTGGCGCTTGTGCAGGTTGAAAACCTGCACCCACGTGGAGCGGATCGTGGCCGCACGTGCCCCACGTGGCCGCAGGTTTGTAACCTGCGGTGAGTCCCGGTCCGGGGTGGCGCTTGTGCAGGTTGAAAACCTGCACCCACTTCCTGTGCAGGTTGAAAACCTGCACCCACTTCCTGTGCAGGTTGAAAACCTGCACCCACTTTGAGCATGGGCCGTATGGGTCCTACCCGGTTTTGTCGAGCGGGCCGTCGGCGTGCTGGTGGAGCTTGTTGTAGAGAGTCTTCAGGCTGATCCCGAGCTCCTCGGCGGTTCGGGCCTTGTTGCCCTTGTTCCGCTCGAGGCCCTGGAGGATGGCCCGCATCTCGAGCTCGCGAAGGCTCTCGGGGCGGCCGCGGCCCGCCCCGACGGGTGCCGGCGCCGGAGCGGCCGGCAGCGGGATCGAGGCCGAGACAGCCTCGGCCGGGCAGAGCGCCGCGAAGCGTGCCGGCAGATGGCCGAGCGACAACGGCAGGTCGTCGCAGAGCACGAGCGCGTGCTCCACCGCATTGGCCAGCTCGCGGATATTGCCGGGCCAGTGATGGGCGGCCATGGCCGCGAGCACGGCGGCATCCGCCACCGCCGCCTCCGGGGGCGTCTGCGGCCGGGCTCGGCGGACGAAGTGGTCCACGAGCCCGGGGATGTCGTCGCCACGATCGCGGAGCGGCGGCACGGTGATCTCGAACGTGTTGATCCGGAACAGCAGGTCCTCGCGGAAGTCGCCCGCCTTCACCATCTCCTCGAGCGACCGATGCGTCGCACAGACCACGCGGACATCGACCATGATCGCCTGGTTGTCGCCCACGCGCCGGATCTCGCCGCTCTCCAGCGCCCGGAGGAGGCGCGACTGCAGCGGCCTGGAGAGCTCGCCGATCTCGTCGAGAAACAGCGTTCCGCCGTCCGCCACCTCGAAGAGGCCCGCCCGGTGCTCGTCGGCGCCGGTGAAAGCGCCCCGGCGGTGGCCGAAGAGCTCGCTCTCGACCAGGTGCTCCGGCAGCGCCCCGCAGTTCACCGCCACGAGCGGGCCGTTCGCCCGTCCGCTGCCCTCGTGGATCGCCCGGGCGACCAGCTCCTTGCCCGTGCCGGTCTCACCACGGACAAGCACCGTGGCCTCGCTCGCCGCGACCCGGGCGATGAGCCGGCGGACCTGCTCGAGTGGCCCCGACGTGCCGACGAGCTGCGTGGCCCCCTCGGCCCGGCGGACGCGGCGCTCCAGGGCCCGCAGCCGGATCGTGATCTCCCGCTTGCGGCGCACCCGCTCCAACACCGCCTGGATGTCGGCGAGCTTGCAGGGCTTGGTGAGATAGTCAAACACTCCGTGCCGCACCGCGGCCACAGCGCTCTCCACCGACGACTTGCCGGTGATGATCACCGTCTCGGTGTCGGGGGAGGTTTCCCGCACGCGGGCGATCACCTCGAGGCCGCCGACCCCGGGCATGTCGAGATCGACGATCACGCAGTCATAGGCGGTGCGGTCGAGCGCGGCCACCGCCGTGCCGCCGTCCGGGCAGACCGTCGCCTCGTGCCCCAGCCGCGGCAGCTCGATCCGCATCAGCTCCTGCAGCGAGGGCTCGTCGTCGGCGAACAGGATCCGCATCGGTCGGCCGGCAGTCTTCAAGGGGGGCTCCTTCGGTGAATCGGTGGCTGATGGTCAGGCCGCGCGGCCGCTCGCGTCGGCGGAGCCGCGGGAGGCGGCCGCGTCGACGCCAACCTGCGCGAGCGGGAGGACGACGCGGAACGTGGAGCCCGCCCCGGGACCGTCGCTCGTGGCCTGGATCCGGCCGCCGTGGTCGGTGACGATCCGGTGCACGATCGAGAGCCCGAGGCCCGTGCCCTGCCCCGACTTCCGCCGGGTGAAGAACGGCTCGAAGAGGTGCTCCTGCACTTCGGCGGTCATGCCGCAGCCATCGTCGGTGAACGTCAGCACCGCCTCGCCCCCCGACCGCTTGGCCGCCACGCGGACCTTGCCCGTCTCGTCGATCGAGTCGAGGGCGTTGACGAGCAGGTTGAGGATCACCTGCTTGATCTCCTGCGGGTTCACCATCACCAGCACGTCGGCCCCCTCCTCGATCTCGATCGTGCGGCCGGCGAACCGGCCCACGTGCCGCAGCATCTCCGCCACGTCGGTCACGAGCCCCACGAGCGCCGTGGCCTGGCGGCGCACCTCGCCGAGCCGGGAGAAGTCGAGCAGCTTCTCGGTGATGCCCTTGCAGCGAAAGGCCTCGCTCTGGATCAGCGACAGGTAGCGGCGGGCGACGTCGGCATCGGCCGCGCCCGGCGCCAGCTCCTCGATCCGGCTCTCGAGCGACTCGGCGCACATCGCGATCGAGGCCAGCGGGTTGTTGATCTCGTGGGCGACGCCGGCGGCGAGGAACCCCACGCTGGCGAGCTGCTCGCCGCGGATCACGTCGCGGGTCCGCTCCTGCACCTGGCGATCGAGGTCGTCGCGAATCTCCTGAAACCGCTCCGTCATGTCGTTGAAGGCATCGGCGAGCTCCGCCATCTCGTCGCGGGTGTCGAGCTGGATGCGGTAGGCGAAGTCGCCCGACGCCACGCGGCGCGAGCCGTGCCCGAGCAGCCGCAGCGGGCGGAACACCCAGCGGTAGGTGAGCACGCCGATCGCAGCGAGCAGGCCGATCGCGGTCAGGGCGGCGGCCCAGGTGGTGATGATCAGCGTCCGGTAGCGGGTCCGCACGTCGCTGGAGAGCTCGTGCAGCCGCTGCTGGAGGAAGGAGGGCAGCTCGGCGGAGAGGGCGGCGAGCGCCTCGAGATGCGGGGCGACCGCGAGGAGCATGCCGCGGCTCGCCGAGGGCAGGTCGGCCTCGGCCGGATCAGCGACGTGCTGCCGGGCGATCGAGTCGATCGTCGCCAGGCAATCGGAGATCCGCTGGGCAGTGCCGGCCTCACGGGTGCGGTCGGCGAGCCGGGTGTCGTCGAGCTCGAAGGCCGCGAGCTCCTGCCGATAGGCCTCGAGGGCCGCCTCGGTCGCGCGCAGCCCGGAGAGAAACGACTCCTCCTCGGCCTCGTCGGCGGCCAGCGCCCGGGCGTGGGCCAGGCGGAGCATGCCCACGCACTCCCCCAGCTCGCTGGCCAGCGGGAGTTCCGCGGCCCGGCAGGAGAGGTCGCGAACGAGCCAGCGGTAGGAATAGATGCCGAGGAAGCCGCTCGCCCAGAGGACCGTCACCATCGCCCCCAGGAGCAGGGCGCCGAACAGCAGCTTCTCGCGGATGGCACGACGACGGGCCACGTTCGACCTCCCTGTCGACGCGGGACACACGACCCCGCAGGCACGTCATCCTGCGCGGGCTGGGGAGGGTAGCAAGGCCCGCGGGCTCCCGGAAGGCGGAATCGCTGGGGCTACACCAGCCCCCACCGCTTCCGCAGGAACCACTCCACGCCGAGGCACGCCGCCATCGCGAGCAGCATTGGCCACGTGTCCCAGGGCGCGAACGACCACTGCTCCTTCGACTCGAAGGTCGGCGGCCGCGCGGCGATCTCCGCGAACACGGCCGGCAGTTCCTCCGGCAGCCGCACGCCGCCGGTGGTGGCCTCGGCGAGCTGCCGCATGAGCAGCGGATTGGACCGCGGGTTGGCGAGTTCGAGATCCTGCCGGAAGACCGTGAACCGGGCCGACCGCTCCCGCGGCTCGCCGCCGCCCGGCTTCGTCGCCCGGACGACGAGTGTCCAATCGCCCGGCTCGGCGCACTCGGCGATCACGCCCGCGAACGCCTCCCCCTGCCGCCCCACCCGCACCGGCCGGCGCTGGCCGTCGGGCGCAACCACCGTGGCCTCGAGGGTCACGCCCGGATCGGCGGTGCCGTCGGGCCGCGTCAGTCCGGTGTCGAAGGGGAGCGGCGTGCCCGGCGAGATCCGTCGCTGCGCCAGCCGCACCCAGAGCGTGTCCTGCTCGGCGTCGTCCTGCCGCGCGAGCCAGAGGACGAACTGCCGCCAGAAGCGGCGGTGCTGGTCGCCGGCCCCCTGCATCACCCACCGCCAGGTCGAATCGGCGGCGAAGGCCAGCACCCGCCCCTGTCCATACTCGCGGCCGGCGAGCAGCGGCACGCCGTCGGCGGCGGCGGCGAGCGTCTTCGTGGTGGGCACGAGCCGGCCGAGCCGGTTGGCCCCTTCGAGCGTCGGCATCGCCTCCCAGGCGGCGCGGCTGTCTTCGTCGGTCTTGCCGAGCCTGAGGATCGAGATCGACCCGAACCGCGGATCGGGCAGCATCCGCACGGCCCCCTCCACGTGGAGCCCCGGACGGATCGGCTCGTCGAACGACTGCCGCGCGAGGCGATCGGGCTCGAACGGCAGCGCGGGGCCGAGCGGCGAACTGCCCCAGCCTCCCGCCTCGAAGGCGTGGAAGCCGCCGATCAGGCCGAGGCCGGCGCCCTTGCCCACCTTGTCGAGCATCGTCCGCAGGTCGTCGGGCCGCAGCGCCGCCGCGTCGAGATCGCCGATCAGGAACACGTCGTAGTCGCCCGTGAGCCGGCGGCTCAGATCGACCGGCCAGCGCTCCCGCCGCGCGGCGTCGATCCACTCGAAATCGACCTGGATGTCCGGGCTCGCCGCCAGCACCCGGCGGAGGAACCGCTGCTCCACCCGCAGCGCTCCCTCGAGATACAGCACCCGCAGCCCGCCGTCGATCACCTCCACGAAGGTCGAGAGCTCGTTGTTGGCGAGGATCACCTCCCCCTCCTGCGGCTCCACGCGGAGCGTGAGCTTCCGCTCGCCGAGCGCCTTGGGCGTCCAGGCGAGCCGCACCGCCTCCTCGACCGCGTCGCCGGTGGCCCGCACGCGGGTCCGGGCCACCTCCTCCAGCGCCCCGGAGGCGTCCTCCGCGAGCAACACGACGGTCGCCTCCCGGCCTGCCAGACCATCGAGCCGCACCCGGCCCGCCACCTCGAGCATGTTCTGGAGGTACACCGTCTCGGCGACGGCGAGGTTCACCACCGCGGCATCGCGTCCCTGGCCCTCGCCCCGCTGCTGCCCGAAGGTGAAGCTCCACAGGGGCACGCCCGCGTCCACGAGCTTGCGGGCGACCGTCTGCGGCGGGAGATCGCGAGGCGCATAGGCGTGCTGCGCCCCGTCGCTGAGCACCACGACCCCCGCGAGCTGCCGGCCCGCCGTGGCCCGCAGGCCGTCGTCGAGCGCCGCGCCGATCGCCGTCTCGTCCGCCGTCGGCACGTCCTGCCAGGCGGCGAGTGGAAAGGGATCGTTGCCGGCCGGCGGCACCGTGCGGGCCTCGCGGTCGAAGAGCCAGACGGCGACGTCGAAGTCACCCGAGGCGGCGAGCTTCTGCGCGGCGGGCCTGGCCGCCGCCAACGCATCGACCATCTCCTGCCACCGCGTCCGGCCCGCCGGGCCGTCGGCCACCGTCATGCTCTCCGAGGCGTCGGCGAGCACGACCACGGTGCCCTGCTGCCGCGCCTTCTGCGTGGCCACGAAGGTCGGCCGCAGCATGCAGAGCACGACCGCCAGAAACGCCGCCAGCCGGAGGAGCACGAGGGTCATCCGCCCCGCGGGCGAGAGCCGGGAGCGGTCGGGCGGAAACGCCAGCAGCACGGCCAGGAGCCCGGCCGCCACGGCCGCCACGAACAGCCATGACCAGACCGGGTCGAACTGGAGCGAGAGCTCTTCCAGCAGCCGCGGATCGCTCATGCCGGCACCTCCGGTGGTGGCACCGGGGGCGGCACCGCCGGCGCCGAAGGCAGCGGAGGCGCAGAGGGCAGCGGCGGCGCCGCGCCGGCCGGCGCGGCCTCGGCGGCGAACTCAGCGGCCGCGGCCCGCTCCGCGTCGGCACCCTCGCGCGGCGCGTAAAAGCGGTTGGCCGCGATCCAGTCGGCCGCCATCGCCAGCGCCACCAGCACGATCACCCACGGGAAGAGTTCCGTCCCCACCCGCTCCCGATTCACGTCGCGGACGATCTCGTCGGCCGACTTCGCGAGCCGATGCCCGGGGCCGAGCACGGCGGCGAGCGCGTCGGCGGGCAGCCGGCTGAACTCGGTGGCCGACGGCAGCAGGTTCACGCTGAAGCCCTTGGTGATGCCGCCGATGTCGCCACCGGCCCGCACGGTGTAGTTGCCGGGAACCTGCGTCGCGGTGACGGTGATCGTGCCCCGCTTCTGATCCACGGCCGCGGGAAAGTCGTCGCCCGTCGGCGTGCTGACGATCGCGGCCGGCACGTCGCGGCGGTCAACGTGCAGGACGGCCGGCGATCCCGCGAGGATGTTGCGGTCGTCGGAGGTGTCAACGGCGTGGAGCAGCGTCTCGTTGGCGAGGATCACGAACGGCCAGGGCTCGAATCCGGTGGCCAGCGTGTTCCAGGCGTCGGGATCGGAGGCCGCCTGCGAGACCGGCGTCGTCAGCACCACCACGTTGCCGCCCCCCAGCCGGCGATCGAGCACCGCCGGCAGTCCGTTGCGGTAGGCGGCGACCACCGCCGCGGCCTCCCCCGCCGCTTCGGCCGGCTGAAACTCCCAGTGCCGCGCCACCGGGAAGTCCTGCCAGGGAACGGCGTCGCCCACCCGCCGATACGCCGCCATGATCGGGTGGTCGAGCGCGGCGGGGGCGAGGTAGTTGCCCTCGGGGCTCCGCCACACCCGCACGATGTCGCCGCCGAGCACGCGGCGCGAGGCGTCGGTGTTGAAGCGGTCGGCGCTCCCCGCCCGCGGCCCGAGCCAGACCACCAGGCCGCGACCGCCGGCCACCCAGCGGTCGAGCGCCTCCCAGGTCTGGGGTGGCAGCGGCGGCGGATCGAGCAGCACGATCGCCTGGGCGGCATCCCATGAGACGGTGCCCAGCGCCTCGACGTCGATCACCTCGGGCTCGAAGCGGGCCTTGCCCGCCTTCGCCAGCGCCGCCGGCGCGATCGCCTGCACGAGCAGCCCGGCCGTGCGGGCCGCCGGCTTCGCCGCAGCCACGATCACCTTCGCCGCCGCCCCGACCTCCACCGTGAACGAGCGGACGTTGTCGGCCTCGAGATCGTCGGGGCCCTCGATGAGCACCCGGCCCTGCCGGGTGCCGGGCTCGAGGCCGGAGACCTCGAAGTCCACCGACACCGGCCCCGCCTCCTTCCATTCCACCGGCTTGATGGCCCGGCGGACGTACTTCCCGTCGCGGCCGAGCACCTCCACGGCCACGGCCCGTGAGGCGTCGGGCCCGACCCGGGCCGCCGACACCGTGACCGCGAGCGACGTGCCTGCGGAGATCCGCTCCCCCGAGAGATCGAGGGCGTCGATGGCGAAGTTTCGCGGCCGCTCCGCCGACACGTCGATGAACAGCACCGGCGGCTCTCCCGCGCCGGGCTCGGGCTGCGGGGCGGCGTTGTCCCAGGCGCCGTGCGAGCAGTCGGTGAACACGTAGAGTTCCTTGCGGGCGAGCTCCGCGCCGGCCAAGAGCCGCCGGGCTTCCGCGATCGTGGCCGGGAGCGACGCCCCGGCCGCCGCGGGCGCCAGCCGGTCGATGCGGGCGGCCGCCGCCGCCGGCGAGGGGGCAAACGCCGCCGGCGCTCCGGCCGTGTCGAGCACCGCCACCCTGCTCCCCTGCGGCAGCTTGTCGAGCAGCACGCGGGCGAGCTTGGCCGCCCGCTCGAGCCGCGTCTCGTTGGCCTCGCGGAGGCCCATCCGCGGCGCCGTGTCGATCACCAGCGCCGCGGCCACGGGCCCCTCGCCGTCGGCCAGCCAGCCGGCTCCGCGGAGCACCGGCCGGGCCAGCGCCAGCGCCAACAGCACCAGCGCCGCCATCCGCAGGAGCAAGAGGACGATGTGGCTCAGCTGGAGCCGCCGCCGGTTGGCCACCGCCCGCTCGCGGAGGAACCGCAGGGCCGGGAACTCGTGCGGCACGGGCTTGCGCCGCATCACGAGGTGCAGCACCAGCGGCACGGCCACGAGCGCCGCACCGCCGAGGAGCATCGGGGTGATGAACGACAGGCCCATGGGTCAGAACCGGTTGCGGCGGCTCACCAGGTATTCCATCAGGGCGCGGTCGAACTGCATGCTGGTGTCGATTGGCACGTAGTCGATGCCGGCCCGGAAGCACGACGCCCGATAGTCCTCGCGAAAGGCCTCGACGGCGGCGACGTATCCGCTGCGGGCCGCGTCGGCGTCGATCACGAGCTGGTCGCGGGCCTCGGGCTCCGTCAGCTCCACCATTCCCTCGAACGGAAACCGGACCTCGGCCTCGTCGAGGATGTGGAACAGGATCACGTCATGGCCGCGATGCCGCAGGCGGAGCAGCGCGTCCTTGATGGGGGCGGGGTCGGCGAGCAGGTCGCTGAACACCATCACGAGCGAGCGGTGCCGGAGCATGGCCGCCACCTGCACGAGGCTGCGGCCGATGTCGGTCTTGCCCGAGGGGCTGATCTTCGCCAGCACCGAGAGCACCTGCGCGATCTGCGATCGCCGGGAGCGGGCCGGGAGCGAGGCATGGAGCTTCTCGTCGAAGACCATCAGGCCGCAGGGGTCCTGCTGGTGGATCATCAGCCAGCAGAGGGCGGCCGCCAGCGAGATCGCGTAGTCGAGCTTGGTGAGCTGCTGCCGGTAGGTGTAGGCCATCGAGGCGCTCGTGTCGATCACGAGGTAGCCCGTGATGTTGGTCTCGGCCTCGAACTTCTTGATGTAGTGCTTGTCGGTCTTCGCGTAGACGAGCCAGTCGATGTCCTTGGGGTCGTCGCCCGGGGCGTATTTGCGGTGCTCGCTGAACTCGACCGAGAAACCCTGGTAGGGACTGGCATGGAGCCCCTGGAGAAAGCCCTTGACGATGAACTGCGCGCGGAGATCCAGCCGGGCGATCTGCCGCACCACCTCCGGCTTCAGGTATTCCTCGACCGCGCGGGCCATCCGCCAAGCCTCCTCGCAGCCGTCACTTCACGAGCTTCGGAATCTCCGGCTCGGGCGTCTCGCGGAGCAGCCGCTCGACGATCGACTCGCTGGTGAGACCCTCCGCCTGGGCCTGGAAGTTGGTGGCGATACGGTGCCGGAGCACCGGCACGGCCACCCGGCGGACGTCGTCGAGCGACACGCTGAAGCGGCCGTCCATCGCCGCCATCGCCTTGCCCCCCTGGATGAGAAACTGCCCGGCACGCGGTCCGGCCCCCCAGTCCACCAGCTCGGCCACGTACTTCGGCGCCTGCGGATCCTTCGGCCGGGTCGCCCGCACCAGCCGGGCCACGTACTTGACCACGTATTCGCTCACCGCCACGCCGGCCACGAGCTTCTGGATGTTGCTGATGGCGCGGCCCGAGAGCACCTTGCGGACCTCGGGCTTCTCCGACTTCGTCGTCGCCATGAGGATCTGCTCCTCCTCGCTGGCCGTCGGATAACCCACCTTGATGTTGAACATGAACCGGTCGAGCTGGGCCTCGGGCAGCGGGTAGGTGCCCTCCTGCTCGATCGGGTTCTGGGTGGCGATGGTGAAGAACGGGTCGGGGAGCACGTGCGTCTCCTGCCCGACCGACACCTCCCGCTCCTGCATCGCCTGGAGGAGCGCGGCCTGCGTCTTCGGCGGGGTGCGGTTGATCTCGTCGGCGAGGAGGATGTTGGTGAAGATCGGCCCCTCGACGAACCGGAACCGCCGCCGGCCCGACTCGTCTTCCTCGAGCACGTTCGTGCCCGTGATGTCGGACGGCATCAGGTCGGGAGTGAACTGCACCCGCTTGAAGCCGACGTCGAGGATCCGGGCGAGCGTCGAGACCATCAGCGTCTTCGCCAGGCCGGGCACGCCCTCGAGCAGGCAATGGCCCCGGGTGAAGATCGCGGCGAACAGCTGCTCGATGACCTCGTGCTGGCCGACGATCACCTTCTGCAGTTCCTCCTGCATGAGACGGCGGTGCTGCGCGAACTCGTGGAGGATCTCGTCGAGCGTCTTGGACTTCGAGGCGGTGGACACGCGGCGATCCTTCGGCTGGGAGCGGGCGGGGGTGGAACCCGATCAGTATCGGCTGTGCCCGACGGGGCGGCAATCGACCGTCATGCTCCGCGGCACCGTCGCGGGCCGCGCATCCTGCGCCGTCGGCCGACCTGCTACGATGAGGGGCGTCGTCCCCGGGTCCGTACGCGGTCGTGCGGTCTCGCCGAGGCACCCACCGGACCCCGCGGCGTGGCCTTTTCGTCATTCCTCCGAGCCGGTCGTCGCGGCCTCTGGATCGTGGCCGCCGCCCTGCCGGTGGCCCTGGGCCCGCGGCTGGCCGTGCCTGCGCCACCCCCCGGCGCCGCCGACATCCAGACGGCGGTCGAGAAGGCCCGCGACTACCTGCTCACGCAGCAGCGGAACGACGGCTCGTGGGAGGCGATGCGATCGGCTGACAAGCGGTCGGGGGCCACGGCGCTGGTGATGCTGGCGCTGGCCAACGCCGGCGTGACCGCGGAGCAGCCCGGGATGCGGCGGGCACTCGCCTGGCTGCGCCAGCAGGAGCCCGAGGAGACCTACTCCGTCGCCCTCCAGACCATGATCCTCGCCATGCTCGCCCCGGAGGCCGACCGGGCGATCCTCGAGCGGAACGTCGAGTGGCTGGAGCGAGCGCAGGTGAAGCAGGGACCCGGATCGGGGTCCTGGACCTACGGACAGAGCAACGGCGCGGGCATGGGGGACAACTCCAACTCACAGTTCGCCCTGCTCGCCCTCCACGAGGCCTCGCGGGCCGGCATCCTGGTCCGCGACGACACCTGGATCCGCGCCCAGCAGTATTGGGTCGCCTGCCACAATGCCGACGGCTCGTGGGGCTACACGCTGGGCAACGCGGGCGGCTCCGGGAGCATGACCTGTGCCGGCATCGCCAGCGTCTGGATCACGTCGGAGCACATCGGCACGCCCGATGCCCGGGCCGTCCGCGACAGCGTCGCCTGCTGCGGCGGCGGCTCCACGCCCCGCGTGCTGGAGAAGGGGCTCACCTGGCTCGCCAAGCGGTTCACGGTGGCGCAGAACCCGGGAACGGGCGGCGAGACCTGGCTCTACTACTACCTCTACGGCCTCGAGCGCGTGGGCCGGTTCACCGCCCGGCGCTACATCGGCGAACACGACTGGTACCTGGAGGGGGCGAAGATGTTCACCGCCACCCAGGATCGGCTCTCGGGCAAGTTCGTGGCCAACCGGATCGAGGATTCGATCGTGGCCACGAGCTTCGCGCTGTTGTTTCTCGCCAAGGGCCGGCGGCCGGTGATCGTGGCCAAGAGCAGCCACGGCCCCGCCGCCGACTGGAATCGCCACGGGCACGACATCGCCCACCTGGTGGACTATGTCGAGGGGCGGTGGAAGAAGGACTATCCCGCGGGGCTCTCCTGGCACGTCCTCGACACGCCTGCGGCCGGCCAGGCCGACCTGCAGCAGGCCCCCGTCTTCTGGATCTCGGGCAAGTCGGACTTCGACCTCGGCCCCGACGCGGGCCGGCGGCTGCGGCAATACATCGACAACGGCGGGTTCGTGTTCGCCGAGGCCTGCTGCCCGCAGAGCGAGGGCTTCGACCGGCGGCTGCGGCAGCTCGTGGGCGAGATCTTCCCCGAGCCGGAATACCGCCTGCACCTCCTCCCGCCCGAGCATCCCGCCTGGCACGCCGAGCAGATCGTGCCGCCCGAGCTGCACCGCCCGCTGATGGGCATCGACTACGGCTGCCGGACCTGCCTGATCTACGCGCCGCCGACCGACCTCGCCGATCCTGCCGCATCGATGCCCAGCCTCTCGTGCCTCTGGGAGCTCGGCGGCCAGTCGCGGGCGGCCCTGCCGCCGGCCGTGGCCCGCGAGGTCGAGGCGGCGCTGGCCATCGGCACGAACGTCTTGGCCTACGCCACCAACCGGGAGCTCAAGAGCAAGGACGCCTTCTTCGGCGTCGCGCCCCAGGAGGACCGCCAGGCCGACTCGTTCGTCCGCGGCCAGCTGGCGATCGCCAAGCTGCGGCACTCAGGGATGTGCGACGCGGCTCCGGCCGCCCTGGCCAACGTCCTCCGGGCCGCCGCCCGGGAGACCGGCATCCGCGTGGACGACACGCCGGCCCTGATCGATCCGGCCGACGACGCGCTGTTCGGCTACCACCTCGTGTTCATGCACGGCCGGCAGGGCTTCACCTTCGACCGGCCCCGGCGGGAGCGGATCGCCACGTTCCTGGAGCGGGGCGGCACCCTGCTCGCCGACAGCGTGTGCGCGGCCGGGGCGTTTACGAAGTCGTTCCGCGACGAGATCGCCGCGATCCTCCCGGGCCAGCGGCTCGAGGAGATTCCCGCGGGCGACCCGATCTTCACGGCGGCCGAATATGGGGGGTTCGACATCCGGCAGGTGACGCTGCGGGAGCCGTCCGGCGGCGACGGCCCGCTGGGGGTCCGCAAGCGGCAGATTCCGCCGAAGCTCGAGGGGGTGCGGATCGGCGATCGCTGGGCCGTGATCTTCTCCCCCTACGACCTCTCGTGCGCGCTCGAGAAGCAGAACTCGATGGAGTGCACGGGCTACGGCCGCGAGGACGCCGAGAAGATCGCCCTCAACGTGCTGCTCTATTCCCTGAACCAGTGACGGGCCGGAGCCACGTCCTGACCAGCGACGCGTGCCGGCTTTGCCGTGAGCGTGCCGTTCGTGCCGCGCACCTCGACGACGCAGCAACCGGCCTCCTTGCGGAGCACCCGGAGGTTCTCGAGTCTGCCCTTTCGCAGGAACCGCACCTCGCCCGCATCCATCGTCGGAACGTGGACCTCCGCCACGACGCCATCAGGCAGTTCCAGCGAAGCCTCCCAGATGTCGCGCGCGGACTTCACGGCCAGGTCGATCGGGCCCTTCGGCGACGGATGGCGGATCGTGGCCCACTCCAGGCCACCCAGCCGCGGCCGCGCGCGGATTCTCGTGAACCCAGGCTCCAAGGGCTCGATCCCCATGAGTTTTCGTGGAATCACGTTGGCTGGCACGGCACCCCAGGCATGATTCCAGTCGAGGTTTGGCTTGTAGGCGACATCCCAGGCTTCGAGTGTGATCGTCGAGCCCACGTCCCGACTCATGTGCAGCCACCCGCGGTCACCCGTGGCCGTGAGCAGGGCCACGGCCTCGCGATCCTTGCCCGCATCGAAGAGCCCGTCGAGGAGATACTGCGAGCCATACACCGAACAGGCCATGCCGCGGCCGGCCACGAAGGCGGCGACGCGGCTCACGTCGGCCTCCGGCACCAGGCCGAAGGCGAGCGGCAGCATGTTGGCGTGAATCGAGGCGTGCCGGCTGGGCACGTCGTTCAAGGGGTCCAGGCCATCGACATAGCAGCCCCGGTCCTCGTCGAAGAGCTTCTCGCGCATGGTGCGGGCGGTCGCCTCCCGCATGGCGTCGAACTCCGCGGCTTCCAGATCGCGGCCGGTCGCCCTGGCGATCGTCGCCATCGCCTCCAGCGACTTCACGTGAAACGCGGTCGTCACGGTCTTCACGTCGTGCTGCATGTCGTAGCCATCGCGCTCGCCGACGGGCCAGTCCACGATGTCGCGGGGCACCCCCTTCGCCTGCCCGAGAAACAGCCCGTCGGCCCGCCGACGGTCGAGCATCAGGCCCGAGCGGATCGCGTCGTAGTTGCGCTGCAGGGCGTCGTCGGCGCCGCTGTAGAGCCAGTCGGCGAGAGCCATCAGCGGCAGGTGCTGCCGCCACTCGGTGGGCCACGTCGGATAGTCGAGGAGATGCTCGTAGGTGAGTCGCCCGGTCTCATAATGGGCATCGACGCCATAGTGGCAGAGCTGGTTGATGTAGGCGTCGGCCTCGTACGCCACCCGCTCCCGGTTTCCATCGACGTAGAGGCCGAGAAAACTCGTCGCCTTGATGCTGTGTTTGCAGAGGTTCCAGACCTCCACGAGTGCCCGATCGGAGCAGTCGAACGCAGACGCGGTCTCGTCGAAGGGCACATGCCGCGACATCCGCACGATCCTGGGGGGCGGCACATCGGCCGGCAGCCCGTGAATCTCGGCATACCGGAACGGGATGACCTCCTTCTCCGCCGTCGGGTTCGGCACCCAGTGCGGGTACTTCGGCGCCCATGAGGGAATCACCTCGGCCGTCTTCGACCCGGGCTTCACGGCCACCGTCACCAGCTGGTAGGCGATCGATGCCCCAGGGCTGCCATCCACCGTCGTCGGCCCGGAAAGCTTCTCCCCGAGGTGGACCGTGATGTCCGCGGCGGGCGTGGGGGCCGGAAACTCCAGCCGCAACCACCCGAAGGCGGCGTGGCCAAAGTCGAGAAACACGCCGCCATCCTCGCCGCGGATCGAGCGGGCAGGCTCCTCGGCCTCGGTCATGACGGCCGCGCGGGCGATCACGCGAGCGGCGGGCGGCGGTGGCGCCTTGTTCTGGGTCTCGGTCTGGGCCTGGGTCTGGCCGGCAGCCGCCGCGAGCGCCGCTGCCGCGATCACCACGGTGAGAGTCTTCGCGATCACGATTCGCGGGAAGCCGCTCTCCGCGAGAATCGCGCGATCGCGGCAATGGCCACGCCCACGACGAAGACCGCGGAAGGCTCGGGCACCACGATCAACTCAAACATCGATCCGGGCAGAAGAGTCCGGCTCACCCGATGCAGCGTCATGATGCATTCTCCCCACCAGGAGCCCGCAGGGCGACAAGCGACCGTCACTCCGCCCCCTCGAGCACGAAACCTATCAGGTCTTCGGGCGGAGCAAATCACCCGGCCGGGTCATGGCGCCGCGATGTTCGGCCGCCCCGCCCCGCCCATGTATCGGGCCACCGCCTCCGCCCGCGAGCGGACGTGCATCTTTTCGTAGATGTGCTTGAGGTGGCTGCGGACCGTCTCGATGCTCACGCCCAGGTGGTGGGCGATCTCCTTGTTGGAATAACCCTTGGTGAGCAGGACGAGCGTTTCCTCCTCCCGGGGCGTGAGGCCGAGCGCCGGATCGATCGACCGCTTGCGGCGGAACGACTCGATCACGTGCCGAGCGATCTCGCCGGTCATCGGGGCCCCGCCGGCGAGCACGTCGAGGAGCGCGGCCCGCAGGTCGTCGGGGCTCGTCCGCTTGAGCAGGTAGCCGTCGGCGCCCGACTCCAGCGCGAGGAACAGGATCTCGTCCTCGTCGCAGGCGGTCAGCATCACGATCAGCAGCTTCGGATGGGCGGCCTTGAGGCGGGCGGTGCACTCCACGCCCGACATGCGGGCAAGGAAGACATCCATCAGCACGACATCGGGCTTGGCGACCGGGATCATTCGCAGTGCCTCCTCGCCGGAGGCGCACGTGCAGACACAGGCGAAGTCGGGGAGCGACGACACGAGCCGCTGCCAGCTCTCGCGGGTGGCGGGCTGATCCTCGACGAGCGCCACCCGGTAGGGAGGCTTGGCTCCCAGGGCTCCGGCGGCGGAGGGACGGGTCATGATGCGGGAGCCTCCGGGGAAGGATCGCCGCCGGGCGCCGGAACGCCACGGCCGTTGGTGAGCAGGTCGGTGCCGCCGGCGGGAGGGCCGGACCGCCGGGCGAATCGAGCCAGCGGCACTTCGAGCTCCACCCGGCAGCCCGCTCCCGGCGCGGTGGTGATTCGGCAGACGCCGCCGATGTCGTGCATCCGCTCAACGAGGTTCGCTAGGCCGTTGCCCGCGGCCTTCGCCTCCTCGAGATCGAAGCCGCAGCCATCGTCCTCCACCGCCACCACGAGCATGGGCGGCCGTCGCTGCACACGGAAGCAGAGTTGATCCGCGCCGGAGTACTTCACGGCGTTGTTCACCGCCTCCTTGACCGCGAGCAGGAGATTGCGGCGCACCGGCAGATCACAGGCCAGGTCGGGGAGATCGTCGGCCACTTCGAGCCGGCAACGGATCGGCGTGGGCTCGAGAAATCGGCGGATGTGCTTGCTGGTGTAGGCCACGAAGTCGCGGAGGGTGTCGCGGCGGGAGTTCACAGCCCAGACGAGTTCATCCAAGGCACCGGCCAGGCCCCGTGCCCGGTTGCAGAAAGCCTCCAGCCGCTCCCGCGCGGCGGAGCCGATCGGCAGCTCCGTCCGCGTCACCTCCCCCTCCAGCACGAGCTGGGTGAGCCCGGCGCCCATCTCGTCGTGGATGTCCCGGGCGATGCGGGCTCGCTCGCGGTCGAGGAGCACACGGGCCTTCGACTCGGCGACGAGCCGGGTGGCCAGGACGAGGCTGGCAAGGGCGGCGGCGCCGCCGATCGCGGCCACGACCGCCTGGAACCACCCTCGCTTCCAGAATGCCGGCACCTCCGGAGGTTGCACGAGCACCCTGTTGAGCCGCAGCGGAGGATCGATCCACGGCATCGATCCGAACGGGGCCACTTCCACCGCATGGGGCCAGTTCGCAGGGGCTTCCGCCCGCTGCTCCCAGTTTCGCTCGTTGTCCGGAGCCAGCCGCCAGGTGGTGTCGGACACGACCACGATCGGCCGGCTGCCCGCCAGCACCACCCGGAGGCCGGCCACGACGCCCGCCTGGTGCGACTCGTTGAACGCGCGGATCGCAATCACGTGCCTTCCTGGAGTCAGCACCTGGCTGATGTCGTACTCGGTCATGTAGTAATAGTCACTGCCCATGCCGAGTTCCCGGCCGTCGAGGAACACGACGAAGCCGTTGTCGGCGAGCACCCGGAGTTTGGCCTTCGTGACCCGTGCCGTGCGGGGAATCTCGAATGCCCGCCAGAGCCGGCAGGTCTGCTTGTCGGCCGTCTTGGCCGACCAGATGTACGCCCCGACACCCCATGTGGCGGGATCCCAGTCGTGTTGCGATTTCGCGGTGCGGGGTCCGATCGGCCGCGAAACGCTCTCCGGAAACGCCTGCGACTGTGCGGCGGAGTCGGGCTGTGGACCCTGCACGAGCGGGTCTGTTTCCTCCGCCAGGCAGGCGGCCGTCAGCAGGCTGGCCAGCCATGCCCACGCGACGGCTGGCCAGCGCGGCGATTTCCCCGTCGCATCAGCCATGGCGTGCCTGCCCCCGCGGTTCACCGTCACCTGTCGGAGCGTAGGATATCCACCTGACCGCCGCAATCGACCGCGTCACCCGTGCGGGTGATGACTCGTCGTGGTTCGCGGGCGAGAGTGGTGTACGGGGGCTTCCCGAGGCCATACCGCTCGCGCGATTTCGCGTCGTGGATCAGGAAGCCCAGCCGCGGACACGATCGGGACCGCCTGCGGCAGCACCCTCGTGGAGCGCCGTGCATGATTCAGACTGGCACTGCCGCGGGAAGAATCACGCTGGTGCTGGCCCTCGCCATCGAGCCGTTCGCGGCTGCGACCGTGGCGCTGGCGGACGAGCCGCCCCGAAACATCGTGATGCTCTACGCTGACGATTGGCGGCATGACACGCTCGGCTGCGCCGGTCATTCGATCGTGCACACGCCTCGCCTCGACGACCTCGCCACGCGAGGGGTGCGGTTCACCCACAACTACGTCACCACCGCCATCTGCGGCGTGAGCCGGGCGAGCCTGTTCACCGGCCAGTGGATGTCGCGGCACGGCAACCGGGCCTTCGACGCCTTCGAGACGCCGTGGGCCGAGACCTGGCCCGGGCTGCTGCGGGCTCACGGCTCCCACGTGGGCCTGATCGGCAAGTGGCACTGCGGGCCATTTCCCGCGGAGCGTTTCGACGTCGGGAAAGCCTACGGGGGCACGCACTGGCAGCCTGAACCGAACGGTGGTCGGATTCACGTGACAGCCAAGAACGAGCGGGATGCCCGCGCGTTCCTGCGCGACCGGCCGAAGGACCGGCCGTTCGGCCTCGTGCTCTCGTTCTTCGCGACGCACGCCGAGGACGAAAATCCGCTGCAGTATCTGCCGCAGCCGGAGTCGCAGGCTCGCTACGCCGACGCCACGATCCCGGTTCCGGCCACGGCCGGCGACGAGCACTACCGGCGACTGCCCGAGTTCCTCGTCAGCGAGAAGAACGAGGGCCGCATCCGCTGGCACTGGCGATTCGACACGCCGGAGAAGTATCAGGCCTTCATGAAGAACTACTACCGGCTGGCCACCGAGGTGGATGCCGCCTGCGGCGCCGTGATCGACGAACTCGAGGCCCAGGGGCTGCTCGACGACACTCTCGTGATCTTCACGACCGACAACGGCTACCTCCACGGCGAGCACGGCCTCGCCGACAAGTGGTATCCGTTCGAGGAGAGCATCCGGGTGCCGCTGATCGTGGCCGACCCGCGGATGCCCGCCGCCGTGTGGGGCACCACGAACGACGCCGTGACGCTCAACGTGGACCTCGCCCCCACGATCCTGGCCGCCGCCGGCATCGCCCCGCCGCCGCGGATGCAAGGTCGCGACCTCGCCCCGCTCTATCTCGAGCAGGGCACACCCTGGCGGACGGAGTTCTTCTACGAGCACCCGACGATCACGAACATCGAGCGGATCCCGTCGTCGGAGGCGCTGGTTCGCAAGGACATCAAGTACGTGGTCTGGCCCGACTACGGCCGGGAGCAGCTCTTCGACCTGGCCAAGGATCCGCAGGAGACGACCGACGTGATCGACGACCCGGCGTATGCCGCGCGGCTCACCGAACTCCGCGAGCACTTCGCGACGCTCAAGGCCGAGGCGCGATAGGCGGGCAGGCCCGCAGGGTGGCTCTTTCCTGGACGACTGGTCCGATCACAGTGGCGTCGTGGATCTTCTCGACCGCTGCCGCCCAGGAATCGATCCGGAACCGGCGACCCGCTAGCCTGCTTCCTGCATCCGCTTGTCCGCCGTCGAAGGCACCGGAACAGGTGCCAGCCCGCCCTCCAGCCGAAGCTCGAGCTCGGCCTTGGCGTCCTTGATGTCGACGGTCAGGCCCGACGTGGCTTCGCTGCCGTACCGCTCCGGAGCGATCCAGATCAGCCGATTGCCGACCGTGGTGTTGACGATGACGGACGCCGGATGCGTGCCCTCGACGCAGCCGTCGCCGGTCTCGTACGTCGTGAGCGTGAACCGGCCGTCGGACGGATCGATCCGGCCCGTGGCCGGCCTCGCACCAGCGGGCACGACGCGAACGAAGCCGCCATGGCCGGTAAGCGGCTTGCCGTTCATCAACACCACGCCCGAGGTGGGCACGATCCGCGGACGGCCGTCGCCGCAACCGACCGCCACCGCGGCCGCGACCACGATGACGAGGCGTCGCAGGGCGCACCCCGGAGCCCACGCATTCCCTTCATCGCACGGGCTGCGCTTCATGGAACGGCCTTCACCTGTGAGGATGCCCGCTGCCCGAGCAGCCGGTAGGTCGTCAGATCGATCGACTCCTCGACAAACCGCACAGCCCCGTCCACCATCGCGAACATGGCCCCGCCGGGATGCAGGCTACCGAACGCTCCGTTGGCGCCGCCACGCTCCGGCGGCAGGCAGACGCCCGACCCCCACGGGGTGTTGATCGGGTTGTCGGTGCTCCGCATCGAGTCGACGTGACGGTTGCCGAACCAGAACTTGTTGGGCGGCTGCGTGACGTCCTGCACCTCGCCGAGCAGCAGGGTTTTCGTGGTGCCGTCGGTGATCTGCTTCCGTTTGATCTTGGTGACGTAGACCGCCATGCCGGTGTTGAGGTCCTTGACGAGGCAGGAAATCCCGTAGGTCGGTCCCTGGTGGCCCTGGCACATCGCGTAGCTCCCGTAGCCGACCTCCGGCTGGGTCCCGGCCATGTTCGTCCCGGAGAACGGCTTCGATGTGGAAGGACAGCGGAACGTGGGCGGCGACTCGCTGAAGATTCGCACGGCGAACGCGCCGGGGATGTCTCCCTCGACTGGCGTGGCGGCCGCCGCCTGGGTGTAGGCGTTGTAGAGGGCCGTCTGCTCGATGTAGGGGAGCGTGTGGACGAACGAGCTCGTGTTCTTTCCCATGGCGGGCTGAACCGGGCAGCCGCCGTCGCTTCCCTCCCTGCCCGCCGGAAAGGCCTTCTTGGCACCTTCATGCAGATTCATCCCCATCGCCAGCTGCTTGAGGTTGTTGGAGCACGCCGACCGCCGGGCGGACTCCCGGGCCGTCTGCACCGCCGGCAGCAAGAGCCCGATGAGCGTGGCGATGATCGCAATCACCACGAGGAGTTCCACCAAGGTGAAGCCGGAGTTGCTCGACCGCGTCGCCCGCTCCCGTCGCGGCCGTCGGCAGATGACCGCGAGCGCGACGCCCGCCACGATCGACGCCGTCGTCGTCGGTTCCGGCACGATCGTCAGGATGCCAGTGTCCTGCGCGAAGGTCAGCGTCTGGGCGTCCTTGACCAGCGAATATGTGCCGTCGAGGTTGTTCGTCCAGGTGCCGGCGTAGTAGCCGGTGGACAGGATCTGCCCGAAGGAGCCCGTGGGCGAGCCTGTGAAGCTGAAGATGGTGAACGAGGTGTTGTCGGGCAGCACGCTACCGCCGAAGGCCAGCGACATCGTGCCGCCGTAGGTCAGGCCGCCGGCATTCAGGATCGAGATGCCGTCGTAGTCGGTGCCGCGGGTTCCGGGGTTGAGCAGGTCGATGACCGCCGTGCTCGTGGACGACAGGGCAAGCGACCCGAACGAGAGCACGCCTGGCGACGTGGAGCCGGGGCTGAGCGTGCCGCCGATCGTGGCGATGCCGCTGGCCGTGCCCGAGCCGCTCAGGAATCCCGCACCCGCCACGGACAGGATCGACGCCGAGTTGAGCGACCCGTCGAGCTGGAAGCCGCCCGCCGACACGGCGAGGGAACCGGTATGAGCATTGTTACCGGCAAAGATCACCTTGCCCGCACCGGTGCTGTTGATCGTGATCGGGCCGTTGCCGCTGATGACGTTGCTGAAGGTGAGGTTGCCGGCGTCCGAGCAGGCGAGCGTCAGGCCGCCCGAAGTGCTCTGGTTGACCGTGCCGGAGAGGATGCGGTTGCCCGCGCCGATCACGGCGATTCGCCTGGCACCCGTGCCGGGGATGTTGATGCCGTTGACCTCCGTCACGGTTGAGAGCGAGCCGCCAAGGTTGAGCGTGGCGCTCGATCCGGAGATCCCGAGGTCGATTCGCCCCGTGCCGAGGGCGCCGTTGGTGCCCGAGGCCGGGCTCGACTCGAGGACGGAGTTGTTGTTGCCACCTCGGAAGTCGATCACGCCGCTGAAGGTGTTGCCCGTGCCGGAGAGCTTCAGCAGCCGGGTTCCATTGGTGGCGTTGTCCTTGCGGAAGAAGATGCTCATCACGCCGGGATCGTTGGTGATGTTGCCCCGGAAGTCGGTATACAAGGTGCTGCTCGAACCGCCCGAGTAGGTGAACCGTAAAATATGCGAACCGGCGGCACCTGATGTCACATTACCTGTCAGAGCGAGATTGTATGCGGCGCCGGAATTGAGATTGTTTCGAAACTCCAGCGTGCCCGACGTCAGAAAGATATCCGGGGCAATGGTGTTTTCAGTTCCCGAGTTCACGGACCCTTGCAGACTCAAGAAGCTGAAGCTGTTTGAGCTGTTGTTAAACGTCAATGCACTTCCATTGGATGTGCTGATTGAGACTGTGTTGTACGTGCCGGAAGACGCCGTCGGGTCGCCGAGAAACATGTTTGCGATGGTGGCCGAGGAGTTGAGATTCACCGTCACGTCGCTGGTGAAGTTCAGGTTTAAGGTTGCAACGTCTGCGGTGGTGCTTCCTGGGTAGCCAGTGTTCGGTGTGTTCGGGCCGTTCCAGTTGCTGGTGGTGGTCCAGTCACCACCAGCGGACGCAGACGCCCACGTGTACGCGGCGGCACGGGCTGACGAGCCGCTCAGGGCGACGATGACGACGGCGGCAGTGGCCACGGAGGCACGCAGCGAAATGGAATGAGGAGGTCGGAGCATGGTGATATTCCCCCTGTGATGAGCAGGCCAGCGATCTGATGGACGGTTGGCACCAAGCCCCGCCTCCCCTGCCGAAATCGGATGCTCTCACTATGTCCGTCCGCCTGAGAGTCCGCATCGTACGGACGGGCATGAAAATGCCCGTTTCGTCCCGGCCGGTGCCCGTTCCGTCCCAAAATGGCGTCGGCCCTCGTCTTCAGCCTCCGCAGCATGCCGGGTTCTCGCGATGCCGGGCAGCCGTACGCCTGACGGCATGACGCTTCCTGGGGCCTTCCCGCTGACGTGGGTTCAGGAAGCCCAATCGCGCAAGCGATGGGGGCTGCGATCACCCAGGATTCGACGAGCCTCAGCGAATGCGCGGCTCGGCGACGCCGGGATCGATCTGCAGCAGGCCGAGGTCGAAGCCCCGGGCCACGGCGCCGGCGCGATCCGGGGCGTTGAGCTTGGCCAGCATGGCCGTCACGTGCGACTTGACCGTCCGCTCGGCTATCCCGAGTTTGCGGCCAATCTCGAGATTGCTGTTACCAAGCCGCATCAGCCGCAAAACCTCCAGTTCCCGAGCCGACAGCAACTCCGGCCGGGGCGCCGCCACTGCCGGGCGCACGCCCATCTGGATCGACTTGTGGCCCGCATGCACTCGGCGGATCACGGCCACAATTTCCTCATGCGCGAGCCTCTTCGTGAGGTAGGCGCTGGCCCCCGCATCGATCGACCGCGCTGCATCCGCGGCCGATTCTGACGACGTCAGCATCAGAACGCGTACCTCGGGAGCGATCCGCCGGATCCGCTTCGAGGTCTCCACGCCGTCGATGCCCGTCATGCTCACGTCGACGATGGCCACATGGGGCCGGCACTGGGACACGAGCCTCACGCCGGCTTCGCCATTGTCGGCCTCGCCCACGACGACGAGATCCCGTTCGAGGGCGAGCAGGTTGGCGAGGCCGGCCCGAAGCACGGCATGGTCGTCGATCAGGAGAATGCGGATGCGGTCGGCAACCATCGACGACCTTGCGGGCTTCGAAACGAGAGAGCTCATTTGCATTCAACCGCGAAAAGCCGCGCGAGTCATGGTACGAACGGGCAGTTGTCACGCGTACACGTCTGCCACCGCTGCCGTGCCCACCTGTCCGGGCGGGATGCCGACCCGCACGATCGTGCCCCCGCCGGGCGTCGACTCGATCTCGAACGAACCACCCAGCCGCTCGACGCGCTCTCGCATGCCCGCGAGGCCGAAATGACCGTGCCGAGGCCCCGCCTGCGTGCCCACCTCGAACCCAACGCCGTCGTCCCGGATCTCGATCGTCAGGCCTCCGTCAGGCTCGACATCGACAGACACATCGATGCTCACCGGCTCGGCGTGATGGAGGGCGTTGTGCACGGCCTCCTGAATCACGAGGATCAGGTTGCCGGCGACGTAGGCGGGGATGGCGTCGGCGCGGGGATCGAACGCCAGCTGAACCGCGGCCTCGTGGCCGGTCTGGAGTCGACTGGCCAGTTCCCGGAGTGCGTCGGAGAACGAACGGCCGTCATTCGGCAGCGACCGTAGCGACCAGACGGTGCCCCGCAGTTGATCCGCGGCATGCTCGACCATCTTTCGGGCCACGCCCAGGTGCCGCCCCACGTCGTCGCCGCCGGCGTCGGGCGAACTCTCGCACCGATCCCGCTCCTTGGCCTCGCAGACCTTCAGCTGGAAGGCGATCCCGGTGACCGTCTGGAGGGCGGTGTCGTGCAGGTTGCCCGCCAGCTTGTTCCGCTCGCGAAGCGTGATCTCGTAATCGAGCGCCGCCTGCTGACGGGCGGATTCCACCGCCACCGCGCGAGCCGTCTGGCGGGTGACCTCGCGTCGCAACACCGTCACCCAAACGGTCGATGCCATGGCGAGGGAGCCGAGCAGCACGGCGACGGCCGCCAGCCGACCCGGGGTCCACCAAGGCGGGAGCCGGATCAGGCGAATGTCGGAGCGGTCGCGCACCAGGAGGCCGACCTGCGACAGGCTCGTGGAGCCGCGGCGACTGGAGGAGTAATCCCGGGACTTTCGTTCCGACTGCACGATCCCAGTGACTTCCACCTCGCTGCCCAGGATGAACGGAGGAGACTCAGGGAGATCACTCTTCGCGATTCGGGCGGTGAAAGCCGTGCCATTCTCGGTGAGCGTGAGCATGATTCCGTCATCCCCGCGGTTGACCGCCTCGAGGTTGCCCTGGCATCGGATCAAGCAGCCGTCGTAACTGCCGGGCCGAGCCACCATGCCGGCCTGCGAGTGCGTGTCGTTGACGCGGATGATCTCGCCGGGTTGGATCTGCAACGGGGGCGGGGGAGGGCCTGAGGAGAGCTTTCGGGCGACGGCCCAGGCGATCGCTCCGACTCCAGATGTCATGTCGGGGAAGCCCGCCACCTCCACGTGATCGCCGGGCTCGAAGACCGGCGATCCTTCGGCCACGGGGGCTAGGGCCACCTCGACGCCCCCGATCCCATCCTGCAGGAACAGCGTACCCGGGGCTACGAAGGAGATGACGCCCGAAGTTCGCACGCGATGACCGGCGAGCGGCTTGGAACGGAAGCGGGCGATGCTCCCCAGGGCCGTGATCGGCAGTTCGAACGGCCCCTGGCTCGGACCACGAATCACGCGGAGGTCGTCGCTGCGGGCCAGGTAGAGCCCCGGCGCGATGAACTCGCCTCGCGTGTTGCGAAAGGTCTGGCCGACGCCCACGATCTCGATCTCCGCATCGACCAGTCCATCCGGCCGTTCTGGCATCACGGCCTTCGCGATGGTCACGCTGAACCGGCGGGATGCCGATTCAAAGGCCAGCGACCAGCGTCTGCGATTTTCGATCACGCCTTGCACGACACCCGTCGCCCGCACCCGGCGGCCGACGCCCTCCCCGGCGAACAGTTGGGCGATGTCGAGCGACACTGGCTCCGGCAGCGGTTGCGCCCCCAGCCTGTGCATCGCGTGCGCGATGATGCAGGGTGCATAGCCACCAGGATCGACGACGCCGCTTACCTCGACTTCGGCGCCTAATGTCACGTCGAGCAACCGATGGATCTCCTCCCAGTCCCGGCCTTTCACGGCCGGCAGGTGGGCGAGGTCAAGGTAGATCGCAGCATCGCCATCCTGGATCACCAGCGGCTGGCAGAGTGTCACCACTCCCCGGACGACGACGGGCCGCCGCCGCTCGAACTCCTCGATGGGCAAGGAGAGGATCTCGGCGATCGACCGCAAGGGTTCGGCAGCAGCGGCAGGTGGGGGTGCATCCCCGCCGACCCCATCGCCGCCCAGGGTCGCAGCCTCGAAGGCGATGGCGGCGAGCAACGCGGCCACCCGGACGACGGCTCGTTTCCAGGGAGACAGGATCGGGGCCATGACCATGAAGTCTAAACGCGGAAAAACCGGCTGACCGCAGGGCCGGGCCGCGATCGCGGCCGTTCGCGGCCGGCCGCCATGCCCTTTCGTACGATGCGGGACGGGGACCGGGAGTGCATTCTAACGAGGCAAGGGGTTGGGCGGGGTCGAGGCCCGGCACGGCTCCCCGCATCGTTGCTGTTCCGCCGTCTCGGGGAGATTCCGCCATGATCCGCTCACCCAGTTCCACGTCGCTGCGTGCCTACGCGGTCGTCGCGATGATCGCCGCCTCGGCATCGCCGGCATTCGCCGCCAACTACACCTGGAAGACGCTGTCGGGCACGGGCAACTGGACCGACTCGATCAACTGGTCGGGCACGAGCGCGACGAACCTCTACCCGGGATCGGTTGGCAGTGGCACGGCGGATGGAGCGTTCATCCAGGCGATCTACACCTCGCCGCCGACGATCAACCTCAACACGTCGGTGACCATCCGGCAGCTGAACCTCGGCGGCACCACCGGCGCCACCACGTTTCCGGTCACGCTGAGCACGTCCAACGGGAGCACGCTGACGCTGTCGCAGACCACGACCACGGGCACGGCGATCCTCGCCGTAAACTCGGCCGTCAACAGCGGCACGAACGTGCTGGCCGCCGACATCCTCGTGACCGCCGCCACGCTGGAGACCCGGATGGCGAGCGTGGCGAGCGGCACGGTCAACCTGGCAATCACCGGCAACGTTTCAGCCGGCAGCGTGGGCAACAAGATCGTTCGCTACACCCCGAACAACACCTCGACGACGACGGCGCCGTCGTTGCTGGAGTACCGCGGCAACATCACCAATGGCACGAGCGGCGGCACGGTGAGCATGTATTACCGAAACGACATGCCCAACTCGACGAACACGCTCAGGCTTTCGGGCACTGGCAACACCTTCACCAACGGTATCTCCTTCGTCGGCGGTACGACCGGTATCTCGATCCTCGAAGCCAGCCCGGTGTCCGGCACCGTTGGCGCGCTTGGAACGGGCTTGGTCACGATGGGGAACGCCACCGGAATCTACAACGCGAAGCTCAGCCTCGGCGGATCTCCCAGCACCGTCACCGAGAGCGCCCTGATCAGCGTGACGGGAACCGGCGGGACGCGGAGGATCGCAAACATCGGTGCCGGGCATCGAATCCTGTCGGGAACCGTCGGTGTGCCGGGATCGGTGGGCGTGACGCTCGCGTGCGAGAGCTCCGGGAACCTCACGTTTACCAACACGATCCAGAACGTCGGCCCAGTTCGCATCAACAGCACCGGATCTGGGAAGGTGGTCTTCGCGGGGGCGGGCTCCACCTTCTCGGGCCCCACCACCGTGCAGGCCGGCGGCCTGCAGCTCGCGGCTGGGTCGCCCTTGGGCACGAGCTCGATCACGCCGCTCGCGGGCGGCACACTGTCGCTCTCGCCCTACGCCCAGACCACCGTCGGCGGGCTGGCCCCGAACGCCGGCGGCCTCACCGACGTGGGCAACGGGTCCATGACGGTCTCCTCTGGACTCTCCGCCGTGGACATGGTCACGGCCCTCGTGACCGGCCGGGGCGACGGCTCGTGGAACGGCACGTCGGGAATCACGTCGAGCACGGCGGCCGCCAGCGGCGGTGACCGCACTGTCGGCTGGCTCGACAACGGTGACGGCTCCGTGACGTTCGCATTCGCCGCCGCCGGTGACACAAACCTCGACTGGACGGTCGACATCCTCGATGCCAGCAACTTCCTCGCCGGCGGGAAGTTCGACTCGGGATCGCCTGCGTCGTGGAACGACGGCGACTTCACCTACGACGGATTCGTCGACATCCTCGACGCGGCGAGCTTCCTCTCCAACGGCCTGTTCGACGCGGGGGCCTACAACTCGGCCCCCAGTCAGGCGGGTGCGGTCGCGGCCGTGCCCGAGCCGACAGGCCTCGGCGCGGCGGTCGTCGCCTTGGCGGCGGCGATGGCGCTGCGTCGCCGCCAATCGAGCCTCGGGTAGTCACAGCCAGGCGCACGCACGTTCCCCCGACATTTGGCCGCTGATCTTCCTTCACTTCCTAGACTTCCTTCCCTTCCTAGAAAAGGCGCGTCGTCATGTACCAACCTTCATCGGCTCGAATGCTTCGTGCCTGCCTGCTCGCGGCCGTGCTGACGACCGCGGCGTCGCCGGCCTTCGCGGTTTCCTACACGTGGCTGGCAAAGTCCGGCACGGGCGACTGGACGACATCGCTCAACTGGAGTGGCACGAGCGCCTCGGACCTGTATCCCGGTTCGACCACGGCCACCGATTCGGCCGTCGCCAGTGGCGACCTGGTGGGCGACCTGACGCTGAACCTGGATACCTCCGTGAGTATCCAGAATCTCTTCCTCGGGGACACCACCGGCACCACGACATCCGGAACGTTCTACACGACCACGGTCAGCACCACGAACAACAGCACGCTGACGTTTGCGGCGGCCAGTGCGGCGACGAACGTCTCACAGATCAACAACGCAGGCGGCGTGAACAACGGAACCGCCAATCTGGTGACCCCAAACATCATCGTGAACTCCGGCACCTTGGAGGTTCGCAAGAATCTCTCCCAAGGAGGCGGCGCAAGCAGACCAAACAACATCGTCATCTCGGGCAATGTCGCGTCGGGCAACGCCGGAGGCCATCAACTGCGGTTTACCCCTGCCGGAACCAATACCGGTTCGTCGCTCCTGGAATACAGCGGCAACATCACCAACGGCGTCGGCACGATCAACATGGTCTTCCGCGTCGACTCGGGCACCACCCCCAACACACTGCGGTTGTCCGGCACCGGCAACACGTTCACCGGAGGCATCACCTTCAACGGCGGCAAGCCCGGCCTGGCCACTCTCGAGTCGAGCCCGGCGTCCGGCACCACCGGGGCCCTCAGCACGGGCGCCCTGACGCTCGGCACTTCCGGGTCGAGTGCCACGCTGAACCTCGGCGGCTCGCTTGCCACGGTCACGGAGGTCAACAACATCACGGCCGGGGGCACCGGCCCGCGGCGAATCGCGGTGATCGGTGCGGGCAACCGCATCCTGTCGGGAATCGTGAACGCGACCACGACCGGCACCCTGACGCTCGACTGTTCGAGCACCGGCAACCTCACGTTCAGCAATGCGTTCAATGGCACCGGCCCGGTCACGATCAGCAGCACCGGCTCGGGCAAGGTGATCTTCGCCGGGGCGGGCTCCGCCTTCTCGGGCCCCACCACCGTGCAGGCCGGCGGCCTGCAGCTCGCGGCTGGGTCGCCCTTGGGCACGAGCTCGATCACGCCGCTCGCGGGCGGCACACTGTCGCTCTCGCCCTACGCCCAGACCACCGTCGGCGGGCTGGCCCCGAACGCCGGCGGCCTCACCGACGTGGGCAACGGCTTCGTGACCGTCTCGTCGGGCCTGTCCGCCGTGGACATGGTCACGGCCCTCGTGACCGGCCGGGGCGACGGCTCATGGAACGGCACATCGGGCATCACCTCCAGCACGGCAGCCGCCAGCGGCGGCGACCGCACCGTGGGCTGGCTCGACAACGGCGACGGCTCCGTGACGTTCGCGTTCGCCGCGGCGGGCGACACGAACCTGGACTGGACGGTGGACATCCTCGACGCCAGCAACTTCCTCGCCGGCGGGAAGTTCGACTCGGGATCGCCCGCATCATGGAACGATGGCGATTTCACCTACGACGGGTTCGTCGACATCCTCGACGCGGCGAGCTTCCTCTCCAACGGCCTGTTCGACGCGGGGGCCTACAACTCGGCCCCCAGTCAGGCGGGTGCGGTCGCGGCCGTGCCCGAGCCGACAGGCCTCGGCGCGGCGGTCGTCGCCTTGGCGGCGGCGATGGCGCTGCGTCGCCGCCAATCGAGCCGCGGGTAGTCACGGGCCTGCCGAAGGACACCCATCGCGTGAACGATCGCGGCGGCGTGTCGAGGCACGCCTCGGCGCGGCTCAGTGCACGCTGCCGTGGAGAAGTCCACGGACCGGAGCGCCGGCGGCGGCAGCGATATCCCACTCGACCGAGTAGCACCAGGCGGCCGCGAAGGCCGGCACGCGGAGCGTGACCGTCCGCCCGTCGGCGGACACGTCGACCGTGGCCACGCCTCGCGACGTGTCGTCGAAGTGATCGGATCCGTAGTTCGCAGACCGCTTCAGATTCCAGGTCCGGACCTTCCACCTGCCGGGCTCGACCGCCGCGGCGCGGTCGAGCGGTTCGGAAAACGTGAGCGTGATCTCACCGGTCGCCGCATGGAGCGCGACCGGCAGATGCAGCGGCCGGTCGGTGCGGCGGATGCGGAAGAAGCCTCCGGGCTGCGTGCGGTTGCCGGCCCAGGCAAAGAGTCCGCAGGCGTAGAGCTGGCCGTCGGCCGGATGAAACCGGCCCCGCATCACGCCCGTCGGCAGGTCGGGCATCGGCAGGGCCACCATGCCCCCCTGATCGAGGCCGGGCCGGCCGGCCACGGGCTCGGTGAGCACGAGGTGGATCCGGCCTTCGCCGTAGGAGAGTTCGAGGAGCCCCCCGGTGAGCGGCGCCCACTTCTCGCTGGCCACGCGGAGCAGTTCGGCCGGCGAGCGATCGAAGGCGTTGGTGATCCAGAAGGCGGGCGGATCCATCGCGGCGTCGCTCGAGTCGGTGACGTCGTGATAGCCGAACATGTTGCCGTAGAACCCGCCGGGGCGGACGTGATTGATGCGGTTCTTCGGGTTCCAGTGCCCCTCCTGGTCGGTCACCCAGAACGTGCCGTCGGGCTCGACGCACACGCCGTTGGCCGCGCGGAAGCCGTTGGCCACGATCTCGGTGGCCGAGCCGTCGGGGGCGACCTTCAGCAGCGTGCCGTGGTGGGGCACGACGGCGGGCAGCGCGTGCCGGGCGCTCTTGGCGTAGTAGAGGTTGCCGCTCGCGTCGGTCTCCAGGCCCATCGCGAACTCGTGGAAGTGCTCGGTCACCTGGTGGTCGTCGTTGAAGGTGTCGTAGCGGTCGGTGAGGCCGTCGCCGTCGAGGTCGAGGAGCTTCACGATCCGGTCTCGGCAGGCCACGTGGATCGTGCCGCCGATCAGCTTGATGCCCAGCGGCTGGAAGAGCCCCGAGGCGATCCGCCGCCAGGCGAGCGTGCCCGAGGCGGCCGCGATGCCGCGGACCCGCCAGACGTCGCCATCCCAGGTGCAGAGCACGGCCTCGTCGGGGCCGATGAAGTCGATCCCCGAGAATCGCAGCTGGGCGTTCCACGGATTGGCGTCGGGAGCGGAGAGCGTGTCCACCGCGAAGGGACCCGCGTCGCCACCGGCGGCGATCGACGTTTCCACCACCGTGGGCCAGAGCTGCGGAGCGGGGCGGCCGACGAGCGCGCGGGGCCGCGGGACCTCGAGCGACGCGGCATGGCGGGCGAGGGCCTCGACATCGGCCGCCGCGATCGCCACGGCCACGTCCAGCGGATCGTTCCCGGCCGGGATCTGGAGATCGACAAAGCCGTCGGTGGCCACGAGGTTCACGGAGGCAACCATGGCCGCCTGAGGGCCGGTCACCGCGGCCGCCGCCGGCGCCGCGGCCAGCCTCACCGTGAGAGGCTTCGGCCGGGGTCCGAGCGAGAACGAGCGGATCGCGACCGGCAGCTCGCGGCCCTCGACCGCCAGCGGGGCCCCGAGGGCCGCCATCTCCAGCACGGGCGTCGAGCCCACGAGGTAGTCGAGCACGACCGCCGACCGGGGCGCGTCGGCGGTGCTGCCCGCCGCGGTCACGTGGTGCAGCCCGCGGAAGCGAACGTGGTCGCGGGGAAGCGGTCCGTAGGGCTTCTCATCGCGGCCAAGCGGCCTCGGGTCGGCGAACGAGCCGGTGTCGGGGTTGGCCCAGCCCGGCATCGTGGCAAGCTGGGCCTGCACGTCGCCGGCGATCCGAGGATGCCGCCCATGGCGGCCGTCGAAGTTGATCCCGGCCCAGTCGATGAAGGCGTCGCCGGTCCAGAAGGCGGCGGCGCGGAGGGTGTCGAGCTCGTAGAGCATCCAGGCGTGGCCGCGGCCCACGCCGCCCGTGCCGGGATCGAGCCGCACCGCGAGCCCCTTGCGGGCGATGCCGTCGCCTTCCACATCACGGCCCGTGCCCTTGCCGACCTCGAACGTGCCGGCGAGGAAGGGGCCGTAGTCGTGCAGCCGCCAGGTCTCGATCGTCGAGGGCTCGGGCCCCCGCGTCGTGCCCTTGGGCAGCGCGGCGAGATACTCCGGCGTGATGGCGGTGTAGAAGGCCGCGTTGCGGTCCTTGAGGAAGGTCTCGCGGATGTAGTGGATCACGTCGTACTTCTGCGCCGGCACCATCCACGTCTGCGCCACCATCAGGCCGTTGCCACTGGTGAGCGTGCGATACATGGCGTGTGGATCGCCGCCGTGCTTGAACTTCCCCTCGGCGAACCGCAGCGCGGTGGGGAGCGAGCCTGCCGCGTCGAGCGTGCCGTGGCAGTTGGCGCACACGCGGCCGTAGATCGCCTCCCCGCGGGTGAACGCGGCCCGGGACTTCTTCGGGCTGCGCCAGTCGCGAAGAAAGGCCGCGTGATCGACGTCGGCCTCGTAGGCGGCCGGACCCTGCACGGCGAGCACGGCCGGATCGGGCGGCAGCGCCGCCGCCCGATCCGGGCCGCCTGCCGCCACCTCGGAGAGGTAGCGGACGAGGTCGAGAAACTCCCCTCGATCGCGGAGCAGGTTGGGCAGCCCCGCCGGCATCAGCGACTGCGCCGACGACACCCGCTCGTCGATCGTGTTCTTCGGGATCGCCGTCTCGCCGCCGCCGCTCGCGGCATCGCGGAGCACGAGTTCGTCGGGGGTCTCGCGGGCCACCAGGCCCGTCAGGCTCCTGCCCTCATCGGTGACGATCGTCACGCCGCGATGCTCCGGACGGATCATGGCCGAGGGGTCGAGGATCGATTCCACGAGGTGGGCGACGAGTTTCTCGTGCGGCACGTCCGGCGGCATCGCGGCAAGGTTCGGCCCGAGTGGCGACGGTCCGGTGCCCGACACATGGCACTGCACGCAGGTGAGGTGCCGCGTGTGGAAGATCGTGGAGCCCCGGGCGGAATCGCCGCGCCGGGCGACGTCGGCGACGAGCGCGTCGCGGTTCTCGGCGGCGAGCGTGGCGGCGAGGCCCGGGGGCGCCGGCGACTGGGCCGCGGCGGGCGTCGCCATGGCCACGGCCGCGACGAGCGCCGCCCAGGCGGCAATGCGGCTGCGACGTGTGGATGAGGTCAGGGCGATCATGGCGCAGCCGCACGCAACTTCCTATCGGCCGTGCCGATGCTTGAAGTGTAGCCAGCCATGACGACCGTGCCGCGCGTCCCGCGACGATCCTGTGGCGCTGTCACCCGATCGGGTCTTGGCGGGATGACCTGAGCTGGCGAACCGTGGCCGCAGGTTTTGAACCTGCGGTGAGTCCAGACGCAGGGTGATGGCTGTGCAGGTTGCAAACCTGCACCCACGTGGGAAAGTGGCCGCAGGTTTGAAACCTGCGGTGGGCTCGGGCTCAGGGTGATGGCTGTGCAGCTTGCCCGCCTGCACCCACCTTGGGCCGCGGGGCGGCGTTGCCGGAAAGCTTGGCGCCGTCGGCCAGCAGCCGGTCGCGGAGCATGGCATAGGGGACATCCTGCACGGCGGAGCCGGCCTCGATCGCGAATGCCGCCGCCGTCCCGGCCGCCTGCCCGAGGGCCATGTAGACAGGCTCCATCCGCAGCGAGCCGTAGGCGGCGTGCGAGGCGCTAACGCACGTGGGCACGAGCAGGTTCGTGCACTCCTCCCGCTTGGGGCGGATCGCCCGCCAGGAGATGCCGTAGGGCTTCGGCGGCACGATCCAGAACACACCCTCACGGTGCACGTGCCCCTGCTCGTTCACGAAGTACTGCACGGCATGGGAGTCAAGCCCGAACGAGCCGAGGGCCACGGGATCCTCGCAGAGCTCCTTGCCCATGCAGACTCCCTGCGTGACCACCGCGTCGGCCAGCATCCGCCGTCCCTCGCGGACATAGAGCTGCGGCGAGAAGCCCCTTCCGGCCGCGAACTCGTCCTTGCACCAGCCGTGCCGCGAGACGACCTCACGGATCGACTCGGGCACGCGAGGGTGGTAGGCGAGCGTCCACATCACGCCCTTGGCGTAGAGGGCGTGGACCGCCGCGATCCGCGCCCGCTCGACGTGATTCGCCTCGGGATAGCCCCAGTTCGCCCCGGGCAGGTCGGTGCCCACGGCGTGCATGCTGTTCCAGTCGAACTTCCGGTTGGGAAGCTTGTGGATCAGGATCGGCAGGCGGACGTCGCCCGACTCCAGCACCCGCAGAAGGAGTTCGTGGTCGAGTTCACGATAGCCTTCGGGCTTCTCGAACGGGATCCGGTTCGCCGGATCGTCGGTCACGCAGAGCCGGTAGTTGTAGGCCTGGAGGCCCTCGTCGCCGGTGCCGTTGACGAACGTGGCAAAGTCGACTTGTTTCACCCACGGCAGCAGCCCACTCACCGGATCGCCGGCCGTAACGTAGGGATCGACGGCGGTGGTGAAGTGGTCCTTGTCGCCCTGCGTGTAGTGCGGCCGCGGCTTGCGGTCGCCGCGGCGGATCCCGGCGAGCGACTCGCCATACTTCGACTCGGGCTCGCGGCCGACTGTGGAGGACACACCCGCCTTCGCCATCACGTCGCCCTCGAAGCTGGCGTCGATGAACACCCTGCCGCGAAACACCCGGCCCGACTCGCTGCGGATCGACTCGATCCGGCCGTCCTTCTTGATCACGCCCGCGGCCAGATCGAGCGGCTCGCTCGTGATCACCTCGACGCCGGCCTCGCGGAGCCAGGCGTCGAACACGGCACGGGCCACCTTGGGCTCGAAGTGGAACACCCGGTCGTCCGACCCGAAGGCCGTCCGCTCCTCGGGGCCATACGTCCGGCCCACGCGCGCGTAGAACTCCGAGGCGACGCCGCCGATCGACCAGGCCTTGCCCACGTCGCTGCTCGACAGCCCGCCGGTCGTCATCCCGCCAACGTGGTCGGAGGCTTCCACGACGACGGTCCTGTGACCCATGCGGGCCGACTGGATCGCGGCGGCCAGCCCCGTGGCCGTGGCCCCGTACACGACGACGTCGGCCTCGACGGCGGCTTGACCGACCGCACCCCGCGTCGTCGCGAAGGCTGCGGCCACGAGAACCCAGGTGTGAAGCGAGCGGTTGCCGTGAAGCATCATTTGCGGGAGAGGTCGATTGTGAGGGGCTTCATCCCGGCCTTGATCTCGACCGTCAGACCGCTGGTGTCGAAACGGCCGTACCGATCCGGAATCAGGCTGGGGCCGTAGGCCCGCTCGCCGCCCGGCTGCGTCACATCCTTGCGGCAGATCACCCGCACCGTCGCCTGCCCCGGGATCGCTCCATCGTCGGGCTTGAACGTACCGAGGCGGAATGTGCCGTCGCTGTTGATCTTACCCTGGGCCGCCGGCCCGGCCGTCGGCTGGACCATGATGGCGCCAAACTCCAGCGGCTTGCCATCGAGCGTCACCCGCCCCTCGGCGGGCACGAGCGCGACGCGGCTGCCGCAGCCGACCGCCAGCAGGCATGCCGCCACCACGCAGCAGCGCCACCCGAATCTCACCCACGTCGGTGTCGTCATCGGTGTCACGCTCATTGCCCGGCGGCCACTTCCCCGCCCGCAGCGGTGGCCTGGGCCTTGTAGACGTCGATGGCGATCATATCGTCGATCCAACGCACGCTTCCGTCGCCATACGCGCCCATCACTCCGCCCGGGTGCTTGCTGCTGAAGGGAAGTTCGTTGAACTGGATGCCGCCGACATCCCGCATCACGAGCTGGTTCGGCGACAGATCGACGAGCTTCGCAGTGTAGAGCCCGCGCAGGCCGTTGTTGGAGAGCACCCAGGGACGCACGTTCCCCGGCGCGGCACTGCCGGAGTCGATGTGGATGAACTCCGCGACGAACAGCGTCTTCGACATGCCGTCGGTCACCTGCCGGAGCTTCAGCGTGGCCGCGGCGGTCGCCTCCTTCGCGGTGGCGCCCTCGCCCGAGCGGACGAGGCCCGTGTTCGGGATGTCGCCCTGGGTGCTCGTGAGCAGGTTTGGGTTCGGCGTGAGGTGGGCTCCGTTGCAGCCCTGGTAGGTCGTGATCGCGCCGTCCATGTAGTCGTAGGGCTGGCCCTGGAACACCGCGGGACCAGACCACGACGGGCAGACATACGCAGGGATCAACGCGTAGCGGGCCGTGGTCTCGAGCCGCGGTGCCTTGTCGAGCGAGAGCGTGTCCCACACCGCCTTCTGCTCGAGAAAGGGCAGCAGGTAGCTGAACAGCCCGTGGTAGGCGGTGCCGCCGCCGGCCTTCTGGGGTGACCCGGGCGGAAGTTGATTGTTCTTCGCGCTCACGTACGTCAGCGCGCCGAGCCCGATCTGTTTGAGGTTGTTCGAGCACGCCGACCGGCGGGCAGCCTCCCGCGCCGTCTGCACCGCCGGCAGCAAGAGGCCGATGAGCGTGGCGATGATCGCGATCACCACGAGCAGTTCGACGAGGGTGAACCCGTCGTCGCGCGACGAACTTCCGTTCGCGGGATCGGGCGTGTCAGCAGGGCGCCCGCGTGAGCAAGACATGGATGTCATCATCGGTTGTATGACCCTCGTTTCGACAGGCCGTCGATCGCCCCCTGCACACACGCGTGTGTACCAGCCCCATCGTCGCGGAAGGGAGTTTGGCCGGCCATCGCTCAAGCGGGGCAGGCGGTGTCACCCGATCGGGTGAAGGCCTCACGGCCGCACCCATATTCTCCGCGAAGACGACCACGACGCCGCACCATCCGCCAGCCTGCGCAGGCAAGCCCTGCGATCGTCAGGGTGAGCGGGGCTGGCTCAGGGACCGCAGCAATGCTCGGCGGGCGGTCGTTGTACGGGCCCGCGTTGAACAGCCCCGACGACATGAAGTCTGCGATGTCGAGGATGTCCATCACACTGTCGTAGTTGAAATCGCCATCGACCCATGAAGCCGACGAGCCAGAGTTGAACTTGCCGCCGCCAAGGAAGTTGGCCACGTCGAGGATGTCGATCGACCAGTCGAGATTCGTGTCGCCGGGAGCCGCGTAGCCGAACGTCATCGAGCCGTCGCCATTGTCGAGCCAGCCCACCGTGAACGCACCGCCGCTCAGAGCCGCATCGCTCGACGTGATTCCAGCCGTGCCAGCGGAGACGATGCCGCTCATGATCTGGTTTGCAAGGCGGGCAGCGGTCTGTCCGGAGGTGACCGTGAGCTTTCCGAGGCCCACGTCCACCTGGCCGCCGTTGGCGAGACCTGGCACCGTCGCCTGCACCTGCGGGCCCACGGAGAGCGTGGCCCCGGCGGCGACCGACACCATGCTCGCACCGAGGGCATTGGCATGGTCGATCCGGAGCACGCCCTGGGCGACCGACGTCGACCCGGAAAACGCGGTGGCTGCGGCGAGCACCTGCGTGCCGGCGCCGGTCTTCACGAGCGAGATCGTGCCGGTCGGGTTGGCGATCAGCCCAGCGAAGGTGCCGGAGCCGCCGGCGACGCCGATCGTGAGCACCGTGCTGCCGGTCGAGGTCTTGGTGATCGACCCGCTGCCGAGCAGGGCGTCGACGAACACCCGCGGTGTCGTCTGGGCGTTGAAGCGGGCCGCCGGCCCCAGGGCGAGGTCGGCCCGGTTGTTCGTCCAGTCGATCGTGCCGCGGCCGGCCGTGAAGCCTGCGCCCAGCACGCCGTTCACCTCCAGCGTGGCCGCCGGGCCCAGCTGCACCACGAGGTCGCCCTGGCCGGTCGTGTTAGGACTCGTGAGCGTGGTGCCCGCGCTCACCCGCACCACCCCGTCACCTGCGAGCGTCGTCGTCCCGGTGGTGCCGAAGAAGACCGAAGACGTTCCGGAGAGGGAGAGCACGGCCCCATTGGCGACCGAATAGATGCGGCCGGGCCTGGCGAACGACGTGGTGGTGACGTCGAGGACACCGCCGGCCGCCGTGATCGTGCCCGGCGACGCGTTCGACGCGGTGAGGAAGAGCGTGCCGGCTCCATCCTTGAGAAAGCCCCCCGAGAGCGGTGCGGTGATCGTGAGCGAGTTCGAGACCATCACGGTCGGGCTCGTGCCGCCGAACGCGAGCGAACCGCCGCTGCCCGCGGCAATCGTGCCCGTGGCTGCGTACGAGAGGATGTTGAGCGTGATCGGCGCGTCGAGTGTGATCGTCGCAGGCGTGGCGAGAGCCGATCCGATCGTAGCCACCGAGGCGGAAGAGTTCGGCACGCCCGCCGACCAGTTCGTTCCCGTCGTCCACGACCCGCCGGCCGATGGCGTCCACATCGACGACAGCGCCGTCGGCGCGACGATCCCCCGGACGGTGAACAGCATGCTCTGGGTCGTCGCCCCCGGCACGTTCTCGTCGGACAGGTTCAGGGAATAGGTCCCCGAATAGATCCCCGTCGTCGCGGTCAGCATCGACAGGTTGAAGGCGAGGGAAGATCCCGACGCCAGGTTCGTGAACGGCGCGAGCGTGGTCGAGAACACGCCCGAACCGCTCGACGTGATTCCGTCGAGGTCGAGCTTCGCGGTCCAGGCGGCCCCGAGGGAGCCGGCGCGATTGAAGATCGAGAAAACCCGGCTGGCCGTTCCGGATCCCTGGGCGAGGGTGCCGAAGTCGAAGTCGATGGTCGTGAGCGTGCTGTCGGCCGAAAACGAGCCGATCGCGTGGTCCAGCACGCTCATCGAAGCCGTCTGGCTGAAGGTCGGCGTGGCGGCCTGCGGGGTCGTCGCCGTCGCCGAGACCGTGCCCGTGACGAGGCCGACGGCAGCCGTGTTCACGGCGAGGGCGTGCGTGCTGGCCCCGCCGAGGGCCATGTCGGAACCGGTGCCGGAGCCCGTGAGGAATCCGCTCGACGCATAGGTGTAGTCGAGCCGGGCGGCGCCCGTCGAGGACGTGACTGGGATCGAGTTCGAGACCGAGAGCGTGCCCGAGACCGACGCGCCGCGGATCACCCTGGCGGGCAGGGAGCCGAGCGAGCCTGACAGCTTCGGCGGCGCGATCACGTTGGAGGAGATCTTCGCCCCCGTCACGAACAGCATCGCATCTCTCGCCGGCACGCTGTCGCCCACGTACATGCCCCAGCGAAACTCGCTGAGGCCTGTCGGCCGACTGAACGATCCGTAGCCACGGTACACGTCGTTCATGTACACGGCGTAGTTCGTGCCGTTGTCGTAGACGGTGATGTCGAACGGCTGACCGACCATGTTCGTCGCCAGCACCTCGTCGGTGCCGGTGCGATGGTTGAGGGTCACGTCGCCATTGCCGTTGGTGTTGATCATCACGGCCCAGTCGTTATCCGAGTTCTTGGCCTGAAAGACGGCGGCGCCAAGCGGCTTGATGATGGTGTACGTGCCCTGCCACTTGAACCAGCCGTCACCGGCGGCCCAGTCGATGTCCGGATTGAACGACTCGATGCGGGCGGCGTTGGGTCGGGTGTTCTGGACGTTGACCTCGTCCTTGAAGAGCCGAAACACCTGCGTGGTGCCATCCTCCTGATACCACCGCGACCACTTCGAGAAAGAGCTGCGGGTCACGCTCGAGTTGCCCAGCGTGTGGAGCCGCAGATTGCTGATGATGGCGTTGCCCTTGTTGGGGCCGACTTCCACGAGACTGTTGTTGACGTTGATGACCGAACCGGTGACGCCTGCGGTGGACGTGGTGCCGATCGGGATGGCGTTGCTGGCCAGGAGCTGCTGCCAGGTCGCGTCGGTGCCGGTCTGGGTGTAGAGGGTGCTCACGTCGGCGGCCAGGGACGCGCGGACGAGCACGACGGCCGCGGTCGCCGCCACGACCCAGCGTAGCGATATCGCAGCACGGCTCGCGGTTCCGGACGAAGACATCGCCGCCCGCCTCAACAGGCACGTGGATGGGGAGCCGCGGAGCGAACCGCAGCCGAATCATTTAACCCTAGGCTGGCCAGCGAACCTTCCGCCATGACTCAAACGGGTGAGATCCAGCACTCGCCACCCCTGCTCCGCCCCCGCCTGGTGGCCTAGCGGTCGTCGTTGGAGCCGACGAGGTAGCTGGCGTAGTAGAGCAGCGTGAGGATGCTCTGGAGCGTGCCGGCCACGTAGGTCCAGGCCGCCGCGTTGAGCACGCTGTTCACGGCCGGCATCTCGGCCGCGGGCACGATCCCCAGGCTCACGAGCTGCGCCTTGGCGCGGTTGCTGGCGTCGATCTCGACCGGCAGGTTCACCAGCTGGAAGAACACGGTGCCGGCGAAGAGCGCGATCCCCAGCCAGGCGATCGGCTTGAGCGCCATCCCCAGGCCGATCATGAACACGAAGAAGCCGAGGCCGCTGCCGAAGTTGGCCACACCGACGGCGGCATTCCGCACGGCCATCAGGGGGTAGCCCTGAGCGTCCTGCAGGGCATGCCCGGCCTCGTGGGCGGCGATGCCGACCGCCGCCAGCGAGCGGGCGCCATACACCCCCTCGGAGAGCCGCAGCACCTTCGCCTGCGGGTCGTAGTGGTCGTTGAGTTGCCCGGCCACGGGCTCGATCTCCACGTCGTGTGCCCCGGCCGAGTCGAGGATGTGGCGGGCCGCCGCCGCCCCCGTCAGGGAAGACGGCTCGCGAGAGGCCGCGGCGAAGGCCGAGTGCACCCGCCACTGGGCCCACATGGCCAAGAGCATGGCCGGGGCGATCCAGAGCATGTACGCGGGGTCAAAATAGAAGCCTGGCATGGGAACGTCGTCTCCTTTGGCGTGGGCCGCTGGCGGACTGGTCGCTCCGCTCGGGACGTCGAACTATTCTAGGCGACAGCCCGGCGGCCGATCAGCCGGCACCGCCGGCCTGTTCATGCACTACGCACCATCCCCCCGTTCGGTTCCCGCCCCGCTCGTCCGATTCCTCGTGGCCGCCGCGGCGGCGGTGGCCGCCGGCTGCCACGCCCCGGTCCCGCCGGCAGCCCCCGCGGAGGCCCCGGCCGCCGTGCGGGCCGCCCCGGGCGACCTCTGCCGGCGGATCGATGCCGTGCTCCGCCATGCCCGCGACGGCCGCCGCCTCGACGCAGACGTCCACGGTGCCTGGCAGGTCGTGCACGGCATCCTCGCCTTCGGCCCCGAATTTCCCCTCGCCGTGCAGGGCCAGGCCACGCCCGCCCTCGGCTACCTGCTCGACGGCGGATCGCTCGTGGGCTGGAAGCTCCGGTCCGGCACGCCGGGTGTGGTCGCGATCGTCGAGGAGGGCAGCACGATGGGCCAAGGGCATCCCGACCAGTGGCTCGGCTACCTCTCCCAGTGCGGCGTTGGCACCGGCGCGGCCCGACCCGCGGGCGGGATTCCGCTCGACACGCCGCTCACCGTGGGCGGCCGCGCGTGGACCGTGGCCGACCTGCTCGCGCAGGCCAAGCACGACATCCGCGAGGGGCAGGAGGCGACCTGGACGCTGATGGCACTGTCGGCCTGGCTGCCCGTCGACGCGGCGTGGACGGCGGGCGACGGCGACCGCTGGACGACCGAGAGGGTGGTCACCATGGAGGCCGCGGCCGACATCCCCTCGGCCGCCTGCGGCGGCGCCCATCGCCTCTACGGCCTCGCGGCGGCTGTCGATGCGCACCGCCGCGCGACCGGCGCCGCGCCGACCGGCGGCTGGGCCGAGGCGGCCGCCGTGCTCGACGGAGAGATCGATCGCGCCCGACGGTTCCAGCAGCCCGACGGCTCGTTCGCCGTGCGGCCCTTCGAGCGGCCGGGCACGTCGCCCGATGTTTTCGCCCGGCTGAGCGCCACGGGACACGTGTTCGAGGTGCTGGCGCTCGCCCTCGACGACGAGCGGCTCGCCGAGCCCTGGGTCGTCCGGGCGGCGGAGCGGCTGGTCACGCTGCTGGAGCAGACCGCCGATCTCGACGTGGAATGCGGCGGCCTCTACCACGCGGCCCACGGCCTGGCCCTCTACAGCCACCGCGTCTGCCCGCCGCCAACGCCGTAGCCGCGATCCCGG